>NZ_CP067140.1:2868750-3187500 GCF_028553805.1 Paracoccus saliphilus | reverse complement strand
TCCACCAGTTCCGCAATGTCGTCGGTCCGCATCCCCACATTTGGCTTGACGATCGTGCCGAATACGGGGCGGCCCACCACGCCGGTTGTTCGGCGCGTCCCCTCGATACCAATTCTCGGAAACTCGTAGCGTGCCCGATAATCCGAAGGGACCGTTAGACCGGTCAGCTTGAGGCCGGTGACCTCCCCCAGATCGTAGAGATTGCCGGCGACGGTCGCGGCAAGCGTGGGCAGGTTCCGCCCGATATTCTCTGTCGGGAAAGCGATGGAGACACGGGCTCGCCTGAACGGTCCCGATATGTCCTTGCGCTCAAGATAGGCCGAATGCAGCGCAGCCTCCGGCGTCTCTGCCAACTGCTCGATCGACGTTACTTCCGCTGCCGATCTGGCGCGTAGCTCGTCCGTTTCCCCTGCTACGCGCACGAAGGTTCCACTGGATTGTTCGCCCGCCATCATGGCAGCGACCTCGTCAAGCGGCAGTGGCGTTTCTATCAGGTAATCCGCGACCAGTCTTTCCATCGGCGGCCTCAGTTTCCGGACAGGTCGAGGAATGGCCGCACCGGATCGTCGCCGTTCCAGCCCTGCGCAGCCTCGCGGATCAGATCGAACATGCGGCCTTTCGGCCCCATCACTTCCGACAATTCGACGCAGGTGCCCGGATGCTGCTCTTCGGCGAAATAGGCGAACCGCCCGTTTCTCCCGACGCAACCGCTCATCTTCACGGTAAAGCCGCGAGCTTGCATCATCTCGAGGTCACGGTCGTAATCGCGGGTCCAGAATGCCACATGCTGAAGACCGCGTAGTCCGTTCATTTTGAAGTCCCGATACATCGAGGGCACGTCATTGCGGGTCTGGATCAACTCGACTTGCATCTCGCCCGAATTCGCCAATGCAACCGAGTTCCGCACCTTATAGCTTTGCCCGTCATAGCGGTAATCCTCGATCGGCACTTCGGGATTATAGTACCAGGGACCGACGCCCATGGTTTCGGACCAGTATTTCATGCCCGCTTCGATATCGTCCACGACATATCCAAGCTGACGGATCGGGCCAAGCAGGTTGCTCATGAGATCGCTCATTTCATTAGTGTTTCGGGTAGCCAGGTCGACAGTGCCGGAACTGCGGAGACAAGCAGCAGCGACAACAGTAGCGGAACGAAGAAGGGTATTACCCCCGCGATCACCCGAGCAATCGGCATACGGGTTATGATCGAGATCATGTAGAGGCTCATACCCACTGGCGGCGTCAGAAGCCCGATCATCAGGTTCAGAACGAAGACGATGCCAAGCTGCAAGGGGTCGACTCCGGCAGCAGTCAGCGCGGGAGCGATGATCGGCGCAATGATCAGGATTGCGACGATGCTTTCCAGCACCATTCCGACAATCAGCAAAAGCACATTGGTCAGTAATAACAGCAAAAACGGATTCTCGGTCAGGCTCAACAACAGCGCGGAGGCTTTCATTGGCACCTGATCCAGCGTTAGCACCCAAGCAAATAGTGCGGCGGTGGCGACCACGAACAGGATATTGGCCGTTGCTTCGGTTGTCTCGCGCAGGGCCGACAGGATCTTTCCGACGGTCAGGCTGCGGTAAACGACAATGCCGATCAGGATCGCATAGGCGACCGTCACGCCTGCGACCTCGGTCGGGCCGAAATAGCCGCTGATGAGCCCGCCGATAAGCAAGACCGGTGCCAGAAGCGCTGGCAGAGATATCGCGAATTTGCGCAGCACGTCGCCAGATGCGGGGCGAATGCTGTCGCGGGGGAGGCCACGCAGCTGTGCGATGATCGCGACCTGAAGCATCAGGAATGCCGTCAGCAACAAGGCGGGAACGATCCCGGCAATCAGCAGTTTGACCGCCGACACATTCGCGACCGAAGCATAGATGATGATCGGGATGGAGGGCGGAAAGATCGGCCCGATTGTGGCAGCGGCGACAGTCAGTCCCGCCGCGAATTCTTCACGATAACCCTGTTTCTTCATCTGCTCGACCTGAATCGCGCCCAATGCGCCGATATCGGCGAGCGCCGCTCCGGACACGCCGGAAAAGATCAGCGAAACAAACACGCTGACCTGCGCGACCGCGCCACGAATGCGGCCAAAGATCATCCGCACCAGATCGAACATATGGGTCGTTACCCCAGTCGCATTCAGCAGGCTGGCGGCAAAGATGAACAACGGCACCGCCAGCAGGGGCGAGCTGTCCAACGCATTCAGGCTGCGCTGCGCCAGCACCGAAACCGGCAGGCCATGCAGAACGATCACCACGGCCGAAGATAATCCCAGGCAGATCGCGACCGGGGCGCCCAATGCCAGAAGCACCGCGAATATGGCCAGAAGAAGCAAGCTCATGATGATGGCACCGTCGGATCTTCTCCTGCGCCGCCTAAATCATCGGTCGGATCGATTCCTCCGAACGCCCGGAACACGCGGTAAAGCACAACCAACGCCAGCATGATGCTCCCCGCGAGGGCGAGGCTGTAATACACCCAGTTGGGCAGTCTCATCGCCGGAGTCAGGAACTTCCCTGCTTTCGGCAAGAATTCCGCAAAGCCCCATAGCAGCAAACCCGAAAAGCATAGCGTCGCGAGATCGGCAATCAGTCTCATCCAACGTCTAGCGGCTTGGGGGAGCGCATCGGGAAGGATGGTCACCGATACCATGATCTTTCGGCCCGCCAATGCGGGAACAGCGATGTACACAAGGCCGATGCAACTGAACCGGGCCAGTTCATCGGCCCATGGCAATCCCGTATCCGCAAAATTGCGGGCAAGAACCTGAAGCACCACCAATCCCGCCATCAAGGCCAGCAATCCCATGCCCGCCAGCATTCCCACGCGCGTCATCGCGACGATGATCCCGCCCAACCAAGTCGTCATCAGGATATCGCCGCGATCTTGTCGTAAAGATCGCCATAGGTCGCGCCGAAGCGTTCTTCGACCACCTTGCCGACCGACTCGCGGAAGGCCGCGACATCCAGACCTTCATCCGGGCCGATCACGTTCATGCCCAGGTCACGCAATTCCTGCGTTTCGGCCTCTTCATTGTCCTGGATCGCCCTGGTCGCCTTTTCACGTGTCTGGCGCGCAGCTTCGCGCACCGCCTCTTGCTGCGTATCGTTCATGCCCTGCCACACATCCTCGTTCATTACGACGACTTCGGCATTGGACATATGCCCGGTGAGCATCAGATGGGACTGCACTTCATGGAGTTTGACGTTCAGTACCACATTGACCGGGTTCTCCTGCCCATGCACGACGCCCGTGGCAAGCGCTGTTGGGACCTCGGACCAGTCGACCGGAACGGCAACCGCCCCCATCCCCTCGACCGCGGCAGTATAAATCGGGAACGGAACCGAGCGGATCTTGACGCCCGACAGGTCGGCGGGGGTCAGGATCGGCTTGCTACAGGTCAGATTCCGCTTGCCGAAATAATGCGCATAGATCACGCGGACATTGGCGGCGGCGACAAGTCCTTCATTCAATTCCTGCATGACCGGGGAATCAACGTCGGTGACCTTCATCAGGTGATCGATATCGCGGTAGATGTAGGGTGTATCAAGCGCGGCAAACGGCTCGTATAGCGAACCCAGCGCCCCGGCGGTGTTATGTGAGAACGCGATCGTGCCCAGTGAGACCGCCTCGGCAAGTTCCTGAAGTTTTCCCAACTGGCTTGCCGGAAAAACCTGAACCTCGATATCACCTCCGGATGTCTGCGCCAGTGCCTCGGCGAACCAGTCCGCCTGTGCTCCGGCGACCGAGGCCGGTTCATTGTTGTGACCATAACGCAGACTGGTTTGCGCCCAGGCGCCGCGAGGCAACCCCATGGCACAGGCTGCCCCCGCCCCAAGCGCCATGAAGCCACGGCGCCCCATATGGTCTAAACAGGTTTTCATAGCTTCTCCTCCCAGAGTAGAATGATTTGAATTGATGTATCTCTGCGCAGTTCAGGCGCTGAAATTTTCAAATTTTGCCTTATTGACAGAGGCTAGGCAAAAGAGGAGCATCAGTCAAAAGATATGAATTAATGGGTTTTGAGGTGTTTTAATTGAGCAAGGAAGATTCCGGAACGAGAGGCCGCCCGACTCTTGTAGATATTGCTGATGCGGCAGGCGTTTCACTCGCGACCGTCGATCGCGTGATGAATCAGCGCAAGGGTGTGAAGGAGCGAACCCGTATGCGGGTTCTGGAGCTCGCCCGTGAAACCGGTTTTCTCAGCCAGGCCGATGTCGAAAGATTCGTGACCCCGCCGCCACCCAACATCGTCTTCCTGCTGCCTTCGGGCGGGAACCCATATCTCCGGCTTCTTGGCGACAGGCTGCGACGGCGCGTTTCTGCCAAGAACGCGGGAGAGCCCGCCCTTCGCTGCTTTTTCATCGAGGGCTTCAATGCCAAGGCCCTCGCTGCGGCATTGCGTCAGAATGCGGGCTGGGCGGACGGTATCGCGTTTTTCGCCATCGAACATCCGCTGGTGCGCGATGCCGCAATCGAAATCTCGGAGTTGGGCAAGAGGCTGGTGACAATTGTATCTGACCTGGGATCACATTCCCCGGTCGACTATATCGGGTTGGACAACCATACCGTCGGTCGAACCGCCGGGTTTCTGATGGGGCGCTTTCTGAACCGCCGGGCGGGTTCGGTCGCACTCGTTGCAGGCTCGCGGCAGTACCGCGCGCATTGCGAACGCGAAGCGGGGATCATGAGCATAATGGACGAGATGTTCCCGGACCTTCACGTCATGGCCATGCGCGAGGGTCATGACGATCCGGGGGAGAATTATCGCCATGCGCTGAACCTTCTGGAGCAAAAGCCTGATCTCGTAGGAATATACAATGTCGGCGGGGCCTCCGGTGGGATCTGTCGGGCATTACGCGAATGCAACCGTGCCGATATCGTGACTATCGGTCATGGACTGACAACCGACACCAGAAAGGCGTTGCTCGACGGCACTTTGGACGCGGTTTTCGATCTTGCCGCGGACGAGGTGATAGCACGCGCGATCGCCGCGCTTGTCGCGCCGGAAACGGCCACCAGTCTGCCCAAATTTGACATTTTCTTTCGCGAGAACCTGCCGTGAGAGATGGCAGGAACCATCGCCGAGGATCTGCCATTATGCGCCCGGTTCAAAATCTATGCGCTCGCTGCAGCGCTGCGGGGCAATTTGGAGCTTGAAGCATCGAGCAGGTGTTGGTTTGCGTCTTACGCCGTACCCGCTGAAATTTTTTATCCTGTAATCGGTTTGAGCCGTACTAAACCCTCCTGCCCCTGAAAGAGTAGATGGGGTTAAGGCGTTGGCGTCGTCCAGCCTAGGCACCTGTCCGGCTGTCCACCAGTAGCGTGTAGTGCTTCTGTAATGGGCCTTTGTTCGTCAAGTCCCTTCGAGTGATCATCTCGCCGCCAGGATCATGCTTCTGTCCGTGGTCAACACGCGGGCTGCCACACTATGCCATCAGATCCGGAACCGGCAGGTCAATCTAGGACGCGTGATTTGCCGAAGCGTTCACAGCACTACTTCCGACCTTGCCAGGCCCTCGTCCCGGCGACGGGACCCCGAAGGAGCAGAACCTGAGCTGGCCTGCTCCGTTTCCTCTTTTGCTCTTACACGGTCACGACCTCCTTGCCCCAGCGAAACGCGCTGGCATCAATCCACATGCAATGCAGGACGGTGGCCAGCTTGCGGGCCAGCGCCACTTTCGCCCGTTTCATGCCCCGCCGTTTCGCGACACCCATCGCCCAGCCTTTCAGGGCGGAGAACCTCGAAGCACGCGTCAGCATGATATGCGCGGCCTCGTAGAGCGCGGTGCGCACCATGGCGTCACCGACCCTGGTGATGCCGCCGTCTCTGTCGGTCTCACCGGACTGGTATTTTCCAGGCGTCAGCCCGAAGTAAGCGCCGACAGTTCGGGACTTGGAAAACCGCTCCGGATCATCGACCGCCGAGCGATAGGTCAGCGCCACCAGAGCACCTACGCCGGGTACGTTCATCAACCGATGGCAGACAGGATCGGCCCGGGCGATCTTCAGCATTTCACGATGCAGCCGGGTGAATTCGTCCCACAGGGCGGCCCGGGCCTTCAGTATCGCACTGATCACCGTCGTCAGCATGTCATGGCCTTCGATGAGGTCGCGAATGCGGGCATCAAAACGACCGCGACTTACCTCGCCGACCTTGAGCCCGTAACCACGCAAAATGCCGCGAATGCTGAGTTCGACATCGCGCAGCTTGGCCTGCAGCAGTTTGCGGCCGACCAGCAATGCCCGCACGGCCTGAGCGTCCGCGGATTTTGCATGAACCGGGCGAAACCAGCCCATGCGCAGCAATTGCGCGATCCCACGGGCATCCTTGCGGTCCGTCTTCACGGTCATCGCTGACAACGCCGCCTTCACATGCCGCGTTTCCAGCAGCACCACATCAAAACCCGCGTTGACCAGGCCTTCGCGCAACCATTGAGACAATGGCCCCGCCTCGAGACCGATCCTGACGATCGGAAGCTCAAACTCGGCAAAATACCGAGACAACGCTGCCGGCTCACTCGCCACTTTCGTTTCGCGTACGATCTTGCCCGACGCATCCATCACGCAAACGCTGCACTGTTCCAGCGACACATCGATTCCTGCATAATACTCCATGGCTGTTCCTCGCTTGATGCCTGGGGCCGAAATCAGCGGACCCCGTTTCAACATCATCACTCTGGGGGACAGCCACCTTCATGGCCACCAGAGGAGCGCAGGCCCATAATGGCATCTAGGCACACTCTTCGGTGGTATCCCGTCGAACCCGCCAAAGGATATTCCGGAAGGAAGACCGGTCAGGCGTGATCGGAATATCCAAGTACCGCTCAGTGCAGTTCCGCCTTCGGCAGTTGCCGCGAGACCAGCCAGCCGATCAACAGCCCGGTGCAAAGTGGTTCTATGGCAACCGGCCCGATCAGCAGCAACGCGATCAACATGGCGGCGAGCGGTTTGCCCATGCCCACGGTCAAAGCAGCACCGATTCCCGCCACCACGGCAACAGTCACCGGGCTCTGCGGCAAGAGCCAAACCGCAGCAGCACCCGCTGCCGCGCCGGCGAAGATGAGCGGAAACGCCGCTCCGCCGCGCCAACCCGAGGCCAGACATAAGGAAAGAGCCAGCACTTTCAGGGCTGCCAGCGCCAGCAACGCGATCAACCCCGCTTCCTGCCCCCAATGCAGCATCTCCTGCAGTTCATGATGGCCGGAAAATCGCAGAATGGGGAAGGCGGTCGCCAGCAAGGAAAACAAAGCGGTTCCGATCAGCGTCTACTGCCAAATTGCCCCAAAACCCGACAAACCGGCCCGGATCGCGGTCAACGATCTGAGAAACAACCAGCCTATAGCAGCCCCCAACATGCTTGGAAGCACCGCAAGAATGATTTCGCTGCCGTCCCCCGCCGCAACATGGGTTGGCAAATCCACATGCAATGCATTCTCGGTCAGGATCCGCCGTGCCACTATGAGGAAACCTGCGAGCCCCGCCAGTGCGGCGACATAAAGCTGCCATTTTGGGGCTTGCGGCTCTTCATCCAGCAGCATGGCGCCACCGGGGGGCGAACCATAAAGCCCACCAAGAGCACCAGCCGCGCCGATCTCGCCAACCATATCGGCGGGATGGTGCAGTCGCGCGAGCAGCGCAGTGACCAGTACCGATAATTCGGCCACAACCGCCAGGATTCCGGCCTCTGGGCCGACAGCGCCACCAAATCCGACCGCTACGATTGCAGTCAGTGCCAGAACCCCGGTCTTGTGGATCTGCGTGGCAGCCGGCTGTCTTGCCAGAGCGATCTGCTCTGACAAGCCACCCCCCGTCGGTTCGGCTGCGAAGCAGCGCGATGATGCCCCCACCGACGAGAATCACGACAAAAATGTACCAGTGCGTTTCCGGTCCGGACCAGACCAAATGCGACACCAGCCCCATGCCTGCCCCACAAGACCAGTGCCGTGGTCATCCCTGCAATGAAGCCATAGAGAACGGATATCAGCGCCTTGGTTATCGCTGGTTCTCCTTATTTCTGCCGTCGCGCCGCGAGGAGATGATGGCATCGGCAATTGCGCTTGCCGTGGCGACAAACAACCCCAACCCTGTCAGCACATATCCTATGGTGAACAACTTGCCTAAGGCGGTCTGCGGGGCCAAATCCCCATACCCTATTGTCGAGATGGTAATAACCGAAAAGTAGAAGGAATCGAGCAGACCCCATCTCTCGACCCAGCTATAGAAAAACGCTGCTCCGGTTATCAGACTGAAGGTCAGCGCCACAAGTCCACGCACCTGTCCGTCTTTCAGCGCCATTCGCAGCCCAAGTCAAAGATCTTTGATCGGTCTCATGAAGCTCTCCTTTCGGGCTCCGGCTCCCAGCAACCATTCGACCAGCAGCAGACCGATCACCGTCAGCATCACTTGTTGTGTCCATGTCGAGCCGGGCTCTTCCTGATAAACACGGGATTGGTTAGGGCCGATATCCTCGTGCCATATCATTTTGCCTTCCGGCGTCAGTGCGGGGCGGTAGCTGACCTGCGCAAGCCCATCGTCGAATGCATCGCTGATCCTTTGGGCCATCGACGGGCTGCGGATCAGGAAACCCATTTCGCAATTCAACAGGGCCGAACGCGGGTCGAAGTTGCAGGAACCGATAAAAACCCGTTCGCGATCGACCGAGAAGGTTTTGGCATGCAGGCTCGCGCCCGACAGACCGAGCGGCTTGATCTGAAACTCTTCCTCTTTCGGCTGCCCGCCCCGAAGTTTGAGTTCGAACAGTTCGACACCCGCCTGCAAAAGCTCGCGACGGTATTTCGTATAGCTTCCAGAACCATAAGCACATCCGTCGTGTTCAGCGCATTGGTCAGGATGTTGACCTGCTTGCCCGATTGCACAGGCCCTTCGAAATAGGCCGATCCCGCCTGACCCGGAACGAAATAGGCAAAAACCAAGTCCAATCGCTGCTGTACATCGCCGAGAATCTGCCCAAGCCGGACGATCATCAATTGGTCGCGACGTGCCTGTCCCTGCCCTTTGACTGGATCATCGACCACTAGATCAACATCCGTCGAATGCGTCTATGTGTCAGGACTTTCGTGGGTTGTTCGATCCTTTGGCCGGGAACCAACCCATCATCAATGCCGTCCAGATCGCATCATTGTGTTTCTCTGCATGAAAATGCGGTAAGATGCTCTGGCACAACTACGGACCAGACACTGTTGTGATGTCACAGAGTACAGATGGGTTGGAACTATGATTGACAGAAGTACACTGCAGGACATACTGCGTAGAGCATTTGAAGCGGGCCGTGATCAGGGCATGGAAGACATTGAAGCGATCCTGTCTCAAAGACCTTCGGCACGGACACCCGACGAAGCATTCGAAGCCTTTCTAAAAAATGAGGCTACTGAAATGAATAGATTAACCAATTCCCAATCCGATTGAGTGCGGCAAATGGCATGGCCCGCATCAAAGAGACCATCATACTTTCTGTGGTTATCTCGTTAACCGCATATCATTATCTTGCTGAAATCCCCCTAATGATAGCTCGCATATCATCTCTGATCACGTGGTAGCCCTGCTTCCCGCACTTCGCGACCTTCCTCAAAGGATCGAGCGCGAACCAGAATTGTAATAAATTTGTATACATTAAAGAAATAGTCCTCACGACTTTATTTACGTAACCCCCTGATCATGACCCCCACGCAAAACAGTGGTGCAAGTCATGAATGTCGTTACCAGCGCTCACTTCGGTGGAAATCTATTATTCAGACATGACGATATCCAGCCTGGCACTCCGTACAGAGAAATGCTGGATGAGATTTCGTTCCATAATTTTCGATATCCTGGTGGAGGCATTGCCGAAGTACCGAGCTGGAGCAACGGAGGGCTGGACGGCATTTTTCAGCCGTTATCGTTGTCAGAATCCGAGCAAGGAACAGAAGAAGACATTATAACAATTCGGGAAGCTCTGGAGTTCGTAACAGAGAGCGGCACCACAATCTCGATTGTGATCCCGACATTCCCGTTCTTCGATTCGAACACACAAAGCTTTGATCATGCGGGATTCGATCGATATATAGACAACCTGGAATCTGCTTTGAAGGAGTTTCCCGAGGTCAAGATTTCAGGCTTCGAGATTGGCAACGAATACTGGGCAGAAATTACCGCCAAGGAATATGGGTATATCGCAAATATTGAAATTCCGATTCTTGAGAACCTGAACCATCGCCTAAAGGAAGAGTTTGGCGAGGATTGGATCCCAATTGATACCGGAATTCAAGCCGGAGCAGCATGGCGAAATACCAATGTAGAAGAAACTCACGAAATTGCAGATCAGATTGATGTCGAAAACAGGGAAATAGTTGATACCATTTATCAACACGCCTATCCAAACCCACATCGACAACTGGAGTGGCAAAAGGACGGAGCAGTAGAGCCGATGGAAGCCTTCTACAACATAGAGGGCTTCTCCGACGATCTTAATTTCTCGTTCTCAGAGTTCAATATTTGGCATATGGCCGGGGAGGCACCAGTCTTCGGTGTCAACCAGGCCGGGTTCTGGATCGAAGAGTTTTCGCGCTATATCGATGCGGGTGCAGATTCCTTCGATCATTGGGGCATCAACTATAAATGGCTCACCACCAAACTCTATGATGCCAAAATTCTTCCCTCGGAAATGAAGGACGGGGATACTGTCACCATAGCGACCCCCACGGGAAAAGTTTATGATATTGCGAGTACCCAGCTCATTGGAAAATCCACCATTCCGGACCAACAGGCCCTCAAAGTCATTGATGTAGACGGGGAGCTCGGCATTACCGGGTTTGAGGACGACAATCAGAAGGTCATCTTCCTGAGCAACATGTCCGGGAAGGATGTGAATATTGATTTCAGCAGTCTTTCAGACAGCTATCACATCTCAACACACCATATCATCGCCGCCGATGCACCATATTCGACATGGTACGATGAATCCGAATTCACATACACCGGTGAGGTTCCGCTCGACGCACGGGGAGACATGCAAGTGCTCAGTGGTAGCGAGGCCGGAAGCCGCTTGTTGCTGGGCAACAACGAGCTCGTCACATTGATCGCCAGCGAATCCTCCAGCGATATCGTGCTCGAAGGCGCACATAATGTGACTGATCCGCGAACGGGCATGGTCGATGATTACCTGGAAGGAGTCAATGGAAATGACATCCTTCGCGGCCATGTCGGAGATGACGAACTACATGGAGGACATGGTTCCGATGTCCTGATCGGGGGGGAAAACAACGACAAGCTGTCCGGAGGCGGTGGTGGCGACGTCTTGATCTCGAGCACGGGAGAAGATCACCTCAGCGGGGATCAAGGCGATGATCTGATCCTGGTGGTCGGTAAAACCAGCGATGATGTGGTTACCGTTTCAGCCGGTACCGGGCAGGATCTCATCGTCACCGATGGTGCTCGCAATATTGACATCACAGACTTCGAGGATGGCGATATGCTCGGGTTCGGCGGTGCGTTCACGAGTGGTGAAGAGCTAATGGCAGCGACGACAATCGAAGGTGAAGACCTGCTCATTGCACTTCCCGATGGAGGGATATTAACCATAGCCGGCGGTGCCGACTTTGCATCCGACATAGCAGACCGGTCATTTGACTTCATCTCGGACGCTGACGCGTCGGAGACGTTGGACAGCGTCCTCTCGGACCTCAACTGGGAACAATATGATGAGATTGGTACGGCCTTTCGGGACGCAGCGGAAAGCCATCTGCATGACCCGGAACTCTGGAACGAGGCATTTGACAATTTTGAAGCTAGCCACCCCAAACCGCTCCCTACACTGTCAGAATCTACTGACCCCGAGGACCCTGATCCAGAACCCTGGCAGCCCGAGACTGAAGAAGAACCGGAGGATGAAGATACTGATCAGGCTGGCGAAGCATGCTTTGTTGCGACCGCGGCATATGGCGATCCTTATCATCCCGATGTCGTGGCATTACGTGCCTTTCGAGACCTCCACCTGAGTAGATATAGGCTCGGCCGTGCCTTCATCCGCTTTTATTGGCGTGTCGGGCCCAAGCTCGCATCGATGACTAAGCCACCTTCGATCCACGGACGCGTATGCCGTTATATCATCAATGGTATTGTCGTCATGTTACAGAAACGCAATCTGACGGGATAGATCTGCGTAGATGCTGATTGGTCCATCGATGTTATTTCGCCCAAGGACAGAACTGCGAAAGCACCCAAGACGAATAGGCGCTCTCCAGAGAGAGCGCCTGTCAATTCAGTTTCAGTTTTTCCAGCAAGTTGATAAATTTAGTGGATTGCAATCACCATCTTTATTTCAGCACCTGGGTGAGGAAACAAGTTAACCGATAAAGGTTTCCAAATTTTCATCCAAGATAAGTCACTCAAAATTTATGATTCCGAAAGGCGACAATTCAATGGTCTATCAGGCATTTCTACCGACCGTAAGGCCAAGGATTTTACTGACTGTCATCAATCGGTCGCATGAGCGTTGCGGAACTGTCGCTTTCCTGCGGCACAACCGCGGGAAGAGAACTTACCCGGAGATCAATTGTCATGCGTCTCATGTCGACGTCATTCATCGCGCTTGCCTTGGCGGCGCCCGCTGCCATTGCCGAGCCGGTTTTCAACCGCATTTCCAGCTTTCCCACCACCGCGAATTTCGCGGAAGGCGAGGACAGGGCGCAGGAAACCAGCGCCGAGATCATGGCGGTGACCGAAGACGGCAACACGCTGATCTATTCCGACAGCCCGCTGGAAGCACTTGGGCTGATCGACATCTCCGATCCGGCCGCGCCGGTGCCGCTTGGCCATGTCGCCATGGATGGCGAGCCGACCACCACCGTGATCGTCGGGGACACGGCATTTGTCGGGGTGAATACTTCGGACAGCTTTACCGAGCCCTCGGGGGCGCTGCGCAGCGTTGATATCGCCAGCCAGGAAGTGACCGCAAGCTGCGATATTGGCGGTCAGCCGGATGCGGTCGCGGTCAATGGCGATGGCAGCCAGGTCGCCATCGCGATCGAGAACGAACGCGACGAGGACGTGAATGACGGCGCCATCCCGCAGATGCCCGCCGGTTTCGTTGTGACGATCCCGGTTGCCGATGGCGCTGCCGATTGCGCCGGGTTGAAGCGGATCGACCTGACGGGATTGGCCGAGATCGCGGGCAGTGATCCAGAGCCGGAATTCGTCTCATATAACGAGGCGGGCGAATTGGCCGTCACCCTGCAAGAGAACAATCACATCGCGATCATCGGTTCGGATGGCGAGGTTATCAGTCATTTCAGCGCGGGCAGCGTCGATCTTGACGGGATCGATACCGAGGATGACGGCCGGATCGATCCGACCGCCAGCCTGGCAAAGGTCCCGCGCGAACCGGATGCCGTGGCATGGCTCGACAATGATCACCTGGTGACCGCGAATGAGGGCGACTGGAATGGCGGCAGCCGTGGCTTCACCATCTGGGCCAAGGATGGCAGCGTCGTCTATGACAGTGGCAACCTGCTGGATCACGAGCTGATGAAGCTGGGCCATTACCCGGATGGCCGCTCGGACAACAAGGGCGGCGAGCCCGAGGCGGTGATCACCGCGCAATATGACGGCGTCCCGATGATCTTCGTGGCCTCCGAACGCGGCAGCATCGTGTTCGTCTTCGATGCGAGCGATCCCGCCGCGCCGCGCCTGGTGCAGGCCCTGCCTTCGGGGATCGGGCCCGAGGGGCTGGTCGCGATCCCGCAGCGCAACCTGTTCGCCACCGCGAACGAGACCGATCTGGGCGAGGACGGCGCGGCGCGCGCCCATGTGATGCTGTATGAGCGCAAGGATGCGCCCGCCGCCTATCCGACCATCACCTCGGCCGGTGCGGATGAGCTGATCCCTTGGGGCGCGCTGTCCGGCCTGGCTGTCGATCCGTCCGATCCGTCGCGGCTTTACGCGGTCAGCGACAGCGTCTATTCCGCCGCCCCGGCGATCTTCGCCATCGATGCCTCGGAAACACCGGCGCGGATTACCTCTCGCCTTGTCGTAAGCCGCGATGGCGCGCCCGCCGAGAAACTGGATCTCGAAGGGATCGAGCCGGACTGGCAGGGCGGTTTCTGGCTGGCCTCGGAAGGCAATAGCGAGAAGGACATCCCCCACGCGGTCCTGCATGTCGATGCCGAGGGAGCGATCACCGAGGAATTCGGGCTGCCCGAGGCGCTGACCGAACATCAAAAGCGGTTCGGTTTCGAGGGGATAGCGCTGGTGGAAGGCAAGCTCTGGCTCGCCGTGCAGCGCGAATGGGGCGACGATCCCGAGGGGCAGGTCAAGCTGCTGCAACTGGATCCGGCCAGCGGCGAATGGTCAGCTGTCCGCTATCCGATCGAGACGGGTGAGGGTTGGGTCGGGCTGTCCGATCTGGCGGTCTATCAGGATGGACTTTACCTGATCGAGCGCGACAACCTGATCGGCGAGATGGCCGCCCTCAAGCAGATCACCCGTGTCGATCTGGCCGATCTGCAGGCTGCGCCGCTCGATGGCGATCTGCCACTGTTGGACAAGGAAGTCGTGCGCGATCTGATCCCCGACCTGAAGGCGCACGGCGGCTATGTCGTGGACAAGGTCGAGGGGCTGGCAATCACCCCCGAGGGAACCGCATATGTCGTGACCGATAATGACGGTGTGGATGACAGCTCGGGCGAGACCCATTTCTGGTCCTTCCAGCTGGACTGACCGAAGAATGCCTGCCGCCCGTCCTTTGGGATGGGCGGCGCGGCCAAGTGCCGATCCCGAAGGGCGCGCGAACCCGTCATTGCGGCCGGTCCATGCGCGCATAGATCGCGACCCGCCCCTTTAGCGCCGTGGCCCAGTTCAACCGGACCTGGCGCTTGCCGCTTCCGGTCTGGGCCTGCACCCAGGGCATCTCGGCGACTTGCTTGCCCGCCGCATCGGTCAGCGGGCTTTCGGCGACGACCGACTCGACGGATTTGGTCCAGCCATTGAAGGGCAGGCCGTTCAGGATGGCCGAGGTCCATTTGCGCGACGCGCTTTTCTGTTCATGCGTGATCAGCAGCGGATTGGCGACATAGGTCTTGATCCCGTTGAAGCTGTTCCCCGCGAATGTCACGTTGCGCATGTTGTTGTAATCCAGATCGGCGATCGACTTGTCCACGCGGTCTATCCGTTCGATCTTGCCGTCCAGCGCCTTGAAGACATTGCCGGTCACCATCATCCCATGAACGAAATGGCCGCTGCCATAGGGCTTGATCACCAGCCATGCGAACCACGGCATGGTATTGCTGGTCAGGAAGGTGTTCCCGGTGATCGTCAGCCCGCCAAAACTGAACTGCTTGCCGTCGAAATCCGGGTATTCGCTATGCTCGTTGGTCCATTCGATAGAGGCATTGTCAATGTAATTGCCGGTGACCGTGACCTGCACATTGGTCTGGGTCAGGACAAGCCCGGCATAGCGCAACCCATCCGAGGTTCCATCGCCCTGGAACCAGTGATTGCCGCTGATGATATGGCCGCCGCCCTTGGCGACCATGAAATGCGCGAAGCGGACAAAGCGGTTGTTGCGAATCTTCACGTCATTCGCGTTCACATTGATCGCGACGCTACGGCGTTCCTGCGCGGGCAGTCCCAGCTCATGCGAGATGAACTGGCAGCGATCGACCAGCATGTCCTGGCAGCCACGCCCGATAGAGGTGATCCCGCGGTCCTTCGGCCGTGTGATGTAGCAATCGCGTATCGCGATCATCTGACCCTTGACCGGCAGCATGATCGCGCTGGCAACGCCCTGGCAGTTGATGTCCAGATCGTCGAAATTCACCCGGTCGATCTGTTCGACCCCGGAAAAGTCGAAGACATAGCGATAGCGCTCGAAGCTGTATTTTCGTGTATCGGCCCCGCCATGAAGCGGTTGAGACAGTTCCAGCCGGGCCTTGCGGATATTGCGGCCCTTCACATAGACCTCTCGCCCAACGCCAGAGCCCTTGACGAGGCTGCCGATCTCGATCGCGGCGATATTCGCGACATTTGTCAGGGCCAGTGGATCGGCGGGATCATAGCTTGCCATACTACTGGTCTTGCCGGTGGTCCAGGCCTCGCCGGGCACGGCCAGAATACTGCCATTGGTGATGACGCGGCGGTTGGAATAAGCTTGAAGTTCCGGCGCCAATTCGTGGAAATTCAACGGTTCTGTTAGTTCGACACGGCGGCCGCACAGATCCAGTGTGACGTGATCACTATAGCCCAACAGCGCCTGCAATGCCTTTTTCAGCCCAAGCGTTTCATCTCCGAACGCGTCCACATAGGTCGGGTAATCGAAGCTCTTGAGAAGCGATACCCGCGTCGAGGCAGGTGTTTTCAATGTGCCCTTGAAACGGATCGGGGAATTGATGCTGAGATTGCCATCGATGAAATAACGCCCCTCGGGCACCATGATCCGGCCGCCATTCGCGGCCGTGTCGGCGGCAATGAAGGCATCCCGGTCATTGGTGACGCCATCGCCCTTTGCCCCGAAATCGAGCACATCCACCCAATCGATGAGAGAGGGGATGAAGGCCGATGTGACATCCTCGATCCGGATCGATTCGATGCGCAACGCGCTGCCATTCGCGCCGAGAAGATCGATCCCGAAATGTCCGAAAGCCGGGTGCCTGCCCCAGGCCATGTCCACGCCCTGCCGGGCCCCGACGCCGACGATGGCGCTGATCTCGACCACCTCGTTATACCTGTCGATTGCATGGCTGGGGCCGGTTTCGGCCAATCCGCCCACATGTTTGCGCGATGCGTCACGCGGCCATCCCGCGATCCGCGCGCTGCAAGGCGGACCGGCCACCAGCTTGATCCGGGCAGAGACCCGCAGATAGACGCCGGGAATGATCGGCGTATCCCCCCGGTATCGGATGCGCGTCACCGATCGCTCTTTCAGGATTTCCAGGCAGGTGCCGAAATGCCGGTCGTCGGGCACGATCCCGGCATTATGGGCCTCGGCCCAACTCGTGTCGCTCTCGGTTCCGTTGCTCCGTGTCCAGATGTCGAGCCCGGCGCTGAATGCGGGCGGCATCAGCAGGATATTGTTGGTGATCGCGATACTCATGTGCTGTCTCCCCGAAGCGGTGGGCGGCGGCAAAGCCCCGCCTTGCCTGCGAAGAGATAGTTCATGTCACGTTAATATGGCTTGAAGCATGCGCGCGTTGCGGGGCCGGTTGGTGCAACGGCGCGAGCGGGAAGGGGGCTGTCCGCCCCCACCCGGCCCATTCGGGCCGGGCTCCCCCGAGGATATTTTCATGAAGAAGAAGGGGGCGTCAGCAATTCACCCGCAAGCGCCCGCTCGATCAGGTCGCGGGTTTCCTCGATGCCGTAAAGCGCGATGAAGCCGCCGAAGCGTGGACCCTGGTTTGCGCCCAGAAGGACTTGATAAAGCGCGCTGAACCAGTCGCGAAGCGGCTCGAACCCGTGGTCTTTCCCGACCGCGAAGACCATGGATTGCAGCGCCTCGGCGTCAGTGGGTTGGTCCCATGCGGCAAGACGCCCGGCCAGATCCTCCATCGCCCGACGCTCGATATCGGAGGGCGCGCGGAACTCGCGGGTGGGGGCGACGAAATCATTGAAATAGCGCAGCGCGAATCCGGCGGCCTGATCGAGACCGGGATGAGTCTCCGGGCTGGTTTCCGGCGCGTAGCGGCGGATGAAGCCCCACAGCCCCTCTTTGCCCGAGGCCCCCGCGACCGAGGCGAGGTTGAGCAGCATCTGGAACGGCACCACCATATCCGAGGCGGGCACATTGTCGCCATGGATATGCCGCACCGGGTTGGCGAGCTTCTGTTCGATGCTCTGGCCGGGATAAGCGCGCAGCTGCTGGTGATATTCGTCCACCGCCTTGGGAATGACGTCGAAATACATCCGCTTGGCGGTTTTCGGCTTCTGATACATGAAATAGCTGAGGCTCTCGGTCGCCGCATAGGTTAGCCATTCATCGATCGACAACCCGTTGCCCTTGGATTTGCTGATCTTCTGCCCATCCTGGTCGAGGAACAGCTCATAGGTAAAATGTTCCGGCTTCTTGCCGCCCAGGATCTCGCAGATACGATCATAAATCGGCGTATTGGTTGAATGGTCCTTGCCATACATCTCGAAATCCACGTCCAGCGCGGCCCAGCGGGCGCCGAAATCGGGCTTCCATTGCAGTTTGACCTGCCCGCCGGTCACCGGCAGCGTGCATTCCTGCCCGTCCTCGTCGTCGAAGGTGATGGTTCCTGCCTGCGCATCGACATGCTTGATCGGCACATAGAGCACACGCCCCGTCGTCGGGCTGATCGGCAGGAAACAGCTATAGCTTTGCTGACGTTCTTCGCGCAAGCTCGCCAGCATCACCTCCATGATCGCGTCATAGCGTTCCGCCGCGCGCAGCAATGTCGCGTCGAAACGGCCCGAGCGGTAGAAATCCGTCGCGCTGATGAACTCGTATTCGAAGCCGAACGTGTCCAGGAAGCGCCGCAGCATGGCGTTGTTATGATGGCCAAAGCTTTCATACTGCCCGAACGGATCGGGCACCGAGGTCAGCGGTTTCTGCGAATGCTCGCGCAGCATCTCTTGCCGGGGCACATTATCCGGGATCTTGCGCATCCCGTCCATGTCGTCGGAAAAGCAGATCAGCTTGGTGGGGATGTCGCTGATGATCTCGAAGGCGCGGCGGATCATCGTCGTTCGCGCCACCTCGCCAAAGGTGCCGATATGCGGTAGACCAGAGGGACCGTAACCGGTCTCGAACAGCACGAATCCCTTTTCCGGAGCCTTCTTTTCATAGCGTTTCAGCACCCGGCGCGCCTCTTCGAACGGCCAGGCCTTCGAACTCATCGCGGCTTCGCGCAGGGTGGTCATCTCATCTACTCCTGTTCCGGGGTTTCGCCGCCTTATTGAAAGCTTACCCGATCGTCAATAATCTAACCAACAACCTTGACGGAGACGTAACCATGACGACCGAACTGCCTTTCCTCTCGCCCTGCGATGCACTGGTCGCGGTGATGGTCGCCGTGTCGGCCTCGGACGAGAACATGCGCACCTCTGAACTGGTGGCGATTCAGCGGATGGTCGATCACGCCCCGGTCTTTGCCGAGTATGACGACGACCGGATTCGTCCGGTCAGCCAGACGGTCGTGACCCTGTTCGAGGAGGAGGACGGGCTCGACGCGCTTTTTGGCCTGATCCGCGATGCCCTGCCCGAGAAACTTTACGAGACCGCCTATGCGCTGGCCTGCGATGTTGGCGCGGCGGATGGGCGGCTTTACGAGGGCGAGATCGCCTTGCTCGCGGAAATCCGAGAGCAGTTGAGCATTCCGCGCCTGCATGCCGCCGCCATCGAATTGTCGGCGCAGGTGCGTCACAGGGTGCTGTAGGATACCCCCCCGGCGGGGGTGGCCGCGAATTCGCCTCCCTTATGCCGGAGCCAGCCCGGTTTACGCCAGGACAATGCGCCGCCCCTTTGCAAGGGGCAGATCGCCCATGCGCGGGGGCGATATTGATCGGGTGCGAGACGTGATCGGGGGAAGGGCCTCGCAGAATCGCGATCACCCGGACAACCGCAGTGATTCGGTTTTGCATGCGCCGCAATTTGCGTTTCATTTTATAATTAAAAATCAAATATTTACGTCATGCTTTCTGCAGCGCCCGCGATGCCGGCTTGACAGTGGATAGCCTTCTCGTCTTATTTGTAGGACAAATCAAGAGGAGGGGTTCATGCGGGTTTCTGCCGCCATCCATCGCGCATTCGAAATCTCGGTAATCGACGATCGGCTCTATGCTGCCTTCATCGAGCATATGGGCCGGGCCATTTATTCGGGCATTTACGAGCCGGGTCATCCCGAGGCGAATGAGCATGGCTTCCGGCGCGATGTCGCCGGGCTGGTGCGCGACCTGAATATCCCCGCGATCCGCTATCCCGGTGGCAATTTCGTCTCGGCCTATAACTGGGAGGACGGGATCGGTCCCAAGGAGGATCGCCCCACGCGGCTCGACCTCGCCTGGCGCAGCAAGGAAAGCAACCAGGTCGGGATCAACGAATTCGCGACCTGGGCCGAGGACCTGGGCATCGACATGATGCTGGCGGTCAATCTTGGTTCGCGCGGCATCTCGGACGCGCGGAATTTCGCGGAATATGTGAGCCATCCCTCGGGAAGCTACTGGTCGGATCTGCGCCGCAGCCACGGCGTCGAGCAGCCCTACAATGTCAAGATGTGGTGCCTCGGCAACGAGATGGACGGGCCCTGGCAGATCGGCCACAAGGAGGCCAAGGAATATGGCCGCCTCGCCGACGAGACCGCCAAGGCCCTGCGGCAACTGACGCCGGGCGCCGAGATGATCGTCTGCGGTTCCTCCAATAACGAGATGCCGACCTATCCCGATTGGGAGCGCGGCGTGCTCGAGGAATGCTACGAGAATGTCGATTACATTTCGCTGCATAATTATTACGGCAATTCCAGCCGCGACACGCTGAACTTCTTTGGCAAGGTCGAGGAAACCGGCCGCTATATCCAGGCGATTTCCGGGGTGATCGATTTCGTCAAGGCCAAGAAGCGGGCGAAGAACGACGTCCATATCTGCTTCGACGAATGGAATGTCTGGTATCACGACCGCGAAGAGGATTCGCGCCGCTGGCGGACATGGGACTGGCCCGAGGCCCCGGCGCTGCTCGAGGAAAACTATACCTTCGAGGATACGCTCTTCATCGCCTGTCTGCTGAACGAGTTCATCCGCCGTTCCGACCGGGTCAAGATCGCCTGCATCGCGCAACTGGTGAACGTGATCGCGCCGATCCGGGCCGAGGCGGGTGGGCCGGCATGGCGGCAATCGATCTATTGGCCCTATCAGCTTGCCTCGCTTTACGGACGCGGACGGGCGCTGCGCGTCTCGGTCGATGGGCCGACCTATGATTGCAACGTGGCCGATGATGTGGCCTATCTGGACGTTGCCGCGACACATGACACGCAGGGCGGCACGGTGACGCTGTTCATCGTGAACCGGCACCTGACCGAAGCCGCCGATCTGCGGATGGCGCTGACCGGGTTCGAGAATGCCCAACTGGCCGAGCATCAGGTGATCGAGGGCCACGACCTCATGACCCGCAACGGCCCCGGAAAGGAAACCATCGCGCCTGTTCCCGGCAAGGGATTGGCGGTCGAGGACGGGACGCTTGGCGGTGCCATCGCGCCGCTGTCCTATCACGTTCTGCGGTTGAGGGTCTGAATCATGTCGGGTGTGAAGCTGACCAATGTCAAGAAATCCTTCGGCGAAGTGGACGTCATCAAGGACGTCTCGCTCGAAGTGCCAAAGGGCGAGTTCGGCGTCTTTGTCGGTCCTTCGGGCTGCGGGAAATCGACGCTGCTGCGGATGATCGCCGGGCTGGAGGAAACCAGCGGCGGGCGGATCGAGATCGGCGGCCGCGATGTCACCAATGCCGAACCCGCCAGGCGCGGCGTGGCGATGGTGTTCCAGTCCTATGCGCTCTATCCGCATCTGACCGTTGCCGAGAACATGGGCTTTTCGCTCAGCCTCGCCCGTGCGCCACGGCATGAACGCGAGGAAAAGGTCCGCGAGGCAGCCCGCATCCTGCAACTGACCGATCATCTCGACAAGAAGCCTTCCGCCCTGTCCGGCGGGCAGCGTCAGCGGGTCGCCATAGGCCGGGCCATCGTGCGCGAACCCGAGGTCTTCCTGTTCGACGAGCCCCTGTCGAATCTCGACGCGGAGTTGCGCGTGCAGATGCGGCTGGAACTGACGCGCCTGCACCGGCAGATCGGCGCGACGATGATCTATGTCACCCATGACCAGGTCGAGGCGATGACGCTGGCCGATGACATCTTCGTCCTCAAGGGTGGGCATGTCATGCAGTCGGGCCGTCCGCTGACGCTATACGACGATCCGGACAATCGCTTCGTGGCGGGCTTCATCGGCTCTCCGGCGATGAATTTCGTCAAGGGCACCGTCACCGCCACCGATGCCGGGGGGATTACGGTGCAGGCCGAAGAGGGCACCTTGCGCGCGGCGCTTGGCGGTCCGAAGCCGGGCGAAGGCACAGAGGTGGTTCTGGGCATGCGGCCCGAACATCTGGCCCCCGTCGCCGAGGGCGGCTTGCCGGTCACGGTCGAGGTCGCCGAGGAACTGGGCGGGAATTCTTATGTCCACGCGCGCTCCGCCTCTGCCGCCGATCTGGTATTCGAGCGGCGCGGCAGCCGCGACAGCCTTGAAGGGCAGAAACTGAATATCGGCGCCGATGCCGACAAGATCATGGCCTTTTCGCCCGACGGCGCAAGGCTTCGCTAGTCCCGCGCCAAGCGGGGCGTGATGGGAGGGGGCACGCGGCAAACGTGGCCCGATGCAGAGAGGAAAACCAATGAAGATCAAGACATTTGTAACGGCTTCCGCCGTGGCGGCGGTCCTGGGCGCGATGTCGCCCGCATGGGCGCAGCAGACCGTGACCTGGTGGGACTTCTTCGTCGGAGGGGACGGCGTTCGCATGAAGGCGCTGATCGACGAATTCAACGCCGAGCATCCGGATATCGAGGTCAAGGCCACGTCGCTGGAATGGGGTGTGCCTTTCTACAGCAAGGTGCGGACCTCGGCCGCTGTCGGGCAGGGGCCGGACGTGATGACTTATCACCTGTCCCGCATGCCCCTGGGCCTGAGCGAAGGCGTGCTGTCGCCGATCACCGAGGACGACCTGCAGGCCGCCGGCCTGAGCGAGGGGGATTTCTTCGAGACCGCGCTCGACGCCGCCCGCGACCCTTCGGGCCAGCTTCACGCGGTGCCCTTCGATATTCATTCGATCGTGCTCTACTATAACAAGTCCTTCCTCGAAGGATCGCGCTTCCTTGACGAAGAGGGCAACCTGACCGGCATCGAAAGCGTCGCTGACTTCGAAGAGGCGATGCAGGTTGCGGCCGAGAATGGCTCGGAAACCCCGCTGACCTATGCAACCGGCGACGACGGTGGCGCCTATCGCGTCTTCTATACGCTTCTCGCGCAGCAGGGCGGCACACTGATCTCGGAAGATGGCGAGGTTTTGCCCGGAGACAGCACCGACAAGGCGGTCAAGGCCGTCGAGATCATGACCAAGTGGCATGAAGAGGGCTGGCAGCCCGAACAGGCGCTGTACGAGGCCTCTGTCGCCCTGTTCACCTCGGGCAAATCGGCGTTCCAGTTGAACGGTGTATGGGAAGTCCCGACGATGAAGGATCTCGAAGAGGGCGGCAAGCTGGGCTTCGAATGGGGCGCGGTCGAGGTGCCCAAGCTGATGGACAGCCAGACCACCTGGGCCGACAGCCATGCATTCGCCATCCCGCATCAGGGTGACAAGGAGATGTCGCCCGAAAAGCGCGAGGCCGTCATGACGGTCATCGGCTGGATGGAGAAACACGCGATTTCCTGGGCCGGAGCCGGGCATATCCCGGCCTACAAGCCGGTGGCGGAAAGCGAGGAGTTCACTACCATGCAGCCCAACGCCACCTATGCGACGCTGGCCGACCGGGCGACCTACGATCCGCGCAGCGAAGTCGCCGGTGTCGCCTCTCCCGCCTATGACGCGGCAGAGAACATCATCTCGCCCGCCATGCACGGCTACATGTCGCCCGAAGAGGCTGTCGAGCAGGTGAAATCGGAACTGCAAAGCCGCATGAACTGACTGATTACCCCCGCGCGCACCGCGTGCGGGGGCCGCATTGGCAAGGGGTATGGGGTAGAACATGGCGATGATCCGGAACAAGGCGCGGCACAGGCTGGTGGCCGTTTCACTGATCCTGCCATTCGTGGCGATCTTCGCGCTGGTCTTTGCCTATCCGGTGGTCGAGGTCGTCCGGATGAGCTTTACCAACGCGCCGCTGATCGGCGGGGGAGAGTGGATCGGGCTGGACAATTACATCCGGCTTTTCTCGGACAAGCTGTTCTATACCTCGGTTGTCAATAACGGCTATTTCGTGCTGTTGACGGTGATCCCGACCACGGTGATCGCGCTTGGCATCGCGTTGGCCGTGAACCGCCTGTCGGGGCGGATGCAGGCGCTGGTGCTGGTGATGTTCTTCACGCCTTATGTGCTGCCGGTATCCGTGGTCACGCAGATCTGGGCCTGGATGCTGGATTTCCAGTTCGGGATCCTGCAACCCGTCATCGAGTTCTTTACCGGTAAATCCGTGCCGGTCTTCAAGAATCCAAATTGGGTCATGCCCACCGTCGCCACCGTGACCATCTGGTGGACCAATGGGTTCAACGTGCTGCTGTTCCTTGCCGGTCTGCGCAATATCCCCACCGAACTCTACGAAGCTGCCGCGCTTGACGGCGCCACGAGGCGGCAATTGTTCTGGCGGATCACATGGCCGCTTCTGTGGCCGGTGACGGCACTGGTGCTGACGCTGCAACTGATCCTGCAATTGAAAATCTTCGACCAGATCTACCTGCTATCCGAGGGCGGACCCTTCAACTCCAGTTACGTCTTGCTGCTGATGGTCTATCGCGAGGCTTTCCAGCTTAATCACGGCGGCTACGCGGCGGCGATCTCGCTGGTTCTGTTCCTGCTGATCGTGGTGATCTCTGTCCTGCAATTTCAGATCCTGCGCATCGGAGGGAAAGGCAAATGAACCACCAGCGCCGCGTCGAGAATATCGCCCTGACCTGCATCACCCTTGTGGCGGGGATCATCTGGGTCTTTCCGCTCTACTGGGCCTTTGTCACCTCGATCCGCTCGGAGGACCGGGTGGTGTCCGAGGGGGCGGGGCTGCTGCCGGACGAGTTCAATATCAGCTCCTATGTGGATGCGCTGTTCAACACCAGCCTGATCGACTGGTATATCAACTCCATCGGCACCTCGGTTCTCATCACCCTGATCGTGCTGGTCACCGGCATGATGTGCGCCTATGCGCTGAGCCAGATGGAATTTCCGGGCCGCAGGCTGCTTTACGGCATCGTTCTGGCCAGTTTCATGGTTCCGGCGCAGGCGCTGGTGGTGCCGCAATTCGTGCTGATGAACGATCTTGGTTTGATCAATAAATGGGGTGGGATCATCCTGCCGCAGCTTGTCGTGCCGGTGGTGATCATCGTCTACAAGCAGTTCTTCGATGCCGTCCCCAAGGAGATGAAGGAAGCCGTCGTCCTCGATGGCGGCGGGGATTATACCCTCTTGTTCCGCGTCTATCTGCCGCTGAACTGGGGGATTACCACCGCGCTTGGCATCATTACCTTCATCATGTCCTGGAACTCGTTCCTATGGCCCTTCCTTGTCATCACGACCGAGGACATGATGACGATTCCGGTCGGGATCACCCAAGTCAATGACGCATTCGGCGTGGCCTATGCGCGGATCATGTCGGTTGCGCTTCTGGCCGCTGCGCCGGTGGTCATCGCCTATCTGATCTTCCAGAAAAAGGTGACCGAGGCGGTGATGATCTCTTCCGGCGTCAAGGGCTGAGCCTAGGGTCGGCGCTCAGATCTTGAGCGTCGGCAGCCCGAGATCGAATACCGTGGTGCCCCTGGAATCGAGCAGTGCGGTATCGACCAGCCCGGTCATCAACTGGCGCGCACCGACAGAGTCGCGCGCCTCGATCCGCTCGAACACGGCAGCATGTTCCTCGACCGGGTTGCGCGTATGCGGGTTCGGCATGTCGCGATAGCGGAACGCCGTGGTAAAGGCGACGGCGGCACAGATCCCCGCCTCCAGCGACAGCAGCACCGGGTTATGGGAACTGATCAGGATCGCACGGTGAAAGCTTGCATCGGCATTGTGCCAGCTTTCCTCGGTCATGTCGCAATAGCGCATCGAATGCAGCGCGTCGCGGAACAGCCGCAGATCGTCCTCGCTTCGGCGCTCGGCCGCGAAGGCCGCCGCCGGGGGTTCGATCATCGCGCGCAATTCATAGATCGCCCGGATATACCAATCCGGGGGCGCGCCGCTTTCAAAGCTCCAGCGAACCACGTCCGGGTCGAGCAGGGACCATTTCTCGCGCGGGGCGACACGGGTGCCGCTGCGGGTCTTGGTGACCAGCATTCCCTTGCCCGCCAGCCTGCGCAGTGCTTCGCGGTAGGCGCCCCTGGATATCCCGGTCTCGGCGAGGAAATCCATTTCCTTCGGAACGGTCTCATCCGGCCCGATCGCACCGGAAACGATCCGTCGGCCGAGCCAATCGGCGATGGATTCGTTTTTCCTCTGTTCCGGCCTGTTCGATGCGTCGAAAGCGGGGGATGTGATTTTCGAATTGTCCGACATAAACGGAATCTACCTGCCAATGTCAGGCAATGCAGCAAGGAAATTCGACAATTTGTCCTGCATGCGCGCGAACTTGCCGCGCTCATCAGGAAAAGACGGAAAGCAGGCAAACAGATCTGCTGCCGAACCGGGAATGCCGGATCAGTTTTTCTTGGGCTTCGGTTTCGTTCCGATATTCAAGTTGGTGCTGAACGAGGGGACCGGAGCGGTCTCGGTCTTCTTTTGCTTCGGTTTCTTTTCTTCTCTGCCGCGACGGCTTTTGCCCTTTGCCATGTCGTTCTCCTGATTTGCTTGAAACTGTGACATTGCCGCCGAACCCGATGCTCGCCGAATGGCTAGGGCGAGGTGCGGGTTTGGCGATCACGTGATGTGCGGACACACACGATTTTGCACAATTACATGGAAACAGAAGTCGCGGGCTGATCCATATCAGTTGCTGGCAGAACCGTTCCGGCAATTTCGCGAACGGGCATGGGTATGACCCGCATGAAAATCAGGCGGGCAGGGCCCGGGCATCCGAAAACGACAATAGCTTGCGGCTCTGTTCGTCCCAGAGATGAAGCCGGGCGCAACGGAAGCTTTCCCAAAGCGTGATGCGCTTGGACTGCGCGAGAAGATCGTGGTCCCTTATCGCCTCGCCAAGGCGATAGAAGGGGATGCGGCTGGCCAGATGATGCACATGGTGGACGCCGATATTCGCGGTCATCCATCGCAGGATGCCGGGCAGGTCGTAATGCGAGCTTCCGCTGAAGGCGGCATCATGCAGGTTCCAGTCTTCCTCGTTGTCCCAGACCGTGTCTTCGAACTGATGCTGAACATAAAAGAACCATACACCCGTGATCGCCGCCATGATCGTTGTCGGCAGAAACACGAAAAGCAGCACATTCATGCCGCCAAGCCATAGGATCAACCCGAGGACCGCGCCGATTGCGGCATTGGTCGCCATGGCGCTGATCCAATATCTCCGCCCTGTCTGCATCTGGCCGATGGGCAGGCGGTTCTGCAGGAAAAACAAGTAGATCGGGGCGATTCCGAATAGAAAGACCGGATTGCGAACCAACCGGTACATGGCGCGGCCGAGCCATGATTTCGCCCGATATTCCCTGACTGTCAGGGTCGGCAGGTCACCGGTGCCGCGCCGGTCCAGATTGCCGGTCGTCGCATGGTGGATCGAATGGTTTTTCCGCCATACGTCATATGGCGTCAGCGTCAGCACTCCGAGAATTCGACCTATCCAATCGCCGAGCGGGCGGTGCTTGAAAAAAGCGCCATGACCGCAATCGTGCTGGATCATGAACAATCGCACCAGGAAGGCCGCATTTATCAGGGCCAGCGCTGCCGCCAGCCACGGGCTGATCGAGAGCGTCCACCAGGCAAGGGCCCAGATCGCCACGAAGGGGCCAAGCGTGACGGCCAATTCGAAAATGCTGCGGGAGAGGATCGGTTCGCGGTATTTGACGAGGATCCGGGTCCATTCAGTAGCTTGCAACCGGTGATCTTTCATTTGGAGTGACGTCGATGCCTTGTTTTCAAGTCATCTGTTGTGAATGGCCGCCGCCCGGGCGCGCGATGCCGCCCGGCATGAAGCCCGCGCTTCTCGCGGCCGAAAGGAAGGCATTGCGTGCGTCTTCGACCGTCACCAGGCAATGCATGGCGGCATCGATCCGATCGAGCGCGAAATCGCGGTTGTGATCGGTGACCGGCCATTTCTTGCGAAGCCAGTAAAAGGCCTGTTCGATCGTGCTGATCTTTTGTGTGTCGCCTTCGGGTGAAACGACGAATGTCATGGGATTTCCCCAGTTGATCTCTATCAAGTTCTGTCCGTCCAGATAATACTCTCGGTGCCCGTATTGAAATGCCGCGGGCCCGTATAAATTGCAGAGGCGGGACCGGTCCAAGGACCGCCCCCGCCTCTCTGTTCATTCAAGCAGAGGCTTATGCCAGTGCGAGATTGATCGCGGATTCGCGGCCGTCCCGGCCGCTTTCGACGTCGAAAGTCACGGCTTGTCCATCGTTGAGCTCTTGCAGCCCGGCGCGTTCAAGCGTGGAGATGTGAACGAACACATCCTTCGAGCCATGCTCGGGAGCGATGAAGCCGAAGCCTTTTTGGGGGTTGAACCATTTCACGGTGCCATTGGCCATCGTGATGTCTCCTAGTTTGTTTGCCATCCACACTATGCGATGGCCCGGCTCAGAGTCGTCTAGAGATCGCCTGAGGCCGTTAGGAAACAGAAGGTCGAAAGAAGATGCTTTGCACCTCCTAGGTAGGGACGCACCGATTCCATTGCAAGCCCCCGTGATGGAAAACTGCGATTCTGCAATTCAGCGTCCCTTTATTCCGCTCATCCTTGGGACCTTCCCATGGCTGCGACATGCGCGGGCCGCCGTGACGGGCTATTCTATTTCTTCCGTCCAGACCTTGAATTCCGTCAGCTTGTTTTCACCGAATGTAAGGACCAGGGGAACATCCGCGGCATCGCGACCGCGGGCGACGAGAATACGGGCAATCCGGGGCGTGTTGTTGCGCGGGTCGAACATCCGCCACTGTCCTTGCAGATAGACCTCCATCCAGGCCGCGAAATCCCCCGGCGGATGTGGCTTCGGCTCGCCGATATCGCTGAGATAGCCGGTGCAGTAGCGTGCCGGGATATTCATGCAGCGGCAGAAGGTGATTGCCAGATGCGTGAAATCACGGCAAACCCCATGTCCCTCGGCAAAGGCCTGGGATGCGGTGCGGGTCGCGCGCGCGTGTTCGTATCCGAAGCGGACATGGCGATGCACGAAGGTGCAAATGGCCTCTACCCGCGCCCAGCCCGGCTCGGTATTCCCGAACAGCCGCCAGGCTTCCTCGGACAAGAGATCGGTGTCGCAGTAGCGGCTTCCAAGAAGAAAGACGACCGTTTCCGAGGGCAGCTCTTCGACAAGATGCTGTTTCAGGCCCGGTGAAACGGGATCGGTCGTGCCAAGGTCTCGCGAGACACTATCGGTCGACAAGGTGAAGTGCCCCCCGGGCGCGACCAGCCGCGTGCACCAGTTCCCGTAGCCATCCCGATAGCTGTCCAGCGGGACGGCGGGGAATGTCGTCAGATAGTCGGGCCGCTCCAGATCTCCGAAACGGGAGTAATGCACGTTGAGCATCGCGATCATCGGTGTCGCTTGCGCGAACTCGTATCGAAAACGGCAGCCCAGGCTTATCCGCATATATCAGCTCCTTCCGTCATGCGTATCGACGGCAAGCTCGTCGCGGGGCCATCCGTCACGAGACGAAAGGCCCGGCGGGAACCATTGCCGCAACGATATGCATGGGTTTGCCATTCGATCCCCACCCGCCGCCATCACGCAGCGTCGAGTTCGAGTGCCGTGACGCAAGCCTGCGCCAGGTCCCGGTTGGGTTCTTCCGAGCCCGGAACCGTTGCCCAACCGGTTTCCATCAACGCACTGCGTCTCTGGTAGGTCGAGGCCTCCTGGATCGTCGCGATCTTCGATGCCCGATCCGTGTCGCTGCGGGACATATCGACACAGACCGGGACCAGTGCCGCGATCACGTCGTCATGGGCCATGTCCATGGCCATCTTGTTGGCGCCGCCGCCGGTGACCCAACCGCCCCAGGTGAAGCCGACGATGGCGACAAAGACAGCACCGGTCAGGGCGCCGTAAATGCCGGGTTTCAGCCATTCGGGAGTATTCATTTCAAGTTCTCCTGCTGTATTCGCGCCGCGTCGCGATTATCGTTGTTACCGGCGAGCGCCCCATCGCGGTTGAGCGCCGTTTCCAGATCCGTCTTGCTGATCTGGCGCATCTCGGTGATGCCTGCCTTGCCTTTGCGTCCGTGAACCATCAGATGAGTGGCCGTTCGGCGATAGGCTTCGAAACTCAGCCCCTGCAGAAGTTCCTCTTCCACGATGACCTCGTATTCGCCTGCCGGAAGCTCGTCCGGGTAGCCGGACAAGGTGAATGGGTGAGAGAATGTGACCATCGACGTGGTCGACCGCATTATCATCCCGAGCCTCCATGAGCTTCCCGCCTGTTTGCGCCACCTGCCGCCGCAAGCTTGATGGCTGCGGCAGAATGCGGCTTGGCGATATGGATAACGCTACTCTCAACCCGGTCATCCCGTGCTGATCGGTGTTAGCTTCTCTCGAACTCTTTTGGGATCAGGTCCGTTCACGGAAATGCATATATCCGCCCGGATCTCAACTGATCTGCATCAAGGCGGAGCCGAATTCGAGATGGTAGGATCAAGGTGATCCGGAAAATTCTTCCCCAACGCCTTCGATCAGAAACTCGTCACAAGCGGCGGCATGGTGCAACAACCCGCCATCCGTCGAAAGCAGGAGAACATCATGTCCACGGCCAGTTATCTGAAGCCCGACGGAAGCGATTTCGATCGCTTTCTATATGCCACGGTCGGCGAGGATAGAAACGGACAGGATGTGACCGTTCTCTCGACACTCGCGAGACTTGGGCTCGATCCCTGGAAAGAGGCGTCAGAGCTTGCGATGCTGTCACGGGACGCTGCGCATGATCGCCTGAGCTCGGCGCTGTCCAAGGTTCGGGATATCCCCGCGCTGCTTCGTGAACATGCAGCGGTTGCAGGCGAATTGACCCGGCTGCTTCCCGAAGCTTCGTCTCTCCGTGCCTCGAGGATAACTGAAACCGGGGAAGCGCCATGGATGACGATCTCTGGCGGCAGGATTTTCGCGGTTGCCATGATCCTTCTGATTCTGGCGCAGATATTCTTCCTGGGCGGTTCCGAGACCGGAGAGTGATGCCGGCCCGGATGCGGCCCTGTCACTTCAGGATCGGTCCCGTCTGATCCAGATATGCGGGATCGAACTCTGCCAAGGTGACGAGACGGTCGTAATCGTGGATTGTCACCTGCCCATCGCGGAATGTGACCAGCCCATCTTCCCGCAACTGCCGCAGGACCCGGTTGACATGCACCGCGCTCAGTCCAAGCGCATCGGCAAGATGATACTGCGTCAACGGGCAAGCATATCCTTCCTTGCCTCCCATGCCCACAAGCGCCAACCGGGCCCCGAGTTCGAGCAGGAAATGCGCCATGCGTGCATTCGCGTCGCGCCGTCCGACACCGACGAGATGTTCGACGACCATCGCCTCGTCCCGTGAAGCGGCCCAAAGGATGGCTGCTGCCAGCCGTGGTGTCTGTGCAAAGGCGCCCAGAAGATCGTCCACCAGAACCTCGACGGCCTGAATGTCGGTGATCGGCTCGATGCTATGATCCGAGGTTTGAAGCAATACGCTGCGCAACCCCAGGAAATCCCCCGGAATCTGGAAGTCCACGATCTGGCGGGCGCCGTCGGACATGATCTTGTAAGAGCAGACCCAACCGGACTCGAGAATATAGGCGGCCTGATCCGATTGTCCCTGATGAACCATGTCACGTCCGGCGACAAAGGTCCTGCGACGCTGATGCAATTGCTTCAGGGCCGCGAATTCGTCGGGCGACAAGGCGACAAAGGCGGCCAGCTTACGGGCAAGGGGGCTATTTTCGGTTCTGTTCAAAAGGCCACTCCAGAAGCGATGATTGATTGCCGGGCGTTTCGGCGCAAGACTGCTTTCGATCAGTTCAGCCTACCGCAAATCCTGCGAGGATGGCGAGGTTCGTCGGGTCGTCTCTGGTCCTGACCATTCTTCCGCAGAAAGGACAGTCCGGCATGTCTGGCCCGACAGATTATTCAGGAGTTGCAGCCCTTTCCATCTGCGAAGCGCTTATGCTTGCCATGAATGACAACAGGCTGCTTCCAGAACACGAAATCATTGGGGTTCTAAGCGATGCCGCGTCAACCCACGAAAACGCGACCGGATCGGATGCTGAAATGGAAATGCACCGGGCCGTCGCCGACATGATCAATCAGATCATTGCGGGCGGGAACTCGGTTCGACGACCGTAAGGTGCCTCGGAAAACCACGAGGTTATGCGACTGGCCGCCTTGCTCATTGCCGCAGAAATGCCGTTTTCGGGGCTGTGCAAAACCAGTGCCGTTCGTCGGAACGGCTTGCATGTGATGAGCGGGTTTCCCGGCTGGAGGTTGCGAGCACAGGAGGAGAACCCGAAGGGCCCCAGGCCGCGGCGGGGCCCTTGGTCATTCCTATCCAGCCAGCAGCGCGGCATTACCGCCGGCTGCGGTGGTGTCCACGCAGAGATGCCGCTCATGCGCGACATGGGCCAGATCGGGCGAAGCGCAGATCAGTTGCACGATCTCGCCTTCGCGACCGGCCAGGGCACGGGCATATTCCCGGCCTTGCGCCTCGCCGCCCCACCACAGCGCCGCCGAGAAGCTAGAGAGTTGCCGTAACGCCTCGGGTGGCAGCTGGCCCTCAAGCCCGGCCGCCTGACCGCCAATGGCCTCAACCGCGGCGATCTGGGCATTCACCGCTTCATTGCCGGGTCCGAGACACAGGACCGGGGGGCGGGCATGCATGGACAGCCGGTTCAGCTCTCCTGTCGGTCCGGGCATGATCCGTTCACCGATCTTGCGGGATGCCAGGGCGGCCAGCCGGGCACGGATCTGGCCCTCATCGGCCTCTGTCTGCCAGTCATTGGCCGGAACCGTCGCAGCCCGGGGTGCAAGGAAGCGCGGCAGGTAGTTCGGACCGCCCGCCTTGGGGCCGGTGCCGGACAGACCCTCGCCACCGAAGGGCTGGCTGCCCACCACGGCTCCGATCTGGTTCCGGTTCACATAGACATTGCCGGTATGAACGGCATCGGAAACCTCTTGCACGCGGGAATCGATGCGGCTGTGCAGGCCGAAAGTCAGGCCGAAACCGCGCGCATTGATATCGCCAATCACCTTCCCGAGGTCGCGGTTTCGGTATGTGGCGACATGCAGGACCGGCCCGAAGATCTCGCGTTCCAGATCGGCGATGCCGTTCACCTTCAGCAGGGTCGGCGGCACGAAATATCCCTGTTCGGGTGCCTTGACCTGATGCAGGATACTGTTGCCGCGCGTCTCGATATAGGCCGCGATCCCGGCCTGTGCCTCGGCATCGATCACCGGGCCGACATCGGTGGACAGCTTCCACGGATCGCCCAGGCTCAGCTGGTCCATCGCGCCCTTGATCATCTCGATCAACAGGGGCGCGACGTCCTCCTGCACGTAAAGACAGCGCAGCGCCGAGCACCGCTGACCGGCGGACTGGAAGGACGAGGCGATGATGTCGCGCACCGCCTGTTCCGGGAGCGCGGTGGAATCGACGATCATCGCGTTCAGGCCGCCCGTTTCGGCGATCAGCGGTGTGCCGGGGGCAAGCTTGTCGGCCATGCCCCGCGCGATGATCCGCGCCGTGTCGGTCGATCCGGTAAAGACGACGCCCGCGATGCGCGGGTCCGAGGTTAGCGCCGCACCGACTGTCGAGCCCTTGCCCGGCAGGAATTGCAGCGCGCTGCGCGGCACGCCCGCCTCATGCAGCAGGCGGATGGCGAGGGCGGCGACCAGCGGGGTCTGCTCGGCCGGTTTGGCCAGCACGGCGTTCCCGGCCATCAATGCGGCCGCGATCTGGCCGGTGAAGATCGCCAGCGGGAAATTCCACGGGCTGATCGCGGTGATGATTCCGCGCGGTGTTCCGGCGGCGGCTTCGCCCTGCAATGCATAATAGCGCAGGAAATCCACCGCCTCGCGCAACTCTCCCACCGCATCCGGCAGGGATTTCCCGGCTTCCTGCCCGAGAATGGCGAAGATCTCGCCGAAATGCCGTTCGTAGAGATCGGCGGCGCGGCGCAAGACGGCGGCGCGCGTGGCGGGTGGGGCATCCCATATCCGCGCCTCATCGATGGCGCGGGTGGTGGTCGCCATATCGGCGCAGGTCACCTGCGCGATGGCCTCGCCTGTGACCGAGTTGACGACCGGACCGGCAGAACCGGTGGGTTCCGAGACGGTCAGCGGCGCGGCATCGGACAGTATCACATTGCGCGCGGCCTCGATGCGGGCCAGGGTGGGTTCGTCGGTCAGGTCGAAACCTGCCGAATTAGGCCTGTCCGCGCCGAACAGCGCATGCGGCGCGACGAGACCCGAAGGCGGTTTCGCCACGTGCAGTTCCTTGAAAGGATCGTGGGCGACCTCTTCTGGGCTGACGTCCTCATCGACGATCTGGTTGACGAAAGAGGAGTTCGCGCCGTTTTCCAGCAGGCGCCGGACCAGATAGGCCAGCAGGTCGCGATGCGCCCCGACCGGCGCATAGATGCGGCAGCGCCCCCCGGTTTCGCGCAGCACGATATCATGCAGCCGCTCTCCCATCCCGTGCAGGCGCTGAAACTCGTAATCGATCTCCCCGGCCATCTCGAGGATCGCCGCGACGGTCTGGGCGTTATGGGTGGCGAATTGCGGATAGATGCGGTCGGCATAGCCGATCAGCTTTCGCGCATTGGCGATATAGCTGACATCGGTCGCAGCCTTGCTGGTGAACAGCGGGAAATCCGCCAACCCCTCGACCTGCGCATGCTTGATCTCGGTATCCCAATAGGCGCCCTTGACCAGCCGCACCATGATCCTGCGGTCCAGCCTTTCGGCGGTGCGATAGAGCCAGTCGATGGTTTCTCCCGCGCGCTTGCCATAAGCCTGCACGACGACGCCGAAACCGTCCCATCCGGCAAGCGAGGGATCGGACAGAACCGCCTCGATCACCTTCAGCGAGATAACCAGCCGGTCCTGTTCCTCGGCGTCGATATTCATGCCCATGCCCGCGGCCCTGGCCTGTTGCGCCAGTTCGAGCACCACCGGGACCAACTCGCTCAGCACCCGCTCTTCCTGCGCCACCTCGTAACGCGGATGCAGCGCCGACAGCTTGATCGAGATGCCGGGATTGTCCTGCACCGAACCCCGGTTGCAGGCCCCCGCGATCGCGGCGATGGCATCGGAATAGGCGCGGGCATAGCGCGCTGCATCCGCCGCCGTCATCGCCGCCTCGCCCAGCATGTCGTAGCTGTAGCTATAGCCCTGCGCTTCGCGGGTTTCGGCGCGTGTCAGCGCCTTGCCGATGCTTTGCCCCAAAACGAATTGCCGCCCCATTTCCTTCATCGCGCGCCCCACGGCGGTGCGGATCACCGGCTCTCCAAGGCGCCTGACCGCCCCGCGCAGCGTCCCCGCCATGCCCGGCTGCTCGTCATCCAGGACCTTGCCGGTCAGCATCAATGCCCAGGTCGAGGCATTGACCAGGGGCGACGACGCCTCGCCCAGATGCTTGCCCCAGTCCGAGGGGGCGATCTTGTCCTCGATCAGCGCATCGATGGTCATCCGGTCGGGAACCCGCAGCATCGCCTCGGCCAGGCACATCAGCGCCACGCCCTCGCTGGTCGAAAGCCCGTATTCCGACAGGAAATGCTCCATCAATGTCGGCTTGGCCTCGGTTCGGATGCGGCGGACCAGATCGGCGGCCCGGCGGGTGATCCGTTCACGATCCGTCTCGCTCAACGCGGCTTGGGCGACCAGTTCCTGCAGCAGGGCATCCTGGGGGCGAAACTTGGCATCCGGCGAGAAGGCGATCGGATCGGTCACGGTCATGGCGGTCTCCTTGTCATTTTTCGCGTGATACCGGATAAGTCATGGTCGAAGTGACCGAATATGATGATATTGGTGGTCAGATAGACCTAATTTCGTGGGGTATTCAGGAGATGACGGATGAGTTGGACATTGCCAATCGCAAGATCCTGGCCGAGCTGGTCGCCAATGCCCGCATTCCGATCAGCGAATTGGCGCGAAAGGTCGGCCTGTCGAAGACCCCGGTGGCTGCCCGTATCAGGCAGATGGAGGAGATGGGGCTGATCACCGGCTATCGCGCGATCCTGTCGCCCCTGAAGCTGGGGCTGACCCATGTGACCTATATGGAGATCCGCCTGAGCGATACGCGGCAACGCGCGCTGGAACAGTTCAACGCCGCCATCCGCCTGATCCCCGAGGTCGAGGAATGCTACATGATCGCCGGAGGTTTCGATTACCTGGTGAAGCTTCGGTCACGCGACATGGCCGATTTTCGCCGCATCATGGGAGAGAAGATCTCGACCCTGCCGCATGTCAGCGGCACCTCCAGCTATGTGTCGATGGAGGCCGTGATCGAGCAGAACTGGCTCTCGCCAGAGGAATGAGCGGGGCGGCACGGGATCGTGCCGCCAGCCGGTCTTTGTTCGTGGCGTCAGAGAACCTTTACCAGCCGCAAGGCATCGTAGATGGCGGCATGGGTATTGCGCGCGGCCACGGCGTCGCCGATGCGGAATAGCTGGTAGCTGCCCTCGGGATTGCGCTGGACCTGCTGCGGCTGACCTGCGACCAGCGCCTCGTAATCCACCTCGCCCAGATTGACCGAGCCGGAGCGGAGGTCGAAATAGATGTCATCCAGCGGCCTTGTGCCGTGATTGACCACGACCTGATCAACCTGCCGTTCGCGCGTGACGCCGCCGTAATCGCTGCCGATCGTGGCAAGCAGTTGATTGCCCTCGCGCCGTACCGCGTTCAGTTTCCACAGCACGGTGAATGTCACGTCGCGCTGCTGCAACTCGCGCATCGACGGCGTCAGCGACATCGCCATCACCTCGGGCGCGAAGCTGCGGTCGCGGGTCATGATCTCGACCTTCGCGCCGGTGGCGGCGATCTTCTCGGCCGCCTGCAGCGCGGCATAGTCGCCTGCGTCGTCATAGATCAGCACGTTCTCGCCCGGCCGCGCATCGCCGGAGAGGATGTCCCACGCTGATACGACCAGTTCGTCGCCCGACGCCAGCACCTCGGTATGCGGCAACCCGCCCGTGGCCACGATCACCACATCCGGCTTGTCCGCCTGCACCGTTTCCTCGTCGGCGAAGCTGTTGAAATGGAAGGTGACGCCCAAGCGTTCGCATTCGTCATGGCGCCACTGGATGATCTGGATCATTTCCTGTCGCCGCGCGGTCTGGGACGTCAGCCGGATCTGCCCACCCGGATCATTCGCCGCCTCGTGCACGATGACCTCGTGCCCCCGCTCGGCGGCGACACGCGCGGCCTCCAGCCCCGCCGGACCGGCGCCGACGATGACCACGCGGCGCTTTTCACCGGCCTGCGGGATTTGGTGCGGTTGCTCAAGCTCTCGCCCCGTCGCCGGGTTGTGCAAGCATAGCGCCATGCCGCCCTGGTAGATCCGGTCGAGGCAGTAGTTCGCGCCGACACAGGGACGGATGCGGTCCTCTTCGCCGCGGATGATCTTGGCGACGATATGCGGATCGGCCATATGCGCGCGGGTCATGCCGACCATGTCCAGCTTGCCGCTTGCAATGGCATGGCGGGCGGTGGCCACGTCCTGGATCTTGGCGGCATGGAAGGTCGGGAATTCGGTCGTCGCCCGGATCTCTCCGGCGAAATCCAGATGCGGGGCAGAGCGCATGCCCTGCACCGGGATTACGTCGGTCAGGCCCGCATCGGTGTCGATATGCCCCTTGATGACATTCAGGAAATCGACCATGCCGCAATCTTTCAGGCGGCGCGAGATCTCCAGCCCGTCTTCCTTGGTGAGCCCGCCCGGCAATTCCTCGTCCCCCGTGTAGCGGACACCGACGATGAAATCCGGCCCGACCCGGTCGCGGATCGCCTTGAGCGTGTCGAAGGTAAAGCGCAGCCGGTTGTCGAGACTGCCGCCATAGGGCCCATCCAGCTCATTGGTCAGCGGTGACCAGAACTGGTCCATCAGGTGGCCATAGGCCTGCAACTCGATCCCGTCGAGCCCCGCCGCCTGCATCCGCTCTGCCGCGTCGGCGTAATCCTCGATGATTCGGGCGATGTCCCAATCCTCGGCCTTCTTGGGAAAGGCCTTGTGCGAGGCTTCGCGTTCATGTCCGGGAGAGACCACGGGCAGCCAGTCGGCCTTGTCCCACCGGGTGCGGCGGCCCAGATGGGTAAGCTGGATCATCACCGCGCAGTCATGTTCATGACATTCGTCGGTCAGTTGCTTCATCCAGCCGACCACTTCGTCCTTCCAGGCCAGGATATTGTTGAAAACCGGCGGGCTATCCCGCGCCACCGAGGCAGAACCGGCGGTCATGGTCAGCGCCACCCCGGCCCGCGCCCGCTCGGCATGATAGGCGCGGTAGCGTTCCTTGGGCATGCCATCCTCGGGATAGGCAGGCTCGTGGCTGGTGATCATCAGCCGGTTTTTCAGCGTCAGATGCTTCAGCTGATAGGGCTGGAGAAGCGGGTCTCTGGACATGGGAACCTCCCTGGCTTTGCCAAGAGGATTTCATGAAATGTTCATTTTTGTCAATAAAAAGTTCATTGGTGTATATTTTTTGTGAGACACGCATAGGCTGCATATCGATGTCTATGGCACGATGGGGTTGATGTTTGACAATGATACCGGGCAAATCGCGGATACCCGCGACGCCGTATTGCTCTTGCTTCAGCTATTCGGATGGTGGCCGGATTATGGCTTGCTTGCCGGTTCTTCCGCGTCGCTTTCTTGCGGCGAATATCCGTGTCGCGCATGAAATCGGGCCAGCTCGCTTGGCGTCGGCGCATGGTCCGAGAAGATCTCGACATATCGGGGGACGCGGGTCATGCGGGTCTGCAGGCTTTCCCGCACCTGCATCGAGATATAGCCGATCTGGGTCAGATAGACCGTGCGCGCCCTCGTATCGGCCTCGTCCGCCGGATAGCCGAAACGTTCGAACAGCGCACGGATCGCCGCGAGGCGGCGCTCATCCGCGGCATTGACGCGGGCCATCACCGGGTCGGATTGATGCGCCCAACCGCGTATGGCGAGATCAAGACGCGGCTCGAAAACTTTCTCATCCAGGAAGACGCCGATCAGGTTCAGGACCGCTTCGGCCGGCGTCTCTGCATAGGCCTCGCAGGCATCGGTGAAGGCACCGGTGTTCTTGGCCTCCCATTCTTCCAGAAGCGCGTCGAGAAGGGCGTTTCGATCCTTGAAGAACCAATAAAAGCTGGTGCGCGAGATGTTCAGGCTGATGGCGAGTGGCTGGATTTTCACCGCGTCGAGCCCGGTGTCGAGGAAAGCCCGTTTGGCGGCCTTCAGCCAAAGCTCGCGCGAGCCGCGCCAGCCTGACGTCTTTGCATCCTCGCCCTGGATATCCGTCACTCCCATGGTTCCGAGCATAGGTCTTGGGTCAGATAGCGGCAAGAGAAATAAACACATGTGAACTGTAGTTCGACATTGCTGCTTATTTCTCATCCGTCAGGGCTGCCCATGCGCCGGGACGGGGAGAAGGTGGATCAGTGTTTGAGGACCCGAGACAGGAAGCTTTGGGTTGCGGGGTGTTCAGGGGTGTCGAAGATCTTTTCCGGCGGCCCTTCTTCGGCGATCCGGCCTTTCTCGATGAAGATCACCCGGTCGGCGACCTCGCGGGCGAAACCCATCTCGTGGGTCACGATCATCATGGTCATGCCCTCTTTGGCCAGCTCGCGCATGGCGTCCAGCACCTCGCCGATCATCTCGGGGTCCAGCGCGGATGTCGGCTCGTCGAACAGCATCAGGCGCGGTTCCATCGCCAAGGCCCTGGCCAGCGCCACCCTTTGCTGCTGACCGCCGGAAAGCTGGCTGGGGTATTTGTCGGCCTGATCGCTGATACCCACTCTTGCCAATAGCCGCCGGGCGGTGGCGGTGGCGTCGTCCCGGCTCCAGCCGCGAACCCGCATCGGCGCCAGGGTCACGTTGTCGAGGACGCTCAGATGGGGGAAGAGGTTGAACTGCTGGAAGACCATGCCGACCTCGGTGCGGATCTTCTGCAATGCCTTTGTGGCCTTGCCGTTCGGCAGCAGGGTGTTGCCATCGACTTCCAGTTCGCCCTGCTGGAACTCTTCCAGCCCGTTGACGCAGCGGATCAGGGTCGATTTGCCCGAGCCGCTGGCGCCGATGACCACCACGACCTCGCCGGGAACGACCGTCAGGTCGATATCCTTGAGCACATGCAGCTCGCCGAAATGCTTGTTGAGCTTGCTCAGGCTGACGATGGGCGCGCTGTCCGGGGCCTGCTTTTCATGCGTCATGTCGGGATTTCCTTCTGTCTTCGCCCCGGTCATTGGCCCACCAGCCCCTTGCGTTCGAGCATGCGCAGCGCGATGGACAGCGACAGGGTGATCGCCAGGTAGAGCAGGGCGACCATCAGGTAGACTTCGAGCGCGGTAAAGGTGGTGGCGATATATATCTGTCCCTGGCGCACCAGCTCTCCGACCCCGATGACAGAGAACAGCGAGGTGTCCTTGATGCTGATGATGCCCTGATTGCCGAGCGAGGGGATCATGCGCCGGAACGCCTGCGGCCAGATGATGTCGCGGAATGTCTGAACCCGAGAGAGGCCGAGCGAAAGACCTGCTTCGCGCTGTCCGCGCTCGATGGATTGCACGCCGCCGCGGACGATCTCGGAGATATAGGCACCGGAATTGACGGCGATGGCGGCGATGCCGGCGACCAGCGCGTTGATCGGACCGCCGAGGAGCTGCGGCAGGCCATAGAAGATGAACAGCACCTGGACCAGGACCGGCGTGCCCCGGAATATCTCGATATAGACGATCGCGGGCCAGCGCAGCCACGCGACCGGGCTGATCCGCAACAGGCCGAAGAAGATGCCGATGAAGAACCCGATGGCCAGCCCGCCGAAAGAGATCAGGAGCGTGTAGGGAATCCCCGCCACGAGATGCGGAAGCGAGGCGAAGGCCGCCTGCCAGTCGAATTGGAAATTGACGTCCAAGATGGGCCTCCGTCAGAATACAATAAACGCTTTCCACGGGATGGAGGGCAGACAGCGCAGCAGGTTGAATGACACGGGGCCGGATCCAGCGATCCGGCCCCGCAGGATCAGGATGCGAAGATCACTCTTCGCTCGAGCTGCCGAACCACTTCGTGTGGATCTCGTCATAGGTGCCGTCCTCTTTCATGGACGCGAGAGCCTCGTTCACCGGTTCGACCCATTCGCTGTCCTTGACCAGCACGATGCCGTATTGCTGCCCCTCGTAAAGCGGGCCGACCGTCCTGGCGCGGCCCTCTCCCTGGGTCTGCGAGAAATAGCCGACATTGGGCGCGTCGTAGAAGACCGCATCGGCGCTTCCGCCAAGCAGGGCCATATACATGTCGCTGGAACCCGGATAGGGCGTGATCTCGGCGCTGTCGCCGAGGTTTTCCTGAAGATAGTCGTAGCTGGTCGAGCCGATCTTGGTGGCGACCGTCTTGCCCTCGAGATCCTCGACGGTCTCGATGCTGTCGTCATCGGCGCCAACCAGCAGGCGCAGGCCGCTGTCATAATAGGGGTCCGAGAAATCGACGATCTCGGCGCGCTCATCGGTGATGGTGATCCCGGCGATGGCGATATCGACATTGCCGGTCTGCACGGCGGGAATGATGCCGTTGAAATCCATGGTGCGAAGATTGACCTCGAACCCGGCACGCTCGGCGACCTCGTTGATGATGTCCATGTCGAACCCGACCATCTCGCCGGAATCCTGGTCCATCATCTCGAACGGCACGAAGCTTGGGTCGGTGACCACGTCGAGGGTCTCTTCCTGGGCATTGGCGATTCCGGCGAACCCCAGACCCATGCCGAAGCAGGAAAGCAGGAAAAGCGTCTTCAATGGGTGTTTCATAGGTAGTCCCCCTAGCCAGAATGTCCTTGTAACCTCGGCCACTATGTCGGGCTGCATGGAAGGCGTCAAGTTGACGGGGCAGGCGGGATCAGCCGTGGTGCAGGCAAGGCGGAGCCCGGTCCCGCCGGTCTCGTAGAAGGCGAATTCATCGGGCTGGATATATCGGGGCAGTCAGCAAGGCTGTAGCGGGCGCTGTCATGAAACTGTCACGAAACAGTCGCTTAACGGTCATGATTCGAGAATACCCACAGCCTCGCTAGTTTCCACACCCAACTCAGGGAGTACCCTATGAAATCCCTCGGCCTCACTGCAACGGCCCTGTCCGTCATCGCATTGTCCGCGACCGCTGCCGCGGCGCGTGACCAGATCCAGATCGCCGGTTCCTCGACCGTGCTTCCCTATGCCACGATTGTCGCCGAAGCCTTTGGCGAGAACACCGACTTCCCGACCCCGGTGGTGGAATCGGGCGGCTCGTCGGCTGGTCTCAAGAAATTCTGCGAAGGCGTGGGCGAGAACACCGTCGATATCGCCAATGCCAGCCGCGCCATCAAGGACAGCGAGATCGAGACCTGCGCCGCCAACGGCGTGACCGACATCATCGAGGTTCGCGTCGGTTATGACGGGATCGTCTTCGCCAATGCCACCAGCGGCCCGGATTTCGTCTATACCCCGGCTGACTGGTTCAATGCCCTGGCCGCCCAGGTCGTCAAGGACGGTGAGATCGTTGACAATGCCGCCGCCAACTGGAGCGAAGTGAACCCGGATCTGCCGGATCAGGAAATCCTGGCATTCGTTCCCGGCACCAAGCACGGCACCCGCGAAGTCTTCGAGGAAAAGGTCATGCTGGCCGGCTGCGAGGAATCGGGCGCGATGGAAGTCTTTGCCGCCGAAATGGGCGATGAGGACGAAGCCGAAACCGCCTGCATGAGCCTGCGCACCGACGGCAAGTCGGTCGATATCGACGGCGATTACACCGAGACACTGGCCCGCATCGAAAGCGATCCCAACGGCATCGGCGTGTTCGGTCTGTCCTTCTACGAGAACAACACCGACAAGCTAAAAGTGGGCACCATGTCGGGTGTCTCGCCTTCGACCGAGACCATCGCCTCGGGCGAATACCCGGTTTCCCGCCCGCTGTTCTTCTATGTCAAGAAACAGCATATCGGCGAGATCCCGGGTCTGAAGGAATATGCCGAGTTCTTCGTCGCCGACGAACTGGCCGGACCGGATGGCCCGCTGGCCGAATACGGCCTGGTCTCCGATCCCGAACTGGCCGCGACGCAGGAAGCCGTGGCCAACGAAACGACCATGTCACAGTAAACGGTATCCGGGCGGCGCGGAGCGTTCCGCGCCGCCCGGTCCCTTTCACCGACGCCATTACGCAAGGAAACGTCAAATGCCGCTGTCATGGGCACTGCTTGCCAGCCTGTTGTTGGCCATTGCCGGTTACCTGATCGGACGCAGCCGGGCCTATGCCACTGCCGGGTCCGATATTCGCAGTCTGCATAGCCGCCCGACCTATCACGGTGCCAGCGTGGCGCTGATGACGCTGACCCCGGCCATCATCGTGATGATCGCCGCGTCGATCCTGCGCATGGCAGAGGTTCTTTCCCCCGAGATCGTCAGCCTCGTGGGGCTGCTTGCACTGGCCGCCGCCATCGCCGGCCTTGGCTGGAGCATCACCCGCATCGGTGTCGAATACCAGGCCCGCAACACGGTCGAGCGGATCGTGATGGGGGTTTTGATCTTCTGTTCTTCCATCGCCATTCTGACCACCGCCGGGATCGTGCTGTCGCTGATCTTCGAGACGGGGAATTTCTTCCAGCAGTACAATTGGCTGGATTTCTTCTTCGGAACGGAATGGACCCCGCGCTTCCAGGGCAATTCCGAACTGGGCGTCCTGCCGCTGCTTTGGGGCACGCTCTATATCAGCCTGATCGCGCTGCTGGTCGCGGTGCCGATCGGGATGTTCGCTGCCATCTACATGTCGGAATATGCCAGCAAGCGCGTGCGCGGCATCGCCAAGCCCGCCATCGAGGTTCTGGCCGGCATCCCGACCATCGTCTACGGTCTGTTTGCCCTGATCACCGTGGGTCCCATGCTGCGCGATTATTTCGCCGAGCCGATGGGGCTGGGAAGCTCCGGTTCATCGGTGCTGACCGCCGGATTGGTGATGGGCATCATGCTGATCCCCTTTGTCAGCTCGCTATCCGATGACATCATCAACGCGGTGCCGCAAAGCATGCGGGACGGGGCGCTCGGCCTGGGCTCGACCCCGTCCGAGACCATCCGCCAGGTGGTCCTGCCCGCCGCCCTTCCGGGGGTCGTGGGGGCGGTGCTGCTGGCCGCCAGCCGTGCCATCGGCGAGACGATGATCGTAGTGCTGGGGGCCGGTGCCGCAGCGAGGCTGGGGCTCAATCCCTTCGAGGCGATGACCACGATCACCGTCAAGATCGTCAGCCAGTTGACCGGCGACAACGATTTCGCCGCGCCCGAGACGCTGGTGGCCTTTGCCCTTGGCCTGACGCTGTTCGTCATCACCCTGGGCCTGAACATTGTCGCGCTCTATATCGTGCGCAAATATCGCGAGCAGTACGAATGACCGATTTACCGATGCCGCAAACCGGCGATGTGCCCGCACCGAAATCCTCGCTGATGATCGCGGATGCCCGTACCCGCCGCCGCAATGCCGCCGAGAAGCGCTTTCGCCTTTATGGCGCCAGTGCCATCGGGATCGCGATGATCGCGCTGATCGTGCTGCTGACCTCGATTATCGGGGGCGGAGCGGGGGCGTTCCGGCAGACCTACCTGTCGATCCCGGTCGCGCTGGATGCCGAGACGCTGGACCCCAAGGGTAACCGCAACCCGGATGAGATGTCCAAGGTGCTGACCCTGTCCTATGGCAAGGTGCTGGATCGTGCGGTGGGGACCGCTGTCTCCTCCTCGGGGATCGAGATCGACGAACTGGCGGACAAGGACATCAGCGGCCTGGTGTCGAAAGAGGCCTCGGCGCAGCTGCGCGACCGCGTTCTGGCGGATCCCGAACTGGTCGGGCAGTCGGTTGACGTGAACGTGCTGGTGAATGGCCGGATCGACGGTTATTTCAAGGGCCGCGTGACGATGGAAAGCGCGGCCGCCGATGGCAATACCTCGCCGCAGCAACTGATGCTGGCCGATGCGCTGCAAGAGCAGGGAAAGCTGGTCACACGCTTCAACTGGAACTTCATCACCAACCCCGACGCCTCGGATCAGCGGCCCGAGGCGGCAGGCGTTGGCGTGGCGATCCTCGGCTCGTTCTACATGATGCTGGTGGTGCTGTGTCTTGCCGTGCCGATCGGGGTGGCGGCCTCGATCTATCTCGAGGAATTCGCGCCGAAGAATCGCTGGACCGATGTGATCGAGGTGAATATCTCGAATCTCGCCGCCGTTCCGTCTATCGTCTTCGGTATCCTCGGTCTTGCCGCCTTCATCAATTTCGCCGGCTTGCCGCAATCGGCGCCTATTGTTGGCGGGCTGGTCCTGACGCTGATGACGCTGCCGACGATCATCATCTCGACCCGTGCCGCGCTGAAGGCGGTGCCGCCATCCATCCGCGACGCGGCGCTTGGCGTCGGTGCCTCCAAGATGCAGTCGGTGTTCCACCATGTCCTGCCGCTGGCCATGCCCGGCATCCTGACCGGCACGATCATCGGGCTGGCGCAGGCCCTGGGCGAGACCGCGCCGCTGCTGCTGATCGGCATGGTGGCCTTTGTCCGCGAGTTTCCCGACGCCCCGCCCGAAGGTCTGTTCGACCCGGCCTCGGCCCTTCCGGTGCAGGTCTATAACTGGACGCAGCGCGCCGACCCCGCCTTTATCGAGCGGGCCTCGGGAGCGATCATCGTGCTGCTGATCTTCCTTTTCTGCATGAACTTGCTGGCCATTTTCCTGCGCCGCCGGTTCGAGCGCCGTTGGTAATATCGGCGAGAGGAGCCTAGAATAATGTACGACATCAACCGAGCGGAGAGTGCCGTGACACAGCAGGATATCAAGATCTCGGCCAAGAATGTGCAGGTCTATTACGGCGACACCCATGCCATCAAGGATGTGGATGTCGAGATCCTCGACAAGACCGTGACAGCCTTCATCGGCCCGTCGGGCTGCGGAAAATCGACATTCCTGCGCTGCATCAACCGGATGAACGACACCATCCCGATCGCCCGTATCGAGGGCCAGATCCGGCTCGACGGCGAAGATATCTATGATCGCCGCGTCGATCCGGTGCAGTTGCGCGCCAAGGTCGGCATGGTGTTTCAGAAGCCGAACCCCTTTCCCAAGTCGATCTATGACAACGTGGCCTACGGTCCGCGTATCCACGGCCTGGCCCGCAACAAGGCCGAGCTGGACGAGATCGTCGAGAAATCTCTGCGCGGCTCGGCGCTGTGGAACGAGGTCAAGGACCGCTTGCAGGAACCCGGCACCGGCTTGTCGGGCGGCCAGCAACAGCGCCTCTGCATTGCCCGCGCCGTGGCGACCGCGCCCGAGGTGCTGCTGATGGACGAGCCCTGCTCGGCGCTCGACCCCATTGCTACCGGACAGGTCGAAGAGCTGATCGACAAGCTGCGCGAGGAATTCTCGGTCGTCATCGTGACGCATTCGATGCAGCAGGCCGCCCGCGTCAGCCAGAAGACCGCCTTTTTCCACCTGGGCAACCTGGTGGAATATGGTGAGACCGACGATATCTTTACGAAACCACAGGATTCACGCACCGAGGCTTATATCTCGGGCCGCATTGGCTGATGCCCGGAGGAGGCAGGAATGATTAACCGCGACAAGCATATATCCTCCGCGTTCGACCGCGACCTGGAGACGATCCAGGCGCAGGTCGTCAAGATGGGCGGCATGGTCGAAGTCGCCATCTCGGACGCCGCGACGGCACTGGATGCCCGGGACGAGGAGCTGGCCGAAGAGGTCCGCCGCCGGGACAAGGCAATCGATACGCTGGAATTGCAGATCAACGAGGATGCGGCGCGGCTGATCGCCCTGCGCGCACCCACGGCCACCGATCTGCGCATGGTTCTGGCGGTGATGAAGATCGCCGCCTCGCTGGAGCGTGTGGGCGATTACGCCAAGAACATGGCGAAGCGGACCGATGTGCTGACGCAGATGCCGGTGATCGACGGCTCGGGCATGGCGATACGCCGCATGTCGCAGGCAGTCAGCAAGATGCTGCAGGATGCGCTGGACAGCTATATCCGCCGCGATGGCGAACTGGCCGAGGATGTCCGCCAGCGCGACCTGGAAGTGGACCAGATGTATAACGCTTTGTTCCGCGAATTTCTGACCCATATGATGGAGGACCCGCGCAACATCACCGCCTGCATGCATCTGCATTTCATCGCCAAGAATGTTGAACGGATGGGCGACCACGCGACTTCGATTGCCGAGCAGGTGATCTATCTGGTGACCGGAGAATTGCCGGATGACAGCCGGCCCAAGGCCAGCAGCGTGTCGAGCGATGCGGGAATCGCGAGCAATGAGGGATAAGAGATGACGATACAGGCCCCTTGCGTATTGGTTGTCGAAGACGAGAACGCGCAGCGTGAGGTCCTGCAATACAATCTCGAGGCCGAGGGCTTCGAGGTCGTGGTCGCCGATAATGGCGAGGACGCCTTGCTGCTGGTGCAGGAGGAGCAGCCCGACCTTCTGGTGCTGGACTGGATGCTGCCCAAGGTCTCGGGGATCGAGGTCTGCCGTCAGGTCAAGGCCGATCCGGCGACCCGCGGGATTCCGATCATCATGCTCTCGGCACGCAGCGAAGAGACGGACCGGGTGCGTGGTCTGGAAACCGGCGCCGATGATTATGTCGTCAAGCCTTACTCCGTGGTCGAGCTGATGGCCCGCCTTCGGACCCAGTTGCGCCGCACCCGCCCCTCGACCATGGGCGAGAGGCTGAGTTTCGGCGATATCATCCTGGATGCGGCCGAGCACAGGGTCTTTCGCGCAGGACAGCCCCTGCATCTGGGCCCGACCGAGTTCCGGCTGCTATCCACGCTGATGGAAAAACCGGGCCGGGTCTGGACCCGCGAGCAGTTGCTGGACCGGGTCTGGGGCCGCGATATCTATGTCGATACCCGCACCATCGACGTGCATGTCGGGCGGCTGCGCAAGGCGCTGATGACCAATGGCGGCGACAATCCGGTGCGCACCGTGCGCGGCACCGGTTACGCGCTTGGCTGACAGCCTGCACGCTTGAACGGCAGCCCCGGCAGGCTGCGGCAGAGGTCCGATCGGAATCTCTGGATCGTGGCTTGGACGGCATGTCCTGCCTTCGGGATGTTTCCGCTACGGCGTGCCGCGTTTCGTTATTGGCACGGGACGCTACATGCCGTGCAAGTCCTTTACACTGCGAGCCTGTTGCCGTGATATGGCGTGGCGGAGTGAACGGGAGGGTCGCATGACGAAAGGCAGGATCATCGGGAATAACCGGCCCACCAAGGATTTTGCCGTTGCCGAGGATGAATCCGAAAAGCCGCACCTGCTCTATTACCAGATGGCGGGAAAGAAACGCCGGGCACATGGCAGCTGGTATCGCGGGGCAACGACGAACTACCACCCGATGCGCGAAAGCCTGGACGAGCCGGGTGCGGTGGAGAAATATGTCGGGCATGGCTGGTTTCCGGAGAAGCCTTTCATCACGCGCGATCATTACATCACGGCCTTCGGAAGCTGTTTCGCGGCGGAGGTCACGAAATTCCTGTTGCGCAAGGGCTATAATGTCTTTGGCGACGATATCGGTCTCAACGCCCATATCATTCGCTCGGGCGAGGGGATCGTGAACAGCGCGGCGCTGCGCCAGCAATTCGATTGGGCGATCGGCGGTCATTCTCCCGAGGAATCGGTCTGGCAGAACCCGGACGGCACCGATGCCGAAATGTCGCCGGACATCCGCGAGACGACCCGTGACATCTTTCGCAAGACGGAGGTGTTCATCTTTACCCTCGGGCTTTCGGAAGTCTGGTATGACAAGATTACCGGGGACGTGTTCTGGCGAGCCATCCCCAATCAACGGTTCGATCCAGAACGGCACGGTTTCCGCGTTATGGGTGTCGAGGAGAACCGCCGGAACCTGACGAATGTCTATCGCACAATCCGGGAGTTTCGTCCGGATGCCGAGATCATCTTTACATTGTCACCCGTGCCGCTGGCCGCCACGTTCCGCCCGGTGTCCTGCATCACGGCCAATTCGGTTTCCAAGGCGTCCTTGCGGATGGCAATCGACGAGGTAATGCGCGAGTTCGGCGAAGACCCGCATCTGCACTATTTTCCCTCCTACGAGATCATCACCGCGTTTCTGCCCGATGCCATGGGCGTCGATCTTCGGCATCCTCGCCCCGAGGCGGTGAATTTCGTGATGCGGACATTCAAACGGAATTTTCTGTGCGGTTGACCGGAAACCCATCTATCCTCTGATGTGGCTCGGTGCTTCATGGTCAAGGAACTGACGCCTTGGAATGGGGCGTCAGTCCTTGAGTAGCTGCTACCTGTGCCTCAGTTACTGGTTGGAACTCCGTCCGCCCAGGCCTCCCAATTCGAGATGATCTCCTGCGCGAATGCGTTTCCGACGCGGAAGGCGTTTTCCGTGGCCGGACCGAATCCCCCGGAATCGGCACCGAGCGATTCCGCGGCCGTCTGCCCCTCGGCCTGCCGGTCGAAATTCGAGGCGGTCCTGAGGATGGCGATGCGATCGAAATCGATTTTCCCGGCCCCTGCCGCCCGTTCCAAGGCGGCAAGTGTCGCGTTGTCCTCCATTTGAGAGGTGCAGTAGACGCCATTTCCTTCGGTCAGCCGCGCGACGCGGGCTTCCATCTCTTGCGCGATGATGGCGCCATGCCAGTAAGTGTCGGCCGACAACGTGTCACAGGCACTGACGAAAGGTGCCTTTTGCGCCGCTTCGGCGGAATATGCCGCCCGGTATTCTGCAGCTTTCTCGCTATCGGCAAGTTCCGTGTCCTTGGTTATCTCCAGCGCGCGTTGGGTCAGCTCCGGGTTCAGTTCGTAGAGCTCGGTTCCGGCGGTCCAGCCGCCTTCGCCCCCCGGCTCGGAGGTGCCCAGGGCGAGAGACCCGCTCTCCCAGGTTTCGGGAATTTCGCGGGGGTCGATCAGGTGACGCAGACCGGCATCGACGACATATCGTGCCCAATGGGCGGAACCCAGGGTGCCCTCTTCGGGGTCCACCCCGGCGATTCCCGCAACGAGGACATAGCTGTCACGGAGATCCACCTTGTCGCTCAGCGCAACGGCGGCAACCGAACTGGCGGCGTTGGCAAAGCCCATCGTCGTCGTCATGACGCAAAGATTGCCGTTGCATGACAGGGCCGGTGCGGATTCGGGAAGGCCGGGGATAGCGATTTCCTCGGACAGATCCAGATTGTCGAGCCAGGGCTGCGTCTCACCATCGAACATGGTAATCACAAGGACCTTCGGGTCCGGCATTTCCTGAGACAGGGCGGCCATCGGCAGCAGGGCGGTCGTTGCAATCAGGGCAGCAGATTTCATCGGCATTGGAATTTCCCGGTTTTTGAAGGTGACGGAGCGCGTGTCACGGCGGTATCGGATATTGCCTAGCCGAGTCTGGCTGTGAGGTGCAATCTTGGATTGCACGGAAAAGCGGCCGTTACCTCTGTCAGGAAGTGGCCATTTTTCGAGCGATATCCGCGCCAACTTCGGCCACGCGCCGGGCACGGGCGCCGTCGGTCGCCGGATCTGCGCTTGCGCTGCTGACGTTGCCGCGGGCGGCACGGGCCGCGACGCCCTGCACGATGGCCGCATAGCGGAAACAGGCGAAGGCCAGGAAGACCGGCCAATCCCGGACGCCATCCAGCCCGGCCTTGTCGCAATACCGCGCGAGCACGTCCTCTTCGGGCGGCAGGCCTGCCCCCAGAAGATCGTAAGAGCCGGGCAAATCTGTCGGCAGGCGATATTGAAGGCAGAGATAGGCGAGATCGGCGATGGGATGGCCGATGGTCGACAATTCCCAATCCAGGACCGAGATGACCCGCGGCTCGTCAGGGTGAACGATGACGTTGCCGAGGCGGAAATCACCATGCGCAATCGCGCTGTAATCGGCCACTCCGGCATGTTCGATCAGCCAGTCGCGCAGCCAGTCCATCTGCGAATAGTCGAAATCGGCGGGAAGATCGGATTTCGCGGCTTCATATTGCGCGGACCAGCGAAGGGTCTGGCGCGTGAGATATCCTTCGGGCCGCCCGAAACCTTCCAGCCCCGCGGCAAGCCAGTCGATCCGATGCAACTCGGCCAGCGTATCCACCAGCGAGAACATCATCGCGGGGCGTTGATCGCGCGGGATCGGTGTCATGGCCGGATCGGGAATGATCCGCCCGTCCACGAAACGCATCACGAAGAACTCGGCACCGATGATCTCGGGGTCGTCGCAATAGGCCACCATCTCGGGAACCGGAACGGATGTGGGGCCAAGCGCGTGCATCACCCTGTATTCGCGATCCACGGCATGCGCCTTTGGCAACAGCTTGCCGGGCGGCTTCTTGCGCAACACGAACCGCGCCCCGGACCGGCAGGTCAGCATGAATGTCGGATTGGACATGCCGCCCTGAAATTGCCGGACCTCGATCCCGTCGCTTGCCTCGGGCAATCTTGCCGCCAGCCAGTCGCGCAGGGCGGTGCTGTCGAACTTGTGGCGCGAGAGCGGTTCGATCAATACCGGGGTGGATGCGTGTTCGTGGGGCATTGGAACCTGCCTGCGTCAATTGTTCCTGACATTTGTCAGAAATTTATAATTGTGGCGGAGGGCGGGGTCAATCGGCCGACGACAGAATTTGCATGATACGCAAAAATGCAGCTTCGGGGCTTGACCGGTTTCGCGGTCGGAAGCTATTACTGACAACTGTCAGTTTTCCGGTCTTGTCACAGGAGAAGGTCGGAAGCGACGGGAATTCATCCGGGCGGCTTCACCATGACCCTTCCGATCAGTCGAGTGAATGAACAATGGCGGGTGCCGGGTTCCGGCCGCCGAACACTGATCCGCGGGGCCGTGAAGCTTATGGCGAAGGCTGCAGTGTCGGCGCGAATCCAGCCGGGTAAGCCGGATATGCAGGACAAGGCAGCGAATTGAGACAAGTTAGGGGAGCAACATGACACAGGCGAATCCGCAGGATGAACTTCACAATCTGGCAATGTCCGAAGCCGCGAGGCCGTTGCTCGAAAAGGTCGTCGGGCATATCCGCGACAATTGCGACCCCGCGCTGGCCGAGTATGAAGAGCTTGGCCGGAACCGCGAAGAGCGCTTTGCCTTCGCGCCGGGGCAGATTGAGATCATCGAGGACCTCAAGGCCAAGGCGAAGGCCGCCGGGTTGTGGAATTTCTTCCTGCCGAATGCCGAAACCGGCGAGGGGCTGTCCAATCTGGATTATGCCTATATCGCTTTCGAACTGGGGAAGAACCCGCTTGCGCCGCAATCCCTGAACTGCGCGGCGCCCGATACCGGCAATATGGAAGTGTTGGAGCGGGTCGGCACGCGGGAGCAGAAGGACAAGTGGCTGAAACCGCTGCTGAATGGTGAAATCCGCTCGGCCTTCGCGATGACCGAGCCGGATGTCGCCTCGTCGGATGCCAGGAATATCGGCACCCGTGCCGTGCTGGAAAACGGCGAATGGGTGATCAACGGCGAGAAATATTACATCTCGGGGGCAGGGGATCCGCGCTGCAAGATCATGATCGTCATGGTCAAGACCTCGCCCGATGCCGAGCCGTTCCGGCAGCAAAGCCAGATCCTTGTCCCGATCGATTGGCCGGGGGTCGAGATCCTGGGGCCGATGAACGTGTTCGGACATGACGATGCCCCGCATGGCCATATGCATATCCGTTTCACCGATGTCCGGGTGCCCGAGGAAAACATCCTCTGGGGCGAGGGGCGCGGCTTCGAGATCAGCCAGCTCAGGCTGGGGCCGGGCCGGATTCACCATTGCATGCGCTCTATCGGTGCGGCGGAAAAGGCGCTCGACCTGATGATCCATCGCGGGCTGACGCGCGAGGCGTTCGGCAAGAAGATCATCGATCTGGGCAAGAACATGGAAACCATCTCGCGCAGCCGGATCGAGATCGACGCCATGCGGTTGCTGGTCCTCAAGGCGGCAAAGGCGATGGATGTGCTGGGCAACAAGGAAGCCCGGATCTGGGTGTCCAAGGCCAAGGCCATGGTGCCCGAGAAATGCTGCAAGATCATCGACGACGCGATGCAGATGCATGGCGCGACGGGCATCAGCCAGTGGTCGGAACTGCCCGAGATGTATATGAAGCAACGCACCCTGCGTTTCGCCGATGGACCCGACGAGGTGCATCACCATGTTATCGCACGCGCCGAGCGGCAGGCTTTCGAGAATTCCAATGACCGTCAAGCTGCGATACGGACCCGGGGCAGGAGAGATTAATCATGCAGGTCAAGGACCGTATCGTTGTCGTGACCGGGGCTGCCGGGGGAATCGGCCGGTCCCTCGCCCATCGGTTTCATGCGGCCGGGGCGAAGCAGATCATCTGCGCGGACCGCAATGAAGACGGGGTGATGCAGACGGCAAGCGAGATCGGCGGGATCGGGCGAAGGGTCGATGTGACCGCCGAGGATGAGATCAAGGCGCTGATCGAGGAGGTCGAAACCGGGCTGGGGCCGATTGACCTGTTCTGCTGCAATGCCGGGATCTCGATCCGCGGTGGCCCCGAGGTGCCGGATGAGCAATGGCAGGATATTTGGGAGATCAACGTGATGTCCCATATCTGGACAGCCCGCCACATGGTTCCCCGGATGATCGAGCGGGGCGGCGGCTACTTCCTGAACACCGCCTCTGCCGCCGGATTGCTGAGCCAGGTCGGCTCGGCCCCCTATGCGGTGACGAAACATGCGGCGGTCGCGTTCTCGGAATGGCTGGCGCTGACCTATGGTGATCAGGGGATCAAGGTTTCGGTGCTTTGCCCGCAAGCGGTCAATACCGACATGATCAGGGGCAAGGAGGGCGGCGTTGCCAGCGTCAACGGTCTGCTGGAGCCCGATGTCGTGGCCGGGGAATGCCTCGCCGCGATCGAGAGCGAGACCTTCCTGGTGCTTCCACATAAGGAAGTGCTGGAATATATGCGCCGCAAGACGGATGATTATGATCGCTGGATCGGCGGGATGCAGCGGCTGAACCGGAAATACAACCCGATGACCAAGGGCGCCTGATCCGGCGAGGTCTGCATGGCGAACCCGTGTAGGCCCGCTGGCGGCGGCAATGCAAGGAACATACGGTCATGTCGCTTCGAGAACCCGACGCCCCTGTTGTCGCCCCGGTCGGACGAGCCGCGACGGCGGCGCTGATCCGGGCGAAACGCACCCGCAGGTTCCTGGAGGGGCCGATCGGACCGACGCTGGCGCGGCTTGCCGCGCCCAATGCCATCGCGATGTTGGTGCAGGCCGCCATGAGCATCTCGGAGGCCTATTTCGCGGGGCGGATGGGGGTGACGGCTCTGGCCGGCCTGGCGCTGGTCTTTCCGCTGGTGACATTGACGCAAGCCCTTTCTGCCGGTGCCATGGGCGGGGCGATTTCCTCGGCCATCGCGCGCGCGCTCGGGGCAGAAAATACCGAACGCGCCGCCGGCCTGGTGGTGGTGGCGTGGATACTGGGGGTGAGCATCGCCTGCCTGTCGGCGGTGCTGATGGCTCTTTTCGGGCCCACGATATTCGGGTTGCTCGGGGGGCGGGGCGATGCCGTGCAGGCGGCTTTAGCCTATGCCGCGATATTCTTTCCGGGCTGCGTGTCGCTGTGGATGTGCCATTCGACGCTCAGCGTCATCCGTGGAACCGGGAACATGTTCACGCCGGCGCTGATGCTGGTGCTGGTCTCGGCGGGCTCGATCCCGCTCTCCGGGGCGTTCGGTCTGGGTTGGGGGCCTTTTCCGGCGCTCGGCATATCTGGTCTCGCCCTTGGCATGGTGCTGGCTTACGGCATCGGTGCGATTGCCGCGCTTGGCTATGTCCTTTCCGGGCGGGCGGGGCTGTCGTTGCGGGAGGGCTCCGTGCGGCCAAGCCCCGCATTGTTTGCCGATATCCTGCGAGTCGGGCTGTCGGCATCGCTCAACTCAGTCCTGACAATCCTGACCATTGTCCTGATGGTCGGCATCGTTGCCCGGTTCGGCGAGGCGGCGCTCGCGGGTTACGGTTTGGGTGCACGGCTCGAGTTTCTGATGATCCCGATCATTTTCGGGATCGGCGCGGCGATGACCAGCATGGTCGGCGCAAATATCGGCGCGGGCAAACGGGATCGCGGGCTGGCCATTGCCTGGATCGGCTCTCTGGCGGCGGCGACGATTGTCGGTGGGGTCGGCCTGTTGCTGGCATTCATGCCGGATCTGTGGCTGCGCATCTTCCTGAGCCCCGAGCAAGCCGAGCCGCTTGCGGTTGGCCGGGCCTATTTCCGGACCGTCGCGCCCTTCTACTTCTTTTTCGGCCTGGGGCTGGCGATGTATTTCGCCAGCCAGGGCGCAGGGCGAATGATGTGGCCGGTCGTCGGCAGCATCTGCCGCATCCTCATTGCCATCGGCGGCGCATTGGCCCTGATCAGCCTGACCGATTTGGGCGTGCAGGCCGTGTTCATCGCGATTGCCACAGGCATGCTGGCCTACGGAGTGGTGATCGCGCTGGCTGTCAGGGCCACGCGGTGGAGGTAGCGGATGGCGCTTCCTGACAGTTGTCAATCCTTGGGATTGCTGCGATAAGCGACATGATTTCAAGGGACTGATCGTCATGACCGAAGCTGCGCGAAAACTGCTTGAACTGCTCGATATCGAACGGCTCGAAGTCGATATGTTCCGGGGCTTTGCCTATCAGGGGCAGGGTGGGGCGCGGATCTTCGGGGGGCATGTGATCGCGCAGGCCCTGATGGCGGCTTACCGGACGGTGCCGGATCGGGCCTGCCATTCACTGCATGCTTATTTCATCCGGCCGGGCGATCCCGAGATCCCGATCATCTACCAGGTCGACCGCGCCCGCGACGGCGGCAGCTTCACCACCCGGCGCGTGGTAGCCATCCAGCATGGAAAGCAGATTCTGAACCTGTCCGCCTCGTTCCAGATCGAAGAGGCGGGGTGGGATTACCAGCACCCCATGCCGGACACCGAAGGTCCCGAGAACCTGACCGACCAGCATGACCTGCGGGCCGCCTATGCCGACCGGATCCCCAAGAACAAGCAGCCGGATTTCCTGCGCGAAAGGCCGATAGATGTCCGCGAAGTCGCGCCGCGCGACTTGCTCGACCCGGTCAAGACAGATGACCGGAATCACCTGTGGTTCCGGATGCCGGGCGCGGAAGGCCAGCCGCCCGAGATGCAGCATTGCCTGCTGGCCTATGCATCCGACATGAGCCTGTTGGGCTCGTCGCTGCGTCCGCATGGCCTGACATGGCTGAAGGGCAATGTGATGAGCGCCAGTCTCGATCACGCGATGTGGTTTCACACCCCGATCCAGTTCGAGGATTGGCACCTCTACGCGCTGGATGCCCCGTTTACCGGAGGCGCGCGCGGCTTCAATCGCGGGCTGATCTATGACCGTGCGGGACGGTTGGTCGCCAGCGTGGCGCAGGAAGGGCTGGTCCGCCCCGTGACGCGCAAGGCGTAAGGGGCGAACCGCAAGAAGACCCGTTCAAGTCCACATGTTCGAGCCGCCGCAGACGGTCAGCGCCTGCCCGGTCATGTAGCGGCTGGCATCGGATGCGAGATAGACCGCGAGACCGGCGAAATCCTCGGGCTCGCCGAGGCGGCGCAGGGGGATGTCGTTCTTGATCCGCTTCTCGACATCGGGATTGTCCCAGAGTTCGCGGGCGAATTCCGTGCGCACGAGGCCGGGGCAGATGGCGTTGAAGCGCAAGCCCTTGGGCCCGAACTCGGCGGCAAGATTGCGTACCAGCCCGATCAGCGCCAGTTTTGACATGCCATATGTCCCCAGCATGACCGAGGGTTTGAACGCGCCGATGGAAGAGGTGAACGCCATCGACCCCGACCCCTTCTCGATCATGTCCGGCGCGACCATTTTGGCCAGCCACAGATTGGATTGCACATTGGCCTTCATGGTCTTGTCATAGGCGTCGTCGGGGATTTCCGAGGTCGGGCCGTAATAGGGGTTCACCCCGGCATTGCCGATCACCGCATCGATCTTGCCGGCAAGGGAATGGGTCTGGTCGACCAGCGCCTGTAATTGATCCTTGTAGCCGACATTGCAGGCAACGGCATGTGCCTTGCCCTTCCCCATCGCGTTGATCTCGGCTGCGGCCGCGTCAAGCTGGTCCTGCTTGCGGGCCGAGATCACCACGGTCGCGCCATGTTCCGCCAGCGCCTTGGCCATCGCAAGGCCCATGCCCTTCGAGGCTCCGGTCAGCAGGGCGGTTTTTCCTGTGAGGTCGAACAACATCTTTGAAACTCCTTTTCCAGCGGCATCGCCGGCTTCGTTCTATCGGTTGACCCAATCGGGTTTGCGCTTTTCGACAAAGGCTTTGACGCCCTCCGAGAAATCCTCGGTCTGTGCCAGGTCGCGCTGGACTTCGCGGGAATATTCAAGGCTTCCCGGCAGGCCCTCGGTCACGGCGAGCTGGTTGAGCACGCGCTTGGTCGCCTTCACCGAGGACGGGGAAACGGTGCAGATCTGCCCGGCCAGTTCCATGGCGCGGGACAGCGACTGCTCATGCGGCACGACCTCGTTGCAACAGCCAAGCTTGAGCGCTTCCTGCGCATCGATCGTGCGGCCGGTGAACATCAGCTCTTGCGCGGCGAGGCGGCCGATATAGCGCGACAGCCGCTGCACCCCCGAGGCGGCGGCGAAGAAGCCCACCTTCACCTCGGGCAGGGCGAATTTTGCGCGCTCGGAGGCGATGATGATATCGCAGGACAAGGCCGTCTCGAAGCCGCCACCCATGGCGAATCCGTTGACCGCTGCGATGATCGGCTTTTCCAGGTCAAAGCGCGAGCTAAGCCCGGCAAAACCGGTGGGCGGCATGCCCTTCTTGTTGCCGCCTTTCGCAGTGGCCTTCAGATCGTTCCCGGCGGTGAAAGCCTTGTCGCCCGCCCCGGTGAGGACCGCGACCCACAGGTCCTGATCGGCGGCGAAACTGTCCCAGCATTCGCTCATCTCGTGATGCATGTCGGAATGCATCGCGTTGTAGACCTCGGGCCGGTTCATGGTGACGACGAGGATATGGCCCCGCCGTTCGGTCGTGATGAATTCATAGCTCATGTCTTCAGCCCTCCGCAGTCGATTTCGGTGAACTTGCCATCCGTTTCGGCAAGTTTGCGCAGCGTGTCGGCGGGCGCGAACTCGGGATCTTCGGCGCCAAGCTTTTCCATCCGGGCCAGCACCGCCTTGGCACCGACCATATCGCCGAAGAACATCGGGCCGCCCTTGTCCGCGGGCCAGCCGTAGCCGTTCAGCCAGACCACATCGATATCCGAGGGGCGCTGCGCCTTGTTCTCTTCAAGGATCTTCACTGCCTCGTTGATCATCGGGAAGATGCAGGTCTCGATGATCTCATCCTGGGACATCGTGACCGGCTCTGCCCCGGTGATGTCGCGGATGATGCCCGCGGTGACCTCCGAGGGGATCGGTTTGCGCGCATCGTCGTAATCGTAATACCCCGCCTTGGTCTTTTGCCCGCGCCGGTCCATCTCGCACAGGGCGTCGCGGATCGGGTTCTGGGTCGTGGCCCCCTTGGACCAGCCAATGTCCAGCCCGGCGAGGTCGCTCATCTGGAACGGTCCCATCTTGAAGCCGAAAGCATTGATGGCGGCGTCGATATCCCAGGGCAGCACCCCTTTGCGGATCAGCTTCATCGCCTGCTTTTGCCGTGTGAACAGCATCCGGTTGCCGACGAATCCGGGGCAGACGCCGACCAGCGTCGCGATCTTGTCGATCTTGCGGGCCAGGTCCATGCAGGTCGCGACCACGTCATTTTTTGTATGCTCGGCGCGCACGATTTCGAGCAGTTTCATGACGTTGGCGGGCGAGAAGAAATGCAGACCGATCACATCCTCGGGGCGTTTCGTCACGCTGGCAATCTCGTCGATATTCAGGGCCGAGGTGTTGGTGGCCAGGATGGCACCCGGTTTCATGACCTTGTCCAGCTCGGTGAAGATCTTGTGCTTGAGATCCATGTTCTCGAACACCGCCTCGATGACCAGATCACAATCGCCCAGATCCGCGATGGCAAGCCGTCCCTCCAGCCGGTCCATCCGTTTCCCGACCTCGTCCTGCGGGAAGCGGCCCTTGTCGGCGCTGCGCTGGTAATTCTTGCGGACGACCTGCAAGCCGCGATCAAGCGCTTCCTGCGTGGTCTCGACGATCTTGACCGGGAACCCGGCGGTCGCGAAGTTCATCGCGATACCGCCTCCCATCGTGCCCGCGCCGATAATGCCGACGGTCTTGATGTCGCGGCGGGGCGTGGAGGCATCCAGCCCCGGAACGGTCCAGGCAGCCTTGGTGGCGGCCGTGATATAGGTGTTGCTGTCCTCGGACGCGGGCGATGTCGTCATGGTGTCTTGAGCCATGGGAATTCCTTGCTTGTTTCCGGTGATGTCAGGAGGATTGCCCGAGACAGGCGGCGCGAATGGCACGGCGGTCTGTCTTGTCCGTGGTGCCGCGCAAAAGCGGTTCGTGCTGGCACCACAATTTCTCGGGGATCTTGAACCTGGCCAGATGGTCCTTCAGGAAACCCGCCATCTCGGCATGGGTCAAAGAGGCTTCGTCGCGCAGATGGACGGCAATCCCCACGATCTCGCCCAATCTTTCGTCGGGAACGGAAAAGGCGCAGGCCTCGATCACATCGGGATGCCGATGCAGGGCACCTTCGACTTCGAGGCAGGAGATATTCTCGCCCCCCCGGATGATGATATGCTTCTTGCGATCCAGGATGGTGACGAAACCGTCATCGTCGATCACGCCCAGATCGCCCGTGCTCAGCCAACCGTCCTTCAGGATTGCCGCCGTCTCTTCCGGCTTGTTCAGGTAGCATCGCATATTGGCAAGGCTCTTGACGGTGATCTCGCCCAGGGTGCCGTTTGGAACCTCGTTGCCGTCGTCGTCAAGGATGCGGATTTCCTGCACCGGCGGATAGAGACGTCCGGCAGCGTTCGGGCGCTGCTTATAGGCATCGCCGAGCATGCCGATCCCGAGGGCGTTGGTTTCGGTCATTCCCCAGCCCGTCGCCACATTCGCCATCGGGAAGGTCTCGGCCAGTTTCGCCACCTGCGCTGCGGGCCGCTTGGCCCCGCCGGCACCGATATATCTGAGCGAGGGCAATGTTTCCCCGGTGTCGCGAATGGCGTCCATGAGTTCGGCCGATTGCGTCGGCACGCCGAGGAAGCGGGTGACATTCTCCTCCTTGATCAGCCGGATCGCCTCATGGGGATCCCATTTATGCAGCAGCGTCACCTTGGCGGGTGCGGCCAGGCTGTAGAGGAACTGCGTATGCGAGGCGGTGACGTGGAAAAGCGGCGTGACAATCAGAACCGATGCCGGCGGCATGGGGGGCGTGTCGGGTCCGGGCGGCATGACCAACGGCCCGATGGCAACCTGCATAAGCCATGAATAGACCGCCGTGATCGCGCCGCGATGGGTCTGGACGACGCCTTTCGGCTGACCCGTCGTGCCCGAGGAATAGATGATCGCGAAATCCTCGTCGGGCTCGATCTCGGTCTCGAGCATGGCGCCGGGCGTGATGCTGTCCCGCAAAGCCGTGTAGGCGTGGGATGCAAGCGCTTCGCCGTCCCGCACGCCGATCGTGGTCAGAGAGAGCGGGGCGATCAATGGCTGCAGCCGTTCAAGCCGGGGACCGTCCGCGACGACGAATTTCGCCCCGCTGTCCTGAAGAGCGTATTCGAATTCCTCCGTCGTCCACCAGGCGTTCAAAAGGACCGCCACGCCGCCGATCGAGGATATGGCGAGCATCATGACCAGGAATTCGGGGTAATTGCGCATCGCGATGGCGACCCGGCTTCCCTTTGAAAGGCCGAACCGGTCGCGCAGGATATGGGCCATCCTGTCGACATCGCTGCAAAACGCGTCATAGCTCCAGCGCTCGTCGCGATAGACCAGGTAATCGGCGGCTCCGTTGTCATGCTTTTCCCTGCTGGAGCGCATCATCTCGGGCAGGTTTCGCGGGCAGTTCCTGAACGCCTTGTAGGTGATTCCCCGGACCGTCACCGATGTTGTCTGGAACATCGGATTGCTGCTTTCGACATGTTGCACGGCCTGCTCGAAGGTCATCGGGCATTGAGAGATGTTCGTATCCGCCTCTACCTGCCTTGAACTTGTCATCTGGTCCCCTCCCAAATCGAGTCGTCTCACGAAGCTTCCTCCCCCAAGCGGCCTCCTGCTGCGGGAGACTAGTCACAATTTCCGAACCTGCCAATACCGCATGTCGAAATTCAATTCCGCAAAATCTGCGTGACGGCCATGATCCGAATCCAGGCCTCGGAAAGGCGTGGCCGCAAATCTTGATGGCGGACAATGAATCGTTTCATCGGCTGCGGTGTTCTTGACCACGTATTACGGTCACATTATCCTGACAGTTGTCAGTGCGCCATGAAAAACTGCTGCATTGCCAGGATTGCGCGGGCAAACTCCGATGGGGAAGCGGTCTGGTTGACACTTCGCACCCGGATTGCCCGGTGAATGAAATCTCGTGATGAAACGATCCGAAAGGACCATCCATGTCAGACACACTGCTGCAGGAATTCAAAGACGGCTTGCTGATCCTCACCATGAATCGGCCCGAGCGTCGCAATGCGCTCAACCCCGAGATGACACTGGCCCTGCGCGATGCCGCTGCCCGTGCGTCGATGGATGCCGAGGTGCGGGCGGTTCTGCTGACCGGGGCCGAGGGGCATTTCTGCGTGGGTGGAGACGTCAAGGCGATGAATGAAGGGCAGGGGGCGGAACTCTCGCCGGGGGAACGAAAGCAGCGCCTGCGCGAACGGATGAGCGTCTCGCAATATCTCCATGACATGCCCAAGCCGACCATAGCCGCGATCGAAGGCTCGGCTGCGGGTGCGGGGCTGTCGATGGCGTTGGCCTGCGATCTGCGTATCTGTGCCGAGGACGCCAAGATCACCACGGCGTTCGCCAAGGTTGGCCTGTCGGGGGATTATGGCGGCACTTATTTCATGACGCAGATGCTTGGGGCCGCGAAGGCAAGGGAACTATACCTGACTTCGCCTCTGCTGTCCGGAAAGGAAGCCGCCGAGATCGGCTTGATGACCCGGTCCGTTGCCTCGGGCAGTGCCTTGGACGAGGCGATGGCGCTTGCCCGCCAACTGGCAGCAGGGCCGACGCTGACCTATGGCCGGATCAAGCAGAATATTGCCTTGGCCGAGACAGGCGCGGATCTGAGCGCATGCTTTGATCAAGAGGCGCAAAACCACGCCCTGTCGATGTTGACCGCGGATCACAAGGAGGCGGCGGCGGCCTTTGTCGAAAAGCGCAAGCCGGTGTTCAGGGGGGCGTAGGACCGCCTCCCCCGTGGGACATGACATCAGTCGTCGAACACGGAAATTCCAAGCCATTCGGCCACCAGTGCGGGGCGCTCTGCGCCCTCGATCTCGATCGTCAGAAGCGTTTCGCGCAGTAACTCGGTATCGCTTCGGACAGAAATCCCCTGCAGGGTGAATTTACCCCGCAGGCGTGATCCGACCTTGACCGGGTTCAGGAAGCGAACCTTGTTCAGGCCGTAATTGATGCCCATGACTTGCCCCGGCCTCGGCTTGAAACATTCAGAGGCAAAGCCGCTGGCCAGGGACAGAGTCAGGAAACCATGCGCGATCGTGCCGCCGAAGGGGGTATCCTTCGCGGCGCGTTCCGGGTCGATATGGATCCACTGTTTGTCGCGGGTGGTCTCGGCGAAGGTATCCACCATTTGCTGGTCCACGGTGACCCAGCTTGATTCCCCGATCTCGCTGCCGATCCGGGCCTGGTAATGTTCCAACGCATTTTGCAGGGATGACATACCCGTTCTCCTCGTCAGCTGGGGTCGGCGGAGACGCGCACCATGCGCTTGCCGGTATTGCCGCCGGCCAGCAGGTCGATCAGCGCTTCGGGGGCACGTTCGAGACCGTCGAAAATATCCTCGGTCACCTTGATCTGGCCCGCATCGACCCAGTGGCGCAGCGCCTTCATGGCCTTCTCGTCCTCCCGCGCGAAATCGCTGACGATGAAGCCTTCCATCCGCAGCCGCTTGGTCACGACAAGCCCCGGCAGGTTGCGGGGGCCAGAGGGCGTGTCGGTGTCATATTGGCTGATGGCGCCGCAGCAGACGACGCGCCCCTTTTCCTTCATGTTGAACAGGGCGGCCTCAAGGATCTTGCCGCCGACATTGTCGAAATAGACATCGACGCCCTCGCCGCAGGCTGCCCGCAAGGCCTTGTTGAAGCCACTGTCGCGGTAATCCAGGCAGGCGTCGAAGCCCAGTTCCGAAGTCACCCAGTTGCATTTTTCGGCCCCTCCGGCGATGCCGATGACATGGCAGCCCATGGCCTTGGCGATCTGGCCGACGAACCCGCCGACCGAACCGGCGGCGGCGGACACGAGGACCGTTTCCCCCGCGACCGCCCTGCCGACAGTGATCAATCCATGATAGGCTGTCTTCCCCGCGACCCCGTAGACTGACAGCAGATGCGACAGGGGCCGGATATCGGGCATCTTGCGCAGTTTGTCCGCAGGGGCCGTGACATAGTCCGACCAGCTTGCCGATCCGATCACCAGATCGCCAACGGCGAGATCGGGGCTGCGCGACTTGGTGACCTCGGCGACCGCGTAGGTCGGCATCGGATCTCCGGCATGGACGGCGGCGCGGTAGGTCGCCCCTTTCAACCATGAGCGGTTCGCCGCGTCGATGGACATCAGGATGATGCGCAACTGCACTTCGCCGTCATCCGGCTCGGGGATCGACGTTGTCGTCATCTTGTAGTGGTCGGGTGTCAGCGCGTCCTTGGGCAATTCGGCGACAACGATCTGTCGGTTTGTCATGATCTGTTCCTTGTGGCTATATCCGGTCGAGTCGAGAAAGGGTCGATATGAGCAATGAAGTCCGCCAGAGCCGCTTTGCCCCACCGCCCGGAGCGGCGGACCTGCTGTTGGTCCGTCACGGTGAATCCATGCCCGCGATTCGGGGCGAGAGCTTTCCGCTGAAAGACGGGCATGGCGACCCGGCGCTGCATCCGGACGGCGAGGCGCAGGCGCGGGCGGTTGGCGCGCGGCTGCAAGACGCAGGCATCGCGGCTATCTATGTTACGAGTTTGCAGCGAACGCGGCAGACCGCGGCGCCTCTGGCGGAAAGGCTGGGGATCACCCCGAAGGTAGAGGCCGATTTGCGCGAGGTGCATCTTGGCGAATGGGATGGCGGGCTTTACCGCTTTCACGCGGCAGAGCGGCACCCGGCTTTCGAGCGTGCCAAGGCCCTGCACGAGTGGGGCGAAATCCCCGGAGCCGAGACCACTGCCGCGCTTCACGGCCGCGTTCGCGCCGCGCTGCTGCGGATCGCGGAAGCCCATCCCGACCAGCGGGTCGCGGTCTTCGTACATGGCGGAGTGATCGGTGCCGCGATGTCGATCGCGACCGGTGCAAGGCCCTTTGCATTCAACGGTGCCGCGAATGGCTCGATCAGCCAATTGGTGATCCGGGGCGAGACGATGATCGCAAGGCGGTTCAACGATACGGCGCATCTGGACTGATCAATCGACGGTCAGTACCACCTTGCCCAGCACTTTGCGATCCTGCATGAGCGTCAGTGCGTCCGCCGCCTGCTCCAGCGGATACCGGGCATGGATGCGCGGTTTGACCTGTCCCTTTTCATAAAGCGCAAACAGCTCGGCCATGTTCTCGGCATGGCCGGCGGGTTCGCGGCGGACGGCGGCACCCCAGAATACCCCGACGATCTGGCTGCCCTTCAGAAGGGTGAGGTTGAGGGGGATTTTCGGAATCCCCGCCGGGAAGCCTACCACGAGGAAGCGGCCCTTCCAGGCCAGCGCCCGCAAGGCGGGTTCCGCATATGCCCCGCCAACCGCGTCATAGACGATATCTACGCCATTGCCGTCCGACAGGGATTTGATCTGGTCGGAAAAGGCCTTCTGCGCATCGCGATCCATTTCGAGCGGGTAGACAATGGTCTCATCTGCACCAAGCTCGCGGCAGAATTTTGCTTTTTCTTCCGACGAGACCGCCGCGATCACCTTGGCCCCGGCTGCTTTGGCCAGTTCGATCGCGGCTGCGCCCACGCCTCCGGCGGCCCCTAGGATCAGCAGCGTTTCCCCGGCCTTGATCTGCGCCCGGTCCTTGAGGGCGTGATGCGATGTCGCATAGGTGAAGATGAAACAGGCGGCCTCATCGAAGGGCATCCGGTCGGGAATCCTGACGGTGCGCGCCGCCTCGGCGATCACATGGGTGGCAAAGCCGCCATGCCCGGTCAGCGCCAGCACCCGGTCACCCGGCACCAATCCGTTGACATTTTCGCCCACGGCCTCGATTTCGCCCGCGACCTCGCCACCGGGAGCGAAGGGGCGCGGAGGTTTGACCTGGTACAAGTCCCTGATGATCAGCGTATCGGGAAAATTCAGCCCCGCTGCGCGAACGCGGATTCGCACCTCGCCCGCTTTCGGCTCGGGGTCCGGAAGCTCTGTCATGACCAATGTGTCGGGTCCGCCCGGCTCATGACTCAGCATTGCTTTCATGTCGTGCTCCTTCTCCTGATCGCGGCCTCAATAGGCCAGCGAACAAAACGTCTTGTCAATCATTTTTCAAAATGCAATTTTGCACAGCGGAACACGAGCAGGTCAGAGGGGAGGCTGATATGCAAGGCGAAGACAGCCTGAAGGCGTTTCGGGCCGAGATGCGGAGCTGGCTCGAAGAGAATTGTCCGCAGCAGATGCGCGATGGCCGAATCACGGATGACGCGATCTGTTGGGGCGGAAAAAACTGGACATTTTCCAGCGAATCCCAACGGCTCTGGCTGGAGCGTGCATCTGCGAGGGGGCTGACCGTGCCGCGCTGGCCCACCGAATACGGGGGCGCGGGGCTGAGCCGGGCCGAAGAGAAAGTCTTCCTGGAGGAGATGGAGCGGATCAATGCTCGCCCACCGCTGAAAAGCTTCGGCATTTCGATGCTGGGGCCCGCCTTGCTGCAATTCGGGACGCCAGAGCAAAACCGGCACTACCTGCCACAGATCGCACGCGGCGAGATACGCTGGTGCCAGGGATATTCCGAGCCGGGCGCGGGATCGGACCTCGCCAGCGTCCAGACAAGGGGCGAGGACAAGGGGGATCACTGGCTGGTGAACGGTCAGAAGATCTGGACCTCATATGCCGACAAGGCCGATTGGATCTTTGCATTGGTCAGAACCGACAGGGATGTGCCGAAGCACAAGGGGATCTCGTTTCTGCTGATCGACATGGGTGATCCTGGCGTCACCACGCGGCCGATCCGGCTGATCTCGGGGGCGTCGCCGTTCTGCGAGACCTTTTTCGACAATGTCAAAGTGCCCAAGGGTCAAATCGTTGGTGAGGAAAATCGCGGTTGGGACGTGGCGAAATACCTGCTGACACATGAGCGCGAGATGATCAGCAGCGGCGGCACCGGGCTGTCCGGTGGTCGTGCCCTGGGCGCGGTCATGGCGCAGATGGCCGGTGAGCCGTCCGCACAGGATCCGACCCTGCGTGCAGCCGCGATCCGCTGCGAGGTGGATGCCCTGGCCACCGGTCTGACCATCGAGCGCTACAAGGATATGGCCGAGGCCGGGAAGGGCGTCGGGAACGCGTCGGCGATGCTGAAATACATGGGAACCGAACTGAACAAGCGCCGCCACGAGCTGATCATGTCGGCCTGTGGCAGCGATGCGCTGGAATGGGACGGCCCGGTCGGCAATCGCGCCGCGGATTGGCTGCGCACCAAGGCGAATTCCATCGAGGGAGGCACCAGCGAGGTGATGCTGACAATTCTGGCGCGCAGAGTTCTTGGACTTCCGGGGTCGTGAGATGAGTACACTTGTGAAAACTGAAGACGAAGCGATGCTTGCCGACAGCGCACGCGGGTTCCTGGATGATGCCGCGCCGGTTCGGGCTCTGCGTGATCTGCGCGATTCCGGCAGGGCATATGACCCCGCACTGTGGAAGCGGATCTGCGACATGGGCTGGGCCGGAGTGCTGATCCCCGAAGAGGCGGGCGGCGTGGATATGGGACATGCCGCGGCAGGGATGCTGGCACATGAGATGGGCCGGACATTGGCTAGCACCCCGTTTTTGTCCAGCGCGGTCATCGCCGTGACGATCCTGCGGCGGATCGGAGGGGAAAGGGCGAAGAGCGCGATGGCGGCAATCGCCTCGGGTGAGTTGACCTACGCGCTGGCCATCGACGAGGCACATAAATTCGCACCCGAAGCCACGACGATGAGTGCCGAACGCCAGGGCAACGGCTTTCGGCTGTCTGGAGATAAATGCTTCGTGGTCGATGGCGGGTTTGCGGATCGTCTGCTGGTGCTTGCGCGCACAGAATCGGGGCTAACCCTGTTCGAGCTGCCCTCGGATCGCACCGGGATCACCCGGACGGCTCAGGACATGATCGATTCCCGCGATGCCGCGCGGATCGCGTTCGAGGATGTCGAGGCGACCGGGGACGATGTTCTGGGGCAGGTCGGCGATGCGATGACGATCCTGAAACCGGCATTGGAGGCTGGGCAGGCGGCGTTGGCCGCCGAGATGTCAGGACTGGCGGCCGGCGCATTCGACATGACACTCGGCTATCTGAAGGAACGCAAGCAGTTCGGTCAGCCCATCGGCAGTTTTCAGGCGCTACAGCATCGCGCTGCGCATCTGTGGTGCGAGATCGAGGTGACGGCTTCGGCGATTCTCAATGCGGGCCGGGTTCTGGACGGGAACCCGGACGAGGCCACGCTTGCGGTATCGCTGGCCAAGGCCCGCGCGACCTCGACTGCGCAACTGGCCGTGATGGAAGGCGTGCAGATGCATGGTGGGATCGGCATGACCGATGAATATGACATGGGGTTCTACATGAAACGCGCCCGTGTGAGCGCGGAGTGGCTAGGCGATTATGGCTACCACGCCGAGCAGGTCGCGGCCCTGCGGGGGATCTGAGCGCAGGCGGGTTCTGACGAAATCCAGACCCGCCGCCACAATGAATGTTCATGCGGACCGGATCGGACAGTGATCGCAATCTCCGGGCCGCGAAAATCGAGAAACGAGAGGAGATCAGACAATGCGTGACGCCGTTATCGTATCCACCGCCCGCACCCCTATCGGCAAGGCTTTCCGGGGGGCGTTCAACGACACACAGGCTCAGGCGCTGATCGCCCATGCCGTCGAACATGCGGTGAAGCGTTCCGGCGTTGATCCCGCGGAAATCCAGGACAGCGTGATCGGCTGCGCCATCCAGCAGGGCAGCACCGGCGGGAATATCGGCCGCCAGGCAGTGATCCGGGCGGGGCTCCCGGATACCATCGCGGGCATGTCGATCGACCGGCAATGCGCCTCGGGCATGATGGCGATCGCGACTGCGGCCAAGCAGATCGTGCATGACGGTATGGAGGTGGTCATCGGTGGCGGCGTCGAAAGCATCAGCCTCGTGCAGAACCAGAATATCCGCCTGGACCGCCGTACGGACCCGTGGATCGAAGAGCATGTGCCGTCTCTCTACATGACCATGCTGGAAACCGCCGAGATCGTGGCGGACCGCTATGGCGTGACCCGCGAGGATCAGGATGCCTATGCGCTGCGCTCCCAGCAACGGACGGCGGCAGCGCAGAAGGCGGGGCTGTTCGATGACGAGATCGTGCCGATGAAAACGATCAAGAAGGTGGTCAACAAGGAGACGAAAGAGGTCTCGGACGAAGAGGTCGAGCTGACCAAGGACGAAGGCAACCGGCCTTCGACGACGCTTGAAAACCTGCAAGGCCTGTCGCCGGTGTTCAAAGACGGTCAGCGGGTCAAGGAAGGCCGGCACATCACCGCGGGCAATGCCTCGCAATTGTCGGACGGTGCATCGGCCTCGGTTCTGATGGAGGCCAAACGGGCCGAGAAGATGGGGCTTCAGCCGCTTGGCCGCTACGTCGGCGTTATGGCGGCGGGGCTTGCCCCCGATGAGATGGGCATCGGTCCGATCCATGCTGTGCCCAAACTGCTTCAGGCGCATGGTTTGAAGATGGACGATATCGGGTTGTGGGAACTGAACGAGGCCTTTGCCTGCCAGGTCCTGCATTCGGCGCGTGTCCTGGGGATACCGGATGAGCTGCTGAACGTGAATGGCGGCGCGATCTCGGTCGGGCATCCTTACGGGATGTCGGGCGCCCGAATGGTCGGTCACGCCTTGATCGAGGGCAAGCGCCGTGGCGCGAAATACGTGGTCTGCACCATGTGCGTGGGCGGTGGCATGGGTGCCGCCGGGCTGTTCGAAGTGCTGTGATCTCGTAGGGTTGTAGCAAGATATGGCAGAGCTGTTGGTGATCCGGCACGGTCAGGCCTCCTTTGGGACCGACAATTACGACCGGTTGTCCGAACTTGGGCATCGTCAATCCCGCGCGGTGGGGGAGATGCTGCGCGGGACCGGCTGGATCCCCGACCGCCTGGTCACGGGAACGCTTGTGCGGCAGCGGGAAACGCTGACGTCTATGGGTTTCGAGGCGTCACCCGAAGAGCATGCAGGGTTCAACGAGTATGATTTCGACGATCTTCTTCACGCACGGTTCGGGGGCGTGGTTCCGGATGACATAAAGGCCGACCGCAAATCGCATTTCCGCAATCTGCGCGAAACGGTCCTGGCGTGGCAGGCGGGCAGATTTGGTGGCGCGAAGGAAAGCTGGCAGGATTTTGCCACTCGCGTCGAATCCGCCCGCCGGTTCGCCATCGGGACGGATGCGAAGAGAGTGCTTGTCGTGAGTTCGGGCGGGGTGATCGGGCGCATGACCGCGAATGCTCTTGATGCTCCGGATGCGCAAATGATGCAGCTCAACCTGCAGATCAAGAATACGTCCATGACGAGGTTCATCTTCTCGGAACGCGCCTTCTACCTGCATGAATTCAACGCGGTTCCACACCTGATGTCGCGAGAGGGCCAGGCGATGCTGACCTATAGCTGATCGGCATCCCGATGCGCCGGTTCTCTTTGTTGCCAGGTTCCGGAATGCATTGACACGCAGAGGCGGACATACATATCCTGACAGTCGTCAGGAATTGTGGTTCGCCCGGAATCGACAGAGATCGCCGGACTGGAAAGAGGGGAGGCTTTCCATTGCCGCGCGCCGGATCGGACATGGATGAACTGCCTGGGCAAGTGACGGAAAACATAGGGGAGGAGAAATGATGAAAAGGCCGAATATCAGAACCGCAGGTATCCTCGGCTCGATTGTGGCGGTGCTTGGCCTGTCGGGCACAGCATTTGCGCAGGAAGGTTTCGACTGGCCGCGCCTGCTGGTGATCGGTACGCCCGGAACGGCCAGCGGCAGCTTCGCCTCGACCAATGGATGGGCGCCTATCCTGCAAGCGGACACGGGCATGACTGTCCGGGTCGTGCCCGAGGACAGCGAAACCATGCGCTATACCCGCCTGACGGATCGCCGCGACATCATGGTCTCCTCCGTTTCAGCCGCGGAAATGCGTTACCAGACGCAAGGCATAGACGGATATGCAAGCCAGAAACCGGTGCCGCAGCGGGTCGTCTGGCACCATAACGACACGCCCTGGGGTTATGTCGTGGCCGGGGATTCCGACCTGCAATCGCTGGAGGACCTGAAGAAGGGCGGATACAGCGTGGCGGCTGGTCTCTTCTCTCCGCCCATGGTGTCCGCCGTGGAGCAGGGGCTGCCAGCATATCTGGGCCTGAGCGCGGAGGAGGCTGAATCGCTGATTTCCTATGTTCCCGCTTCCAGCTATGCCGAGAATTGCCGCTCGGTCGTCGAGGGCAAGGCCGATGTCGCCTATTGCGCGGCGATCAGCTCCGTCCTGTCCGAGATGGAGGGCGCGCCCGGCGGGATTCGCTGGCTTTCGCTCGAACCCGGCAATTCCGAGGGCTGGTCGAGATATCTCGACTCGCGCCCGATGCTTGTGCCGACCGAGATCTCGATGGGCGTGAAGACGGCGCGGGGCGTCGGCGGGGCGACATCGAATTTCTTGTACGGAGTGCCCGCGGATACCGAGACCGAGCTTGTCTACAATCTCGCGAAATGGATGCACACCGCTTATGACAGCTACAAGGATACCCATCCCCTGGCTGCGCGGATGTCGGTCGAGGAATTCCGCAAATATCTCGACCGGTCCCCGCTTCCGGTGCATGAGGGAACGATGAAATACCTGCGCGAGATCGGGCAGTGGAGCGAGGCCGATGACGCCTGGAACAATGCCGCCATCGAGAAGATGGATACCTGGATCGCGGCACGCAAGGCGGCGATGGAAGAGGCGGGCGAGCAGGGGGTGAAGATCAGTTTCGACAACCCCGACTTCATCGCCATCCTGGAAAAGCACACGGCGGATCTCGAAGGGTTCCGTTCGAGGCTGTGATCGGAAGTGCCTGCCGGCCCCGACGGGCCGGCAATCAGCGTCAATTGCCACAACCGGGCCGATACCATGTCGCATTCTGAACTTGAAACCTCGTCGGATGTCACGGATGCGGGCGGTGTGCCCGCGGCGGCACCCGCCGCCGACCCCGATCATAGCCGTCTCGGCGGGTTCTTCACGCTTCCCAGTATCCTGTTCGTCGCGCTCTGCACCATCGGGCTGGGGTTCGGGCTGGCCTATGTCTTCGGCGTGCCTATCATGGGGCAACGGCTGCTGGAGGGGCAGTATTACTGGATCTTCATCGGGCTGTTCACCGCGATGGCCTTCGTCGCGCTCCCTGCCTTCCAGGGCCAGAAACGCTTCCCGCTTTTCGATATCGCCGCCGCGGTCACCGCCCTGGGGATCAGTCTCTGGTTCTCGCTCCATGCATGGGACATGGTGCAAGCTGGCTGGACCAATCTTCCCATGGGAGTGGTGATCTGGCTCTTGATGCTGGAACTGGCGCGGCGTTCGGGCGGGTTGCCGTTCTTGCTGGTGGTCTTTCTGCTGGGGCTCTATCCGCTTGTCGCCGACCTGTTTCCGGGACTGCTGATGGGCATTCCCTACGGTTTCGAGCAGATGATCGAGGCGCATGTCTTCCGCGCCGAGGGGATGCTGGGCATCACCACCAAGATCGTCGCCGAGATCGTGCTGGGCTTTCTCGTCTTTGCCGGGGTGCTGATCGCGACCGGCGCGGGCGAGTTCTTCATCGATCTCGCGAATGCGGGTTTCGGGCGTTATCGCGGCGGCCCGGCCAAGGTCTCCATCGTCGCCTCGGCATTTTTCGGATCGCTTTCGGGATCGATTTTCTCGAATATCGCGGGTACCGGCTCGATCACCATCCCGACCATGAAGAAAGTGGGCTATCCAGCGCATTACGCGGCGGCCATCGAGGCCTGTTCCTCGACCGGCGGTGTCGTCATGCCGCCGGTCATGGGGGCCATTGCGTTCGTCATGGCGATCACCATCGGTGTGGATTACGCGACGGTCATGGTTGCCGCCATCCTGCCCTCGCTGCTGTTCTATTTCGGGCTTATCCTGCAGGTCGATGCCTATGCGGCGCGCAAGGGGCTGACCGGGATGAAGGAAGCAGAGATCCCCAATGCCGGCAAGGTCCTGCTGCGGGGCTGGCCGTTCCTGCTGGTGCTGATCTTCCTGGTCTGGGGACTGCTGTATATGCGTTGGGAATACTACGCGCCATGGTATGCCAGCGGTCTCATGATCCTGCTGAGCTTCCTGCGGCCGGAAACCCGCATGACACCGCGCCGCCTGTTCCAGACCCTGCGGCAGATCGGTCTGCTGGTCACGCAGACCGCGGCCATCATCCTGCCCATCGCCTTCGTGGTCAGCGCGCTGACGATCACCGGCGTGACCGGGTCGGTGACGTCCGGGCTGGTCGCGCTTGGCGGAGGGAATATCTACCTGATCATCCTGTTCGGAGTTCTGGCCTGTTTCATCATGGGAATGGCGGGTCTTGCCATCGTGGCCTATATCTTCCTGGCCGTGACGCTGGCGCCTGCGATCATCAATGTCGGCGGCCTGAACACCATCGCGGTGCATTTCTTCATCGTCTATTACGCGATGCTGTCGGTGATCACGCCACCTGTCGGCGCGGCGGCCTTCCTGGCCGCGACAATCGCCGGGGCGCGCCCGATGCAGACCTCGTTCACCGCGATGCGCCTTGGCGTGGTGATCTATTTTGTTCCGCTGTTCTTCCTGTTCCAGCCAGCGCTGGTGCTTCAGGGAGATCTGACGCCGCTGATCTACGTTCTGCCATCGATCATCGCGGGGATCATCCTGCTGTCGGGCGGGCTTGAAGGCTATCTGCTTGGCGTCGGTTCGGTGCGTCCGTGGTTGCGTCTGCCACTGGCGGCGGCCGGGTTCGCGTTCAGCTTCCCCGGCCTGATCACGACGCTGGCCGGAGGGGCCGCATCCGCCGTACTCGTCTTCCTGATCTGGGGCGACGCGAGAAAGCGGAGACCGCCGGACGAAACGGCAACGGGTTACACGGCTTCGTCAGAAGAAATAAGTTGAGAATTTGACGGACGTTTGTCAGGGTCGGGGGTATCCTGGGCTGATTAGCATATCGAGACTTGTCGCGGCCGTGTTTCGAAGAAGACGGACCGGCTGGCTGAAAACAGGGAGGAAAACATGAAAAACACACTGAAAACCACTGCAACGCACAAGGGAATGAACCGGCGTGCCCTGCTTCGCGGCGGTGCGGTCGCCGCCGTCGCGTCGCCGGCGCTTGTCGGCAAGGCAATTGCCGCCGGAGAGGTGACCTGGCGTATCCAGTCGCATTGGCCCAAAGCCTCGGCATCCTTCGACGCCAGCCTCGGCAAGATGGCCAGCACCCTGGAAGAGCGGACCGACGGGGCCTTCAAGATGGAATTGCTCGGCGCCGGGGAATTCGCCAAGGGTCCGGATATCTTCAATATCGTCAGCAAGGGCGTGGTGCCGATGGGCACGCTCGCCGCGTCCTATTTCGAGGATCAGGCGAGTGTCGCGAATTTCGTCTATGGCATTCCCGGCACGTTCCGCCAGGCTTGGGAGTTCGAACATGCGCTGAAGAATCTCGGGCTCGAGGCATTGCTGAACGAGGAGCTGGCACCCAAGGGCGTCATGCTTCTGTCGGAAAAGGTGTTGCCGGTCGAGATGACCGCGTCGAAGAAGATCGAAGCCGCCGCCGATTTCAGCGGTCTGAAGATCCGGTCTTCGGGCGCGATGCTGGATTATCTTTCCGCCGCCGGAGCCGCCCCGCAATATGTCCCCGGATCGGAGCTGTACCAGGCATTGAGTTCCGGCGTTGTCGACGGGGCGCATTGGGGGGCGGCGATCGGGGCGCAATCCATGTCGCTGTGGGAGGTGTGCAAGTATCACTACAAGCCCGTCCTGGCGCAGACGACGGATTCCTACATCGTCAACCTGAACGCGCTGGAGGAGTTGAGCGACGATCTGCGCACCGCCTTCCTGGACACGGTGCAGGCGCGGTTCTTCCTGCGCACGGCTGAATATCAGCATCAGGAGGCGCTGGCGCTCGCCGATGGCGTTGCCAACCAGGGGGTGGAGGTCGTGACCCTGCCGGACGATGTTCTCGAACTTCTGGCCGAGGCGTCCACGAAGATCCTCGAAGCCGAGGGGCAAAAGAGCGAACAGGCAACCAAGGCGGCGGATATCTACCGCACCCTGATGACGGATCTTGGTTACAGTTGATGCTGATGCGGTTCGCGGCGGAAACTGCTCGCCGCGAACCGTTCACATGGGTTCGCGAATCCGGATCGGATGAGGGTAATCCCGGACTGTTCTGATCGGGTTGCATGTCGCAACGCCAGCACAAGGATTTTGGATCATGTTTCAAGCGGCACGTGTCATTACGCGTTTCAATCGTTTCATCGGGCGTTGGGCTTCTCTCGCGGTCCTGATCCTTTTCGGTTTGCTGTTGGCCGACGTGGTCATGCGCTATGTGGTCGGGCAACCGGCGATCTGGACCGCCGAACTGGCCACGCTGATCTTCGGAGGCTATGCGATCATCGGCGGTGGATACCTGCTGGCCGAGCGAGAGCATGTGAATGTCGATATCTTCTATGGCAGCTTCAGCCGCAAGCGGAAGGCGCTGCTGGATATTCTGACCTGGCCGCTGTTCCTGCTCTTTGTCGGGGTGCTTCTCTGGCAGGGATGGGTGCTTGCCTCTGACGCGATAACGGGGATGGAACGGTCCAATTCCATGTGGAATCCGCCTCTCTGGCCGACGAAATCCCTGATCCCGGTCGCAGCGATTTTGCTGCTTTTGCAGGGTTGTATCCGTCTTTGGGCCGATATTCGGGTGCTTCTGGACTTGCCCGTGCCCGAGGATGTGTTCGGCAAACCCGCCGGGGCACCGCATGGTTCTGATCCGCAGGAGACCCATCTATGAGCGTCGAACTTCTTACCCTGCTGTTCTTCGGCTGCCTGCTGCTGTTCGTCCTGCTGGGCTCGCCACTGGCCTTCGTGCTGGGCGGCGTTTCCGTGGTGTTTCTCTATTACGAGATGGGAGCGATCGGATTCTACCTGCTCGCCTCGAAAATGTGGGAGACGATGCAATCGCCCACGCTGATGGCCATTCCGCTCTTCGTTTACATGGCCATCTTGCTCGAGAAATCTGGCGTCGCGAATGATCTTTATGACATGATGCATCAATGGTGGGGCGGGCTGCGCGGGGGGCTGGCCATTGGCACGGTGCTGATCTGCGTGATCTTCGCGGCGATGTCAGGGATTTCGGGTGCCGCCGTGGTGACGATGGGTACCATCGCGCTGCCCAAGATGCTGGAGCGCGGCTATGACAAGAAGCTGGCACTGGGCGCGATCAACGCGGGCGGCGGTTGGGGCATCCTGATCCCGCCCTCCATCCTGATGGTGCTCTATTCGCTGCTGACCGAGGTCTCGGTGGGTCGCCTGTTCGCGGCGGGCATAGGTCCCGGTTTGACCCTGTTCGTGCTGGTCTCGATCTATATCGGCGTGCGCTGCTGGCTGCAGCCGGAACTGGGACCGGCGCTGCCGAAGGAGGAGCGGACTGGCTGGGGGCCGAAACTGCGGTCGCTGCGCGCGGTCATCCTGCCGATCCTGATCGTGACCATCGTGCTGGGGGCCATCTTTGGCGGATTCGCGACCCCGACCGAGGCCGCCGCAATCGGGGTCTTCGGCGCATTGGTGGCGACCATGATCAACGGTCAGCTCTCATGGAAGGTGACGCATGAGACGGCGGTTGCCACGCTCCGGTTGACGGCGCTGGTCATGTGGATCCTGTTCGCGGCGCATGCCTTTTCCGCCGCCTATACCGCGCTCGGGGCGCAAAGCCTGATTTCCAACCTCATGGAATTCATTCCCGGCGGCAGATGGGGGGCGCTGCTGTTCATGCTGCTGGTCCTTTTCCTGTTCGGGATGGTGCTCGATCCGGTGGGAATCATGCTGATCACCTTGCCGGTCTTTCTGCCGGTGGTGCGCGAGGCGGGATTCGATCCGATCTGGTTCGGCATTCTTTTCATCATCATGATGGAGGTGGGCTACATGACGCCGCCTTTCGGATTTAACCTCTTCTACCTGAAAGGGGTGGCCCCACCCGATGTCACGATGGGGGATATCTATGCCTCGGTCATTCCCTATGTTCTGGTGACCCTGCTCGGGGTGCTGCTGATGATCCTGTTCCCTGGGATCGTGCTGTTCATACCGGAATTGTTCTATGGCTGACTTGGGCCTTGTCTTGTGAGGTCAAAAACTGGACGGTCCCTCCGCGATTCAGGCCGGGCATGCGATTTTGGTTGAACTATACCTCGTATAACGTTGAAATTGCCGTTCGAAATGTGAAATATTCGCGAACGGCCTTGAAGATGAATACGGGGCGTTCAGGCCATCAAGGTGGCGGAATTCGAAGGAACCGGCGATGAGCAGGATCAACGATGATATGGAGGCCGAGGGCGACCGGAACTTCGTCACTGCAATTGCCCGGGGCTTCGAGGTCCTGCGCTGCTTTCGCCTTGACGAGACAACGCTGACCAACCAGGAAATCGCAAGCCGGACCAGGTTGCCCAAGCCCACCGTCAGCCGCCTGACATATACGTTGTGCAAGCTTGGCTATCTCGTGCAATCCGATGCGACCGGGGCCTATCGGCTTGGTGCCGGTGTGCTCGCGCTCGGGTTCAGCGCATTGGCCGGGATGGAGATCGGCGCGCTCGCCAAGCAGGAGATGCGCAAGCTGTGCTCGGGACCCAACCCATATGTGACCGCGGCCCTTGCCGAACGGCACCGGTTGCAGGTCATCTACATGGCCGTGCGGCGCTCTAACCAGGCGGTATCGCTGACGATGAATGTGGGTGCGCGCCTGCCGCTGTTCTATTCCGCCATCGGCCGCGCGGTCCTTGTCGGCATGCCGCAGGACGAGCGCGAAGAGATGTTGCAACTCGCCATCAGGGAGCATCCGGAGAACGAGGCCGTGATCCGGAAAAGCCTGGGCGAGGCGCAGGAGGATTTCGCCAAGTATGGCTTCACCACTTCGTTCGGGAAATGGCGAAAGGAAGTCAACGGAATCGCCGTTCCGGTCGAGGCGCTGGATGGCGACCGCATATATGGGTTGAATGTGGGAGGCCCATCCTTTCTGGTGTCGCCCGATATCCTGATCTCGGAATATGGCAGCAGATTGATCGAATCCGCGCGCATGATTGGCAGGCAAGGAACAGGCTGAAGAAGAATGCATATGGACGAAGTCGAAGATTATCTTGTCGAGGACCCCTATCCGCTCCAGACCCATCTGGGATATCGGATCACCGGCTGGTCCCGGGACTGGGCGCGGTTCGAGATGCCGATCCGGCCCTATTTGGAAAATCGCCACGGTATTCCGCATGGCGGCATCTATTCCATGTTGCTGGACACGGTGATGGGTTACGCTGGGTGTTATACCGGTGACCCGGAGCGCAAGCGAATGGGGATGACGCTTTCGCTGACGACGACCTTTCTCTCCCGTCCCGCGGGCCAGATCCTGATTGCCGAAGGCAGGCGTATCGGCGGCGGACGCTCGACATTCTTTGCCGAGGGCAAGATCACCGATGAAACCGGCGAGGATATCGCCACGGGAAACGGTGTTTTCCGCTATCGCAAAAGCGCCTGAGACGGCGCATGCCTGGAAGGGAGAGACAGTTGTCACCCATATCGCGGGCAGCTAGTCTGCCAGACAGCCGGATAATCAGCGGGGGTTTCTGACCAGTGGGGCGGGAAAATGCACGTTTGCGCGCGGTGCGCGAAGAGCTTCTGGAAGAAGCGGATATCAACAACGTCCAGAACCAGACCCTGATCCAGGAAAAGCGGCAACAGATCTGCGATGCCGCGCTGGAACTTTTCCTGGAAAAAGGTTTCGCGGCCACGACAATCCGCGATATCTGCGCGCGTTCCGGGGTCAATCAGGCCAGCATCTACGATTATATCGCGAACAAGAACGATATTCTGCGCCGCCTGCTGAACCAGCTCTGGTTCAACGCGGATGTGCCGACCCTGCCCGAAATCCTGCTGGACGACGCGCTTTCCCTCGAACAGGCGCTTGAACGGTATTTTGCGGATAGCTGGAAATTCAAGCGGAAGGGAACCTTGCTGGCATACAGGACCATCCCGCATCTTCCGCCCGAAGATCGCAAGGCCATGCGCCTGCGCGAGATCGCGGTGATGAAAGACCTGGCGGATCAGCTCGCGGACAGGCTGGGAATCGAGGCCGGGGATCAGCGGCTGGAAATCGTCGCGAACTTGATGGTCTTTCTGTCGGCCTTCGGACCGATGCGCGATTGGTTGAACCGGGATCAGCCGGACGAGGCCATCGTCAAGACGATTGCGGCGGGGGCTGCGGCGATGATCCGGTCCGCGGTGGACGACAGCCGGACATAGCCGATCGCGAATAGTCCCAGGTATCGGGGTAGGAACGATCCCTCATCCATGCGGATGGATAAGGGCCGGGGACCTGCTTGCCGCCCTCTGAAGCAGGCCAGATAATGTCGGAAATCTGCTTCTGCGGAATCGATGCCCGCAATATCATGCCCCTTGTCTTGAAGGCTGGGGGCTTTGCGCCCCCAGACCCCCGCAAGGTATTTGAACAAAGAAGAAGGGCGGAGTTTGTTTCCGGGTGATCCCGCCGGCTCCTGCACCAGAAGCGCGAGGAAAAATGCGAACAGAAGCGCAAGCGGTCGTGATTGGCGGAGGCGTGATCGGCTGCTCGATCCTTTACCACCTCACCAAGCTGGGGTGGTCGGATGTTGTCCTGCTGGAACGGGACGAGCTGACCAGCGGCAGCACCTGGCATGCCGCCGCCAATATTCACGGGCTGCATGACAGCACCAATATCAGCCGAATCCAGCATTACACCATGTCGCTTTACAAGGAGCTGGAGGCCGAGACCGGCCAGAGCTGCGGCGTGTTCCAGCCCGGATCGCTTTACCTGGCGCAGACCGAGGCGCGCGAGCATCAGCTGCGCCTGCAGGCGGCCAAGGCGAAGCTTTACGGGATGAATTTCTACGAGATCAGCATAGAGGAGGCGCGCGAGCTGAACCCTCTGGTCAATTTCGACGGTATCCGCTGCGTCATGTACGAGCCCGAGGGCGGCAATGTCGACCCTTCCGGGGTGACCAATGCTTATGCGGTGGGCGCGCGGCAGCGCGGCGGCGAGATCCACCGCTTTACCCCGGTGACGGCGACCGAGCGGCAGGAGGATGGAAGCTGGATCGTCCGCACGCCCAAGGGCGATATTCGTACGAAATGGGTGGTGAACGCGGCCGGGCTGTGGGGGCGCGAGGTGGCTGCACTGGCCGGGATAGAGCTGCCGCTGCAGCCGACCGAACACCAGTATTTCGTCACCGAAACCATGGCGGATATCGACGGCATGGACCGCCGGCTGCCCTCGGTCAGCGACCGCGACGGCGAGTATTACCTGCGCCAGGAAGGCAAGGGTCTGCTGGTCGGCGCATATGAGCGCGACATGCGGTTCTGGGCCGAAGAGGGCACGCCGCTCGATTTCGCCCATGAGCTGTTCCCCGACGACCTGGAGCGGATCGAGGAAAACCTGATGAATGCGATCACCCGTGTCCCCACCCTGGGCGAGGCGGGGATCAAGCGCGGCATCAACGGGCCGATGATCTGGTCGCCGGATGGCAATGTGCTGATGGGGCCGGTGCCGGAACTGGATGGCTATTTCTGTTGCAACGGCATCATCCCCGGATTCAGCCAGTCCGGCGGCATGGGGCTGATGGCGGCGCAATGGATCATCGAGGGCGAGACCGAATACGACATGTTCGCATGGGACATGGCCCGGTTCGATCGCTGGACCACGAAGGAATTCACCAAGGCGCGGGTTCAGGATCAATACGCCCATCGCTTCGCTATCCATTTCCCCGGTGAGGAACGCAGCGCGGGCCGTCCGGCGCGGACCCGCCCGGTCTACGAGATGCAACACGAACTGGGCGCGGTCTTTGGTCTGAATGCCGGGTGGGAGCATCCAACCTGGTTCGCGGACACCCCCGGCACGACGGATACGAACGGCTTCACGCGGCAGAACTGGTGGGAGCAGGTCGGGCAGGAATGCCGGATGCTGCGCGAGCGGGCGGGGATCATCGACATCTCGAACTTCGCCAAGTATCGCTGCGAGGGGCCGGGGGCTGCCGATTGGCTGAACGCGGTCTTTGCCAATAACATGCCGAAAGCGGTGGGCCGCTCATGCCTGACGCCGCTGATCGGCAAGCGGGGCGGCATCGCGGGCGATTTCACCGTGACCCGCGTGGCCGAGGACGAGTTCTGGATCATCGGGTCCGGCATGGCCGAACGTTATCACAAGCGCTTCTTCAAGCAGGTGCCGCTGCCCGAGGGCACGGAATTCACCTCGATGACCGAGGCGATCTGCGGCTTCAACGTCGCCGGGCCTCGGTCGCGGGCGTTGCTGCAAAAGCTGACCAATGCATCTCTGGCGAGTGAGGATTTCCCCTTCATGCGCTCTCAGCGGATCACGCTGGCGGGGATCGAACTTCTGGCGCTGCGTGTCTCGTTTACCGGCGATCTTGGCTGGGAACTGCATTGCCGCAGCGAGGATCAGGCGCGGCTTTACGAGGCGTTACTGGAGGCCGGGCGCGAGTTCGGGGCCGGTCCGGTGGGCGGTCGCGCGCTGATGTCGCTGCGTATCGAGAAGGGTTACGGGTCATGGAGCCGGGAATACAGCCCTGAATACTGGCCGCAGGAAGTGGGGCTGGACCGATTGTGCAAGCTGGAGAAGCAGTTCCTCAACAAGGACGCCGTTTCCGGGGTCCTGGACAATCCCGCCCGCGAGCGCCTGGTGATGCTGCATCTGGACGAGGCGGATGTGAATGCGTCGAACGCCGATGCGACCGGCGGCGAGCCGATCTTCAAGGATGGCGAAGGCATCGGCCGGGTGACCTCGGGGGGCTATGGCTACAGCGTCGGGATGTCGCTGGCGCTCGGATATGTGAAGGACGCCGTGCCGGGTGATGAGGTCGAAGTCATGGTGCTGGGCAGACCGCATCGCGCCACCATCCTCGCCGAGCCGCCATTCGATCCCGAGGGAAAAAGGCTGCGCGCATGAGAAAAGGGCCGGGATTTTCCGGCCCATTCGCTTTTGCGGAAAGGGGAACGTTCTAGAGCAATTTGCGCTTTATCGAAATCACTCTCCCCGCTTCTTCTTCATGCAAATATCCCGGGGGTCCGGGGGCAGCGCCCCCGGCCATCACGGGACGCAATTCGGAACTGAGCCTGATTAACCGCAAACTGCTCTAGCGCGCCGCTTGCCACTCTCGGATCGCGTCGAGCGGGTTGAGAAGCATCACGATATTCAGCAGCAAGCCGTCCCGGATCACCAGCATCGTCACGACTTCCAGGGCGATCACCAGCAGGACTGACAGCCAGACCGGGAAACGCGACGCCAGGGCGAAACCGAGGATCATCATCACGATATCCGAAAGCGAGTTCACGACGGAATCGCCATAATAGTCGAGAGAGATCGTCACGGCGCGATAGCGCTCGATGACGCTGTCGCTGTTTTCGACCAGCTCCCACGCGGCCTCGACCAATGTGGCGATGGTCAGTGCTGGAAGGAACCGCATCTTCAACCGGAAGAGGCGGCAGAAAAGCGCGATCAAGGCAAAGAAGATGAAGCCATGGATAAGATGGCTCGGGCTGTACCAGTCCAGCAGGTGCTGGGAATTCTCGGAACTCACCACCTCGCCATGCCAGAGCCGGAGCGTGCCGCATTTGCAGATCAGCACGCGCCCGCGCCACCAGAGCCACAGCCCGGTGATGGCGAGAATGGCGGGAACGGCCAGATAGGAGAGAAGGCGCTGATTTTTCATCGGCGCAGATCAGCATGACCCGCCGAAAGCATCAAGCGGTGATTTGCGTGCCGATCAGGGAATGATGCCGCAGGCGCGTTTATTGCAACGGGGTTTTGCCATCCGAAGTCGTCAAGTCGTCAATGACATTCTGCCATAGCTCGGATGGCTGGGCGCCGCTGACGGCGTGGGTGTCGGCCACGATGAAGGTCGGCACCGCGTTGATGCCGCGTTCGCGGGCATGCATTTCGCGCCCGATCACCTCTTCGCGGTCGGCATCCCCGGCCAGAAGCCGGGCGGTCACGGCCTCGTCCATGCCCGCGGCCTTGGCGATGCGGGCCAGTTCGGCCTTGTCGCCGATATCGCGTGCCTCCTGCCAATAGGCACGCAGCAGGCCCGACATCACCCGGCTCTGGGCGCCCTCCAGTCCCGCCCAATGCATCAGGCGATGGGCGTCGGTGGTGTTGGGCTGCCGCTCGGGCAATTGCAGTTCCAGCCCCATCCCGGCGGCGCGTTCCGCGACGGCGCGGGCGGCATCGGCGGCACCCGGCTTGGCCTTGAGATATTCAAGGCGATCCATGCCCTCGGCGGGCATCTGCGGATTCAGGCGAAAAGGATGCCAGATGATCTCGAACGGATGATCGGGGCGGCTTTCCAGCGCGCGATCCAGTTCCAGCTTGCCGATCAGGCACCAGGGGCAGACCGGGTCCGAGAAGATGTCGAGGCGGATCATGCCGGGTCCTTGCTGTGGGCGGCGCGCAATGCGCGGCGGTTGATCTTGCCGGTGGCCGTGCGGGGCAGGGCGTCGAGCCGGATATATTCGCGAGGCTGTTTATAACGCGCGAGATTGGATTCCGCGAATCCGCGCAGCTCTGCCTCATCGGCGGGGCCGGTCCAGAAGGCGGCGATAATGCTGTTGCCGGGACCGACCGAGAGTTCCGCCACCGCGACATCGCCCGCGCCGGGAAAGCCGGACAGAACCTCTTCGATCTCGGGCGGGGCGACGCGGAAGCCGCCGGCATTCATGATGTCATCGGCGCGGCCAAGCAGGGTGATGGCACCGCTTTCATCCTCTTGCGCCTGGTCCCCGGTCAGGAACCAGTCGCCGCGATGGCGGGCGGCGGTCTCCTCGGGCTGGCCCAGATAACCCAGGAACAGCCCCGGATCGTCGCGGCGCACGGCCAGTGCCCCCGGCGTGCCGGGCGGTTGCGGCGTGCCGTCATCATCGAGGATGGCGACATGGCGTCCGGGTTGCGGATACCCGGCGGTGCCCGCGGGCGCGGGACGGTCGGGACTGCCCGAGATGAAAGTCGAGATCTCCGACGCGCCCATCGCCTCGTGCAGGTCGGTGCCGGTGCGGGCGGTCCAGTCGGCACGGAGGCCGGGGTCGAGACGCTCGCCCGCCACAAGGCCGTGGCGCAGATTTGCGACGGGCTGCCAGTCCGCGCGAAGGATGCGGCGGAACACTCCCGGCGCACCGGCGAGGATGGTGGCCCCGTGACGCGAGGCCAGAAGCGGAAGCTGTTCCAGCGCGGTGCCATCGGCGGGGATCAAGGCGGTCGCGCCCATGGTCCAGGGATCCATCAGGCCGGTGCCGAGGGTGAAGGTCCAGTTGAAAGCGCCCGCATGCATGACGCGATCGCTTTCGCGAAGCCCATACCAGCCGTCGAACATCATCCGCCGGGCGAGGATGGCGCGATGGGCATGCATGACCGCGCGGGGCTGACCGGAACTGCCCGATGTATAGATGATATAGGCCAGCCGCTCGGGGTCTCCCTGTGCGTAATCGGCGGGGGGAAGGTCCATGTAATCGGCCAGCCCGGCCTCGGACAGGATCGGGGCCGGGTGGTCGGGCAGGGCGATGCCCTCGCCTGCGACGATCATGGCGGGCTCGGTCTCGGCGGCGAGTTTGGTGATCTCGCGCCGGGTCAGCATGGCCGAGGTCGGGATCGGCACGATGCTTGCCGCGATGGCGCCGAGATAGGCAACCGGAAAGGCCGCCGTGTTTCCCAACCGCATCAGCAGCCGGTCGCCGGGCTGCAACCCCGCCCGCAGCAACCCGGTGGCGGTTCCGCGCACGGCGGCGATCAGGCGAGCATAGGACCAGCGTTCCGCCCGCGATGGCCCGATCACGGACAACGCCAGCTTGTCAGGACAGGAAGCGCCAGCGCGCAGCACATGCTCGGCCAGATTCATGATGGTTCTCCGATGATGTTGCCAGCGCCTGAATAAAGAAAACGCATCGGATGGGAAACCACATCGGATCGGTTTGTCTGCAAGAGAGTCCGGGTATTCCGGTTTCAATTGAAAACGGCCCGCGCGAACGGGCCGTTTCGAAATCTTGTCAGGATAGGCTCAGAGCAATCGCAGATCGCCAGCCGAAGCGCGGCCGTCGCGGCCCGATTGCAGCTCGTATTCGATTTTCTGATTGTCCTGCAGTCCGGTCAATCCGGCGCGCTCAACCGCCGAAATATGTACGAACACATCCTTGCCTCCGTCATCGGGGGCAATGAAGCCAAAGCCCTTGGTGGCGTTGAACCATTTTACCGTTCCGGTCGCCATAACCGTATCTCCTTCGCATTATCCCGAGGCGAGATTGCCCCGGGCCGTGCAGCCCCGCTTTCAGTCTTGCCGGCTGCCCATGATCGGGAGGCGGTAGAAAGTCTGTCGCTCACGCGAATGTCAGCATGAACGAATCAACAGAAAACACAAGCCGGAAAGCGATGCTTCCAGCAACAGAGGCGTGAAGTTTTGTTGTCATCGGCGGTTTAATGTTCACGATATCCCGTCGATGTGTCGGATAACCCCCGGATTCAGCGCAAATCAGGGGGTGTTGCCTCGGCAGACAGCTCTGCCACGACCTCTTCCAAAGACAATGTGCGGCTGCCCTGGCTGTCCAGACGGCGCAGCGACACGGTGCCAGCCTCTACCTCTTTCATGCCGATGGCAAGGATTGCGGGCACCTTTCCGACGGAATGTTCGCGGACCTTGTAGTTGATCTTTTCATTCCGCGTATCGGCCTCGGCGCGCAGACCGGCGGCGCGCAGGGCGTCCACGACCCGGTGCACATAATCGTCGGCATCCGAGACGATCGAGGCGACCACCACCTGGCGCGGCGCCAGCCAGAGCGGCATCTTGCCGGAATAGTTCTCGATCAGGATGCCGATGAAGCGCTCGAAACTGCCAAGAATGGCGCGGTGCAGCATGACCGGGCGATGCTTGCCGCCATCCTCGCCGATATATTCCGCATCCAGCCGCACGGGCAGGTTGAAATCGACCTGGAAGGTGCCGCATTGCCATTCGCGGCCGATGGCATCCGTCAATTTGAAATCCAGCTTGGGGCCGTAGAATGCACCCTCGCCGGGATCGACCACGAAATCGTTGCGGACCTTGAGGATCGCCGCTTCGAGCGCCGATTCCGCCTTGTCCCAGATCTCGTCCGAGCCGACGCGGGTTTCGGGGCGCGTGGACAGCTTGATGTCGAAACTCTCGAAGCCGAGATCGGCATAGACCGAGCTGAGCAGCGCGATGAAATTCGCGCATTCGGCCTCTATCTGGTCCTCGGTACAGAAGATATGCGCATCGTCCTGCACGAAACCGCGCACCCGCATCAGCCCGTGCATCGAGCCAGAGCTTTCATAGCGGTGGCAGGATCCGAACTCGGCCAGCCGCAGGGGCAGGTCGCGATAGGATTTCAAGCCCTGGTTGTAGATCTGCACATGGCAGGGGCAATTCATCGGTTTCAGCGCGTTGGTGCGCTTTTCCTTCGCGCCTTCCTCGTCCACCTCGACGATGAACATATTCTCGCGGTAGGCTTCCCAATGGCCGGATTTTTCCCACAGGATACGGTCAACTACCTGGGGAGTCTTGATTTCCTTGTAGCCCGCCTTGATCTGGCGGCGGCGCATATAGGCCTCCAGCTCGCGATAGATCGTCCAGCCATTCGGATGCCAGAAGACCATGCCCGGCGCTTCCTCCTGGAAATGGAACAGCTCCATCTCGCGGCCCAGCTTGCGGTGATCGCGCTTGGCGGCCTCTTCCAGCATGGTCAGATGCGCTTTCAGATCGGCCTTGTTGCGGAACGCCACGCCATAAATGCGCTGCAGCATGGGGCGAGAGGCGTCGCCCAACCAATAGGCGCCCGCGACATGGGTCAGGCGGAACGCGTCTGCAGGCAGTTGGCCGGTATTCTGCAGATGCGGGCCACGGCAGAGATCCTGCCACTCCCCATGCCAATACATCCGCACGTCCTCGCCCTCGGGAATGCGGTTGATCAGTTCCAGCTTGAAGGGCTCGTTCTGTTCCCTGTAATGGGCGATGGCGCGGTCGCGCTCCCAGACCTCGGTGCGGATAGGGTCGCGGGCGACGATGATCTCCTTCATCTTCGCCTCGATCCGGCCAAGATCCTCGGGGGTGAAAGGTTCTTTGCGATCAAAGTCATAGAACCAGCCATAGTCGCGCACCGGTCCGATGGTCACCTTGACGTCGGGCCAGATCTCCTGCACCGCGCGGGCCATGACATGGGCAAAATCATGGCGGATCAGTTCAAGCGCGGGGACCTCGTCTTTCATTGTGTTGATGGTGATCGCGCCGGATTCGGCGATCGGCCATGCAAGGTCGATATGGCGGCCGTCCAGATTGGCCGAGATCGCCCGCTTGGCAAGGCTGGGCGCGATGCTTTCGGCGACCTCGGCGGCGGTGGTGCCGGCGGGGTAGTCGCGCGAATTGCCATCGGGGAAGGAAAGAGAGATCTGGGACATGTCGTCCTCCTCGTCGGTTTGGCGCCCACGGAACGCCCGGCTGCGGGTATGTCGAGGCTGTCCCATGGACCTCTGCGCGAAAACTGTCAAGATAGGGCAAGATGATGGGGAATAACCTATGACTGATTTTCTCGATACGCCGCAGGGCCGGAGAATTGCCTATAACCTGTTGAAGGGAAAGGGAACCGGGATCGTTTTCCTGGGTGGATTCAAGTCCGATATGTCCGGCACCAAGGCCATGCACCTGGAGCATTGGGCGCGCGGGCAGGGGCGGGGTTTCCTGCGCTTCGACTATTCCGGGCATGGCGACAGCAGCGGTGCCTTCGAGGAAGGCTGCATCGGTGACTGGTTCGCGGATGCCGCTGCCGCGCTGACCACCCTGACCGAGGGGCCGCAGATCCTGGTGGGCTCCAGCATGGGAGGCTGGATCGCGCTGCTGCTGGCGCGGGCGATGCCGCAGCGGGTGGCGGGGCTGGTGACTGTCGCCGCCGCGCCGGATTTCAGCGAACAGGGGTTCTGGGCCGGTTTCGACGACGCGCAGCGCGAGGCGGTGATGCGTGACGGGAGGGTGGAAATTCCCAGTGAATACAGTGACGAACCCAATGTCATCACGCGAAGGCTGATCGAGGATGGCCGCGATCACCTGGTCATGAACCAGTCGCTTGTCCTGCCATTCCCGGCCCGGTTCCTGCAGGGAACTGCGGATGAGGACGTGCCGGTGAATTGGGCGCTGGAGCTGCTGGATCATGCGCAGGGAGAGGATATTCGCCTGACCCTCGTGAAGGGCGCGGATCACCGTTTCTCATCGCCGGAATGCCTGGGGCTGATCGAGGACGCGGTGACCGAGCTGTTGCGATAATCGCCCGCAACGGCAGCGTACGCCGCGATGTCCGCAGGGCGCAACAGCGCGCGCGATTCGATCAGCAAATGCTGGGATTCTGGCCGCACAGCCCGTGCACAGGACGTGCACAACCTGTGCACAGGAAGCGCGCGTTGCGCGGGTCTGACGGCGATTTTCGCGTGGCAGGGCGCAGAGATGGATTCCATTTGAATAGTAATTTTGCGGATATCTGGATGATTGATTCCACAACGGAATAAACCCCTCTCGACAGAATCCGGTCCAGCCCGGATCATCCGAACCGACTCTCTCTTCTTCATGCAAATATCCTCTGGGGGTCCGGGGGGCGAAGCGCCCCCGGCCATCGCGGGACGCAATCCGAGAGCCGGATGCGCCGGGAAGGGATCAGACCGCGATCTTGCGGCTGTCGCTGACCGGATCGTTGACGCCGCAATCCGACGACTTGTCACCGCGGCGGCGCTTGCGGCGGGTTTCCGGCGGCATGGTCGAATGCTCGTCGATGAAGTCAAGCACCAGCGGGCGGATATTCAGCCGCCATGATTTCCCGGCAAAAATCCCGTAATGCCCGGCGCCCTCTTCCAGGTGCTGGGTCTTCTTCGCCTCGGGAACGCCGGTGCACAGATCCAGGGCGGCAACGCATTGACCGGGGGCGGAGATGTCGTCATTCGCCCCCTCGACCGTCATGATCGCGACATCGGTGATCTTGCCGATATCGACCTGACGGCCATTCACGACAAAGCGGTTCTGGGCGATTTCGAGTTTCTTGAAGATACGCTCGACCGTGGAGAGGTAGAATTCCGCGGTCATGTCCATGACGGCGAGATATTCGTCATAGAAGCGGTTATGCCTATCGCCCTCGCTGCCGGTGCCGCGCGCCTCGTTGAAGATCTTGTTGATGAAAGCGCCGGCATGCGTCTCGGCATTCATGGCGATGAACGAGGCGAGCTGTGCGAGGCCCGGATAGACCTTGCGGCCCGCGCCGCGATATTTGAAGCCGACGGACTGGATCGCCAGATGCTCCAGCTCTCCCATGGTCATGCGGTTGCCGAAATCGGTGACATCGGTCGCGGCGGCATCGGGATCGACCGGACCGCCGATCAGGGTCAGGCTGCGGGGCTGGGCCTTTGGCTCCTCCTCTGCGAGGATGGCCGTGGCGGCCAGCGCCAGGGGCGCGGGTTGGCAGACGGCGATGACATTGGTATCCGGGCCGAGATGACGGATGAAATCGACCAGGTAATTGGTGTAATCCTCGATGTCGAACTTGCCTTCGCTGACCGGGATGTCGCGGGCATTGTGCCAGTCGGTCACGTAAACTTCGCAATCGGGCAGCAGCGAGGTCACGGTCGAGCGCAGCAGGGTCGCGTAATGGCCGGACATCGGCGCAACCAGCAGCACCTTGCGGGGTTTGACCTCGCGCCGGGCGACGCGGAAATGGATCAGGTCGCCGAAGGGGCATTCCAGAACCGGCTCGACATAGACGATATGGTCCTCTCCATCCTCGCCGGAGATGGGCGGAATTTCCCAATCCGGCTTGACGACCATACGGGCAAAGCTGCGTTCGGTGACATGGCCCCAGGCACTCATCAACCGGAAACCCGGATGCGGGTTGAGGGCGAATATCGGGTTGGAGGCGACCGCACGCGCCGTCGCGCCGAGCCATTCATTCGTGTTCCGAATCGTTTCCATCGCGTCGTAGGAGACGATTCCCTTGATGCCCTTCATCGCCATAGCGGCCAATCCTTGCTGCGTCGCGGCAATCGGAACAGGCTGCCAAGTTGCGGTCCGAAAAACCAAAACCCAGCTTTACGCTGTGCCAACTCTGCGCATATCATTGTAACTGTATTAGGGGGGAATCCGGGTCATGGCAAGGCGCGCAAGTAACAAGAGTAATTCAAATGCTACTCGTCGGGTAACTTCCGCAAAGCCGGAGCCTGCAAAACCCGAGCCGGAAGAAAAGACCTCGGCGACATCGAAACGCCGCGTTGCGGCAAAATCCGCAAAGCCTGCGGCGGCGGCGAAGGCGGCACCGAAAACAGCCGCAAAGCCGGCGCCAAAGACTGCCGCGAAACCCACGCCGAAAGCTGCCGCGAAGCCCACCGCAACCCGCAAGACCAAGAGCACGGCCGCCGCCCCGAAAGCGACGACCAGCCGCAGCTCTCGGTCCGGGACCGGCGCCGCGAAGCCCGCAGCCAAGCCCAACCCCGCGAAGGGAGGGCTTTCGCCCGCCGCCTCGACCCGCGCCAGCGACACGCCCAGGCAAGATGCGGGGACGGCGGAAAGCGGGCGAGGCGGTCCGGGCCTTGCGGCGAACAGCTTCACCGCGCAGAAATTGACAGAGAATGTCGAGCGGATAGAGGCGCTTAGCCATCGGCTCATGACAGCCTTCTCGGAGCGGCAGCCCCCGAATCCGGGCGTCGAGGGGCCGGGGCCGGACCTGTACGTGACTGCCGCCAATGCCTGGATGAGAACCCTCACCGAACAGCCGACCCGGATCATCGAGCAGCAGGTGAATTTCTGGGGCGAGACGCTGAAGAACTATGCCAATGCGCAGGTTTCGCTGGCCAAGGGGCAGCTGACCATGCCGGAGGAGGACGAGGCACCGGCCGACAAGCGGTTCAAGAACCCGCTCTGGCAGAGCCATCCCTATTTCAACTTCGTCAGGAAACAATACCTGACCAATGCCGAGGCGATGAAGCGCGCCGCCGACGGGCTGGAACTGCCGGACGAGACGGCGCGCCGCCGGGTGAACTGGCTGACCAACCAGATCGTGGACATGATGTCGCCCACGAATTTCCTGGCGACCAACCCGGACGCACTGGAAAAGGCGCTCGAGACCGAGGGCGAGAGCCTCGTGAAGGGGCTGGAGAACCTGGTGCGCGATGTCGAGCAGCATGGCGGCGAGATGATCGTCTCGCTGGCGGATCGCGAGGCCTTCACCGTGGGCGAGAATATCGGCACGGCCGAGGGCAGGGTGGTGCATCGCACGCCGCTTTACGAGCTGATCCAGTACAACCCGGCCACCGACAAGGTGCATGAGACGCCGCTGCTGATCTTTCCGCCCTGGATCAACAAGTTCTACATCCTCGACCTGAAGCCCCAGAACAGCCTGATCCGCTGGCTGGTCGGGCAGGGCCACACGCTGTTCGTGGTCAGTTGGAAGAACCCCGATGCCAGCTATGCCGAGTTCGGGATGGAGGAATATGTCTCCGCCTACCTGGAGGCGATGGACAAGGTGCGCGACCTGACCGAGCAGCGCAGGCTGAACGTGGTGGGCTATTGCATCGCGGGCACGACGCTCTCGCTGACGCTGGCACTGCTGAACAAGCGTGGCGATGACAGGGTGAATTGCGCGACTTTCCTGACCACGCTGACCGATTTCTCGAATCACGGCGAGTTCACGGCCTTCCTGCAGAATGATTTCGTCGACGGGATCGAGGCCGAGATCAAGCGCCACGGCCTGCTGAAGGCGCCGCTGATGTCGCGCACGATGAGCTTTCTGCGCGCCAATGACCTGGTCTGGGGACCGGCGATCCGCAGCTACATGATGGGCGAGACCCCGCCCGCCTTCGACCTGCTGTTCTGGAACGGCGACAGCACCAACCTGCCGGGCAAGATGGCTATGCAGTATCTGCGCGGGCTGTGCCAGGCCAATCAATTCGCCGGGGAGGGTTTCGAGCTCTTCGGCTCGACGCTTCGGCTTGCAGATGTGCAGGTGCCGCTTTGCTCTGTCGCCTGCGAGGGCGATCATATCGCGCCATGGACCGATTGCTGGCGCGGGGTCGCGCAGATGGGGTCGCCTGACAAGAGCTTTATCCTGTCGGAATCCGGTCATGTCGCGGGCATCGTGAACCCGCCCGGCCGGGACAAATACGGCCACTACACCAGCGGGGCGGGCTTCGCCGAAGGCGCCGAGGCGTGGCGCGAATCAGCCAGCCTGAAGAAGGGAAGCTGGTGGCCTTCCTGGGGTGAATGGCTGTCCGCGCGGGCCGGCAAGATGGTCCAGGCGCGCAGGCCGGATAAGGATCTTGCCCCGGCGCCCGGCGATTATGTTCACGAGCGATCCGGCTAGACTACTGGAAACGCAGCATTAAATGCGATGTGCTTCAAGGGGTGTCCCGCGGTTTGTGAATTTTTTGCTGCAGTGCAGAAAAAATTCTTGAAATGCCGCGATGCAGCATTCATATTGTTGCCACGATAGATTGATAGTGCGGCGGCACGGTTCTCCTCCTCCTCTCCCTCCCTCCGCTGCGCTGAAAAGGAGTAAATGACATGGCAACGAAGACCCCTGACTTCTCGAAGACCTTCCAGGATATGCTGGCGAACTTCCCGGTCGACACCTCGTCCTTCCAGGAAGCGGTGAAGACTCAGCAAGCGCTGAACGAAAAGCTGGCCCGGGTCGCCCTCGGCGCTGCCGAGCGTTCGACCGAGATCTCGGCCCAGTGGGCCAAGGACAGCATCGCCCGCATGGGTGAGCTGACCGCCACCAAGGAAGAGCCCACCGATTACGCCAAGGCCGTCACCGATTACGCTTCGGCTTCGGCCGAGGTCGCTGCCGAGCACATGGCTTCCTTTGCCGAAGTGGCCAAGAAAGTGCAGATGGACACCGTCGACCTGATGCTGACCGCCGGCAAGGATGCTGCCGCGGAAACTCAGAAAGCCGCCCGCACCACGCAGGCTGCCGTCAAGAAGGCGACCGCTGGCGCCGCGAAGTAATCTTCGCTCGCAGCTTGTATTTGGAAGGGGCGGTTCTCCCGCCCCTTTTTCATGCCCGGTCGAAACATGTTGACCGGCATATTGTCTCTTTTCCTTTGCCTTTTCGCGACGCTGGACCCATCATTGCGGAAACGGATCAAGAGAAGGGGCCCCTATGGCCACGACAACTGCCCCGCTGCTGATCAAGCGTTACGCCAGCAGACGGCTCTATAATACCGAGACCAGCGATTACGTTACGCTCGAGGATATCGCGACGTTCATCCGCGACGGGCGCGAGGTCAAGATCGTCGATCTGAAATCCGGGGACGATCTGACCCGCCAGTATCTTTTGCAGATCATCGCCGAGCACGAGAGCCGGGGAGAGAGTGTCCTGCCCATCGACGTGCTGACGGATCTGGTCCGCAGCTATGCGTCGAGCACGAATTCCGTGGTGCCGCAGTTCCTGGCTGCGAGTTTCGAGATCCTGCGGGACAGCCAGTCCAAGCTGATGGAAAACATGACCACGATGCCCAGCCCCCTGAACACCGTTCCCGGTTTCGAGGCAATGCAGCGTCAGCAGCAGATGTTCCTGCGCGCGATGATGGGTGGATGGCAGGGCGGTTCGGGCCCCGAGCCGGGAGAGATGGCGGATAGCGGCGCAGAGGATAACGGCGCCTCCAAGCCCTCGGAAAAATCCGGCCAGGCCGGGGAGTCCGGCGACATGGAAGAGATCCGCAAGCAATTGGCAGAATTACAGAAGCGAATTGCAAAGCTCTGACTTGCACAGCGCGGCGGTGCAGGCTAGACCACCCAGCACGGAGCGGTGGCCGAGTGGTCGAAGGCGCACGCCTGGAAAGTGTGTAGGCGGGGAACCGTCTCGAGGGTTCGAATCCCTCTCGCTCCGCCACTTCAGTCCTTGAGTGGGCACTGGGTTTACGCCATCGCCCGCGACCAGCGTCTGAAGCAGCCGGGACTTCGATCCCATGATCCTGACTTCGCCGGTATCGACCTCGACGCGCTGCGCGAGCGCTCGCAGGTGGTCGCGGCGATAACCTCCCCCTTTGAGCCGGATGCGTTGCCGGGCCGTGCTGGCGAACTTACGCAGCATCTGCGGCGTCACGGCCTTCTGACCTGAATGCCGAAGCATGGCTTGTGCGCGCTCGGCATCCGCTTTTGCCTGATCTCGGACAGTTTTGAGCCCATCGATACGATCCTTGAGCGCCGGATCATCCAGATCGACCACACCTGCCTCAATGGCGTCATAGACCCGCTTGAGGCGCAGTTCCGCTTCCGTTGTCCGCTTGTTCAACTCGGCGATATGTTCCTGACGGCGCTCGGCGCGTTCTTCCCTGCGGTCGAGGATGGCAGCAAGGATGGTTTCCAGCCGTTCGGGCTGGAGCAGTCGGCTTTCCAGGTGATCGGCCACCAGATCATCCAGCTTTTCCATTGGTACGGACATGCCTTCACAGGCGGTTGGTCCTTTCCGCGCTCTGGTCGAGCAGGTGTAATAGCGATAGCGTCCCCCCTTGCCGGTCCGGATGGTCATGGCTCCGCCGCATTTGGCGCAATGGATCAAGCCGGTCAGCATGGTCGGGCCACTAACCACGCGGGCGGGCGTGACCTTGGGGTTGCGGGCCTTGAGCAGGGTCTGAACCGCATTGAAGGTCTCGCGGCCGATGATCGGCGGGACGGGGACGATCACGACGTCGCTGGACGCATTGTCTTTCTGGTGCTTGCCCTTCTTTCCCCATTCATGTTCGCCCATATAGGTGCGCCGGGTCAGGATGCGGTGAACCTGCCCGATGCCCCACCGGCCACTATCACGAGTGAAGATCCGATTACGATTGAGATAAGAGACAATGTTCTTGACGCCCATCTGACCGGACGTGCCGTCGCCCTGCAGGGCAAGCCGGAAGATCAACCGCACCGTGTCGGCGTGGAGTGGATCGATTTCCAGCTTCTTCTTGACCTTGGCGCCGCGCTGCTCGGCGGCAACGGTGCGATAGCCGATGGGAGGAAGCGAGCCGTTCCAGAACCCCTGGCGCGCATTCTCCTTCAAGGCCCGGCTCACATGCTTGGCATTTTCCTTCGACTGGTATTCATCGAACAGTGCCATGATCTGACGCATCATGACATGCATGGGATCATCGCCCATCTCCTGGGTAATGGAGAGAAGCTTCACACCATTCTTGGCGAGCTTCCTGACGTAGAATTCCAATTCGAAGTGATCGCGGAAGAATCGACTGAACGAATGAACCACGACAACATCGAAGGGTGCCGGGTTGGATATTCCCGCCTCGATCATGCGCTGGAACTCGGGGCGGCGATCGTTGGTCTCCATGAAGGCATAGATTACTTTGACCTTTGCGCCGAGGTGGATGACGCGACCGGGGAGTTCGCGATCCAGATTGGTGAAGAAGACGTCCCGTGCAGCGTCGAGTTCGTTCCGGAAACGCGCAAATACAGGCTCACCAGCACCAGGCTGGATGAGCTTGCTCCCGCGCCGGAAGGGGATGGCAGGCGTCAGGCGCTGACACTCGTGCAGCGGCTCAACAAAGGGCAAGCCTTCCGCATTCTTACACAGCGCGACGGCGTGGTGTATTCGGAGGGTAGTTTCTACGAACCGAAGATGCAGTGGGTCCAGGATGGTGACGTTAAACCGGTTCTGGAGTATGTCCACGCTTCGACTACGCTCGATGCGGTCGAAAGCGAGAAGGGCGAGAACGACTACGCGGTCAACCGGGTCAATTGGCACCGGCAGTCTATTTTCGGACTCTTTTCGATTACGTGTGATGGCCAGCGTGATGCGAACGGAATCATGGACGACAACCTCACCACCGCAATTGAAGCTATTCCTGTATGGCTGTGTGACGACGACAATCGCGAAGCTGCGGATTTCATTGGGGTTGATCCCGATACCAAGAAGATCGTGCTTGTTCATGCGAAGGTAGGCGGCTTAGGACAGGACGGCACTGGCTACCATGTCGGCGGATTACAGGATGTCGGTCGACAGGCACTCGCAAGCCTCGGTTTCATCTCACGGGGTCAGCCGTCCGCTGTCTGGACGCCCGAGCGTTGGCAAGCCGCCGTACAGGCTAATGCAGTAACGCTGAATGGCAGAAACCGGATCTTCCGGAATCCTGACGGCCTCACTGCCGCACACCTCAACGATCTGCTGCGCGCGTCATCTCGAAATCCGTCCTTTGACCGTGAAATCTGGATCGTCGGCGCAAAGATGGCCCGCAGACAAGCGCTGACAGACGGTCTGGACCTAGCACCCTGGGGGAACCGTTTGCGGCAATTTCTTATGCACTGGGATGCCATGCAGACTGCCTGCGCCAGAGCTAATACCCGGTTGAGGTTCTATTGCTCAACATAGACGATCCGGAACACACATTTATGATTGGATGTTTTTCGAGAGACGAGCTTCAGATAGCTTGCAGCAGATGTCGGCAATCCGACTATGGCTACTTGATCGCACCCTTAATTTAGAGGGCTATAGCGTAGGTGTAGTTCTCAGTTTCGCCGTCTTCGGCCCGCCAAACACCACCGATTGCCGCATACAATAGCCTATGTGCCGCCGATCACCGCACGCCACCAAGTTGGTGTGACGAACTGCCAATTCCACGCTACAGCCTGATAAACCTAAAGGCTAGAGATGGCAGCAGTCGGTTCCTGCCCTTCGTCGCGATTCCTGGCGCCGCAGTACTGCTTTCCCAGAGCGGACTCAGGTGGATGGTATAGCGACCGCTAAGTTTAGACGGTAGCGCAACACTCAGAGGGTGCTTTGCGGCCGATCGTTGGGATGCTCGATGAGCGATTCCTACATTGCAAGGAGCACTTGTCCTTGGTGGTGAGGGTCGCGCGATGCGTGGAGCCCCTTTTTATCGTGACAAATAATCTCTACGCTTCAACTATTTGGCGACACTTGTTGGCAGCGCGTTTTCTAGCATCAAGGTTCTAGAGCAAGGAAACTAGGGTGAACTTAAAAGAACTCATAAAAGATGAGCGTACATCGATAGGGCAAAATGGAATTGATGGTGCAGTCTACATGCGGGTTATGCGCCATCTTCGGCGCTACAATTTTTGGGATGGCGAGGAAGTGCAAATCCAATATCGATCGGAGTTGAATGCGGGGCCGAAGCTTCCGGGCAACTCGGCCGCTACCTTCACCAATGCGTGGCCAGAGGCCAAAGAAGGCAAGCCAACATAGCCGACAAATAGTCAATTCATCAAGCCTTCCTCGCGTGGGCTATTCTTCACCCAATGTTAGGAAGGTCGGCCCGCGCTCACAATCAGGGAACTCGAATTGTTAAGCGCGGGCCGCGGAGACACAACTGCACACTACTGCTGCTGTAGGTCGACGGTAACAGACTTCATTCTGCGCCGAAATCACGGATCAGTGATGAGCGGAAAACGGGACCAGATAGAAAACATGCCGAAACCATCCGGCCCCATGCCGTCCCACGGCGAGATGGGCAGGCTTGAGCAATAAATCCCGGATCAGCCGATTCATCAAGTCCGCTTCGTGCGGGCATTTCGGGCCAATAAGCGAGACCCCATCTCTACGAATTAGGATGACGGCTTCACCTGTCGGTCATGAAGCCGGGCGATTTCCCGCTCGATTGTATCGAGCGCATCGGGGTCTCCATTGCGCGCCGCGCTGATGGCGGTGTTGATCGCCTCCCACGCAGGATGATCATCCGCGACCAGGTGTCCTTCCATATGCGCCACGGTCAGCGCGTGCGCATAGACCACCCGATAGGACGGGCGTCGGATGGCTTCGTCACGCATGTTGCGCAAGCGTTTGTAGAGCTTGAGTCCTGTCATCACGAGTAGATGGGGCACAGTTCCCCAGATCCAATATCGATCGTCAAACTATCATCATTCGCCCGCCTCGAGCGGGCTTTTTCATGGAGAGCATCATGATCCAGTTCCTATCCACGCTTCTGGCGTGGCTGAAATCGCTTGTCTCGACCAGGCGCAAGGCAGCCGCCACGACCGGCACGACCGCCATCCTTGCCGCCGCTGCGGTGTTTGTCGGCCCCTGGGAGGGTGAGCGCCTTGAGGCCTATCTCGATAGCGTGGCCAGCCCGCCCGTCTGGACGGTCTGTTACGGCGAGACTCGCGGGGTGAAACCAGGCGATCGATACAGCTCGGCCGAGTGCAACGCCATGTTGATGGATGCTCTGGGCGATTTTCGCGACCGCCTAGTCAACTGCATCCCGGCCTTACCGCAACAGCCCGAAGGCGTCCAGGTCGCGCTGGTGTCCTGGTCCTACAATGTCGGCACTGGCGCCGCCTGCAGCTCCACGCTGGCCAGGCGTGCCAATGCCGATCGATGGCGTGATGCCTGCAATGAGCTGCCACGCTGGAACAAGGCTGGTGGCAGAGTCGTGCAAGGTCTCGTCAACCGCCGCGCCGCTGAACAGCGCCTCTGCCTTTCCGCCATTGGAGGATAAACCATGATCCCTCTCATTCGAGAAATCGCAACAACGGTCCGCATGGCCAATGATATCGCGAAACAAAACGGCCGCGCCGGACCGCGTTGGTCGCTCTTCTTGACCAACCGTAGCTTCATCGCACAGGTCTTCTCGCTGATCTTCGCAGCGCTGGCGATCTTCGGCGTCCCTCTACCGATCTCGGCCGAGCTGGCCGCCGATACGGTCTATGGCGTCGCCTTCACCATCATAGCGATCTGGGCAGCCGTGGAACGGCTGTTCGGCAAGACGCGCGTGATCTGGAGCAGGACGCAGGCAAACTGTGCCCGGAACGAGGCCGATGCATTGACGGAGGCGCTTGAGCGTGCGGGAGCGTGGTGAGGACGCGGCGCGTATTATAACATAAAAGGCCCGCGCTCGATGGGAGGAAGCGCGGGCCGTACTATGAATTGGTCACCAACAGCCTTGCGAGACAATGCCCTCCCTCTACACGCACTGACCGCAAGCAATCCATGCGCGTGATTACCTAGACATTGAAATGAACCAGCTTCTGCCGTGGTATACGCGGCAGGGGATGGGGCTGTTGTCGCAGCCCAATCCAGGCGATCCATGTTAACAAAACCGCCCTTACCGGTTGCTCATATGGGCGAACGATCCACCTTCCGGATCATATTTCTATCTGTATGCTGCTTGCCTGGTGCGGGATGATCGATCTGGTCGATCAGTTCAGACAGGTAGGTCCCATACCGGTTCTTAGCGAATTTTTCTGCCATGATCCGGATATCCTCAGCAGAGATCCAGCCATTCATATAGGCGATCTCCTCGGGGCATCCGGTTTGCAATCCCTGGCGGTTCTCCAACGTACGAACAAAGTTCCCGGCATCCAAAAGGCTGGTATGGGTTCCCGTGTCCAGCCATGCAAAACCGCGGCCCATCATTTCCACGGTCAGTACGCCTTCTTTCAAATAGCTTTCCAGAAGCGTGGTAATCTCCAGTTCACCCCGCTCGGACGGAGTTACCTGCGCTGCCCGCGCAGGAGCAGAACCGTCGAGAAAATAAAGCCCGGTCAGAGCGAAATGTGAGGGCGGTTCCGTGGGCTTTTCTACAATCGTGCTGACCCGTCCCTGATCATCAAAGCCGATGACACCATAACGACAGGGTTCCGAGACGTGATAGCCGAAGACCGTTCCGCCATCGCACCGCGTATCAGCGGCTTTCAGCAAGTTCGACAGGCCATGACCGAAAAAGACGTTGTCGCCCAAGATCATGGCTGAGGGCCCCCCCGCCAGGAAATCCCTGGCCAACAGATATGCTTGTGCCAGACCATCGGGCGAGGGTTGGGCAATCCATTCGAACCGTATTCCCCAATGGCTGCCATCCCCTAGAAGACGTTGGAATTGTGATTGATCCTCGGGCGTGGTGATGATCGCGATCTCGCGTATACCGGTCAGCATCAGGACGGTAATGGGGTAGTAAATCATCGGCTTGTCATAGATCGGCAACAATTGCTTGGACATGCCCATGGTGATTGGATAGAGGCGCTTGCCCGACCCGCCAGCGAGAATGATGCCTTTGCGTTGCGTCATGCACAGTTCCTCAGTATTTCCACGAACCCGGCCAGACGGATGATCGCATCAGGTTGGATCATGCTTCAATCTCCCTGATGGGGTCAGGATTGCTGTGCCGAGATCGCATTGAGGCGCCTTCGCGCGGCTGCCAGATTCTTGAAAACCGTGTTCTCCCGAATGAGGTCGTCAAGGTAACCTTCATAGCGAAGCCCGCCCGGTGCATCAAAATTATGGTAATGCAAAATCATGGGATCGAAGCTGTTGAGGCGATCAATCTCTTTCTGCACCTTGGCAGCCATATGCGGCTTCATCTCCGGCGTCAGCACTTTATGCGTCAGGGACAAATTGTATCGATCGTCCAGCACCCTGTAATCCAACCCTGCCCGGCGAATGGCAATCGGCAGAGCGATCTGGTCCAGCCAAGGCCGCCTTTCGGGGATACCATGCTTGGGATCGTCCAACTCAATCGCTGTTTTCAGCCAGCATTCGCCGAAATTACTGAACTCGCCGACCGGACCATTCGGAAAGCTGACCACCCCGGCATTAAAATAGGGCGGGGATTCCACCCCTGTCCGGGCCATGCGGATGCGTTCCTCGGGCGTTGTCATGTTGAACACGGAATAGGCCGCATCCCAATCCCCCACGGGCTTGCCCCATGTGCGACGCCCCTCAGGCGCGGCCGAGATGACATTCGGCGCAACCATTGCTTCCATATCGAAGGGTTGCCAGATCACCACATCCGTATCCAGAAAGATGGTATATTCATGCGGTCGTGGCTGTGCAGCCGCGATCAGCTTGTTGCCATGCCCGTAGGGTTTCGGAAAATATCCCCGGGTGTCCATGAGCTCGAACCGGGTGTTGATCTCCTCCATATATTCCCGAAGCGGCAGCGGTAATTGACCCACTTTCTCCGAAGGGCAATAGGCGATCAATTCGGCATCCGGCAAATGCCGGCGAACAGACGCGGAGAGCAGAATTGCTTCCAGGGTCAGAATCGGCGGGTCCACAACATAGATGAATGCCGCGCTCTTTCTAGTGTTTCCCGTATTATCCATCGCCGGTCGCGAGATCGTGGATCATGCCGTCTTTCTTTGTTTTTTTACCTTCCTGCCCGCCTCACGACTGGTGGGGTGGGCAGGCTGATGTATAGCCGGTGAGATCAGCCAGTAAAGATCATGTCATCCTAGAATGTTGCGATCCTGGTATCCTTGACAATCAGTCGATCCCCGTCGCCAAACTCGAAGAACACATCATCACCTTTTTGTGTAGCCAAGTCTCGTGTCTGGGCGAAGCTCCCGATAATATCAAGCCCCCGGATCTCAACCGTATCGATATCGTCCTGGAAATCCTTGATCCGGTCCTGACCGCCATTCCTCGTAAAGATGAAGACATCGCTGCCCGCGCCACCCTTCAGCGTGTCCTTGCCCATGTCGCCCCGAAGCCAGTCATTTCCGTCTGTGCCGATCATTCGGCCATCTCCGCCACCGCCGATCAGGATATCGTTCCCGGTGTTGCCGTATTGGCGGAAACAGGTGAGGCGACGTTCTCAACAACGCATAACTACTCACTTGCCACTACGGGTACGTGCGCATATGCGACACTGATCAGCGCTGTTCGCTAAAAGGCATGGCTATGCCGGGGCGTATGCCCTGTATTGAGTCCTGCTCCCCAAAAGCGATAAGTGTGCACTACAGGAAAGGTGCGTCGGGAATGGGATATCACATCGAATGTTAACTTCAGTACCTCTAGGCCATCATCTGCATGTCGGCGCTCATGACCTTTATCCGACATTGGCAAAGAATGTCTTTGCCGAATTCCCTGAATTCTTCGAGGAGCATCTGATTGACCTGATCTCTCCGCAACAAATTCGCGGTGTGTTACGCAAGGCTGACGCACAGCAGGGGGAGCTGCCTGATCTTCAACATCTTCAGACTAGGCAAGACTGCCTTCGCGCAGTGCTTTCAGGACATGGCCTGTTATGCCCTCCGGAGAAGATATCTTCCTTCCAGGGGCTCTATGGTACATTGGCCGCTTCCTTTGGCACGCTGGCCCGAATTTTTTCCAGCACATCCATGACGATTCATGTCGTGATCACCCCCCAATCTACCTATGCCCCCGTGATCGACTTTGCCGAGAACTTCGCGGGCCCGGAGATTTGGAAGAAGCCAGAACTGATGTCTTGGCAGCCCGTGATCCGGAAAATCCAGAAACGGTTCCCCTCGTCACCCATGGTTGTATGGGCGATCGAGGATCCGGTTGAACAAGCAGCTGATTTTCTCTGTGGCTTGACCGCCCTACCCTTTGACAAAGCCCAACGTGAACGGATCAGGCAAATAGCTACCGAGGACAGGTTCGCCCGTTCGCGCACCTTGCCCCTCGATGGAGAATTCGAGGTTCTTCTCGAAACGCTCTACGAGGACGATCTCGAAGCATTCGAGACCATGCCAAATGTTCAGCTTGGTACGCGAGGAATATCATAGGCGCATAAATGAATTTCTACTTTCCAAAGAAAAATATCATTTTCATTCATATCAAGAAGGCCGGAGGCAGTTCTATCCGGCGGGCCTTGGGTCAGGACGACAAGCCCAGACAAGCGATGGGCCGTCTCCCGAGCAGATGGGGCGATGCCTCCTCTTTTGCCGTGGTGCGCGCCCCGGTAGACCGTTTTCTGTCGGCGGTTAACATGTTCCGAATGGGCACCCCGGAACCTGACAGTCATTACAGGGACTATCGCAACCCGACGCTGCCGGATCTGACGATCAGCCAGGCTCTGGACATTCTTGAAGATCCAGAGATCGGCTATGATCGGCGCGTGCGCAAGCCGCTCCACAATCTCAAGCATCATCTATGGCCGCAAACGGAACCGTTTTTCTGTTTGTCGCAGGCTGATGATATCCTGCGCTACGAGACGCTTGAATCCGATTTATCCACGTTCCTGGCCCGGCACGGGCTTTCCTATCGACTCGATTGGAGCCGTCGAACAAAAGGCCGGGCCGGAAGTCTCCGAGCCGAGGATTTCACACATGATGAAATGATCCGTCTCACCCGTATCTTCGCCCGCGATTTCGCCGAACTCGGCTACACTCCACCAACGCAGGGGCGTATTGAAACTCCGGTGACAAGTACCGAATCGCCGCCACTGCAAATCACCCCGAACCCTTCCAGTTCGGTATGGCCGGCCTATTTCGAGAGCAAGGGAACCGATGATTTCCCTTTCTCCGATGCCTTGCCTGCGCCGGATGCCGAACTCTCGGTGCTGCTGGATGACATTATTCCGGGTGGCAAGGGCAGGACATGGCCCAATCGCAAGCGCAATATTCTGGAGCATTTCAGAAATCTCGAACCCGAGTTCCGGGGCTGCTCGCGCCTAAGCCACCTGTTGGCCTGCACCATAGTCGTCTTGCGCCGTGAGCCAGCGAACGCGACCGCACAGAACCTGTTCCACCGCCTGGTGGGCGAGCATGGTGCGCAGCTTGCCGGGGATCTCAATCTGCGTTGGCTGGCTTCGGTCTGCGATACCTTTCTCGAGATGGGGCGCACCGGCGAGGATCGTGCGGTCGCCATGACCGGTTCAATGACGGTTGCCCTGGTCAAGCTGGGCGAAACCGAACGCCGCCTCTATTACCCGAGCATTCCCTGGCCGCCGAAAATTCGTTTCCGCCGGGGGGGAGAGATGTTTGACGGGGTGATCTCCTTCTGGCCGGAACGCGGTGACATGATCGATAACCTGCTCAGGCGCTGTGACGGAATCCTCGAATCCGACAGCCCGGCCGCTCCCTTCACGGCAGAGATCATCGCCCGCATCAGTAACCGCAACAGCAGTATCGCCCGCTTCCGCCGGACAGAGGGAATGAAGCAGCCGCGGCTGGCTAATGATGATTTCAACGAGTTGATTACCCTGGCCATCCGCGAGGAAGCCGACGAGAAAGTCGATATGTCCAGGAACTTGGCTGACGACGAACAGGAACCGAATTTGAAAAAGAGTTCAGAATGACCATCCTACCCCATGTCCTCGGTATCGGCGCCCAGAAGGCCGGAACCTCCTGGCTGCATGAGAACCTAAAACAAAACAAGTCCTTATGGATGCCACCGTTCAAGGAAATACATTTCTTTGACCATAAGTTCGTCCCCCCGAACCGGACATGGACGGATTGGCATCTGAATAACGGGCTGGAACGTGCGCGCGAGACTTGGAAAAAGCAGGGTATCCTCAATCAGAAACGCCTGGACTGGCTCTATGAGGTGACAAGCAAGCCGCGCTTCAACGGGAACTGGTATAAGAAGATCTTCTCGCTCTGCCCCGAGGATCGTTTGCCCGTGGACATAACCCCCGAATATTCCTCCATCCCGAAGGAAGGGATCAACTTCGTCGCGCGATTTCTCGGGGCGGATTTCAAGGCGATCTATGTCATCCGGGAACCGGTCGAACGGGCTCTGTCGCAACTGAGGATGAATTTGAGGCGCAAGAAGCTATCTCCGAAGAGCCGCGATGAGTGGCTTGGGATGGCCATGGACGATCAGGTAATGGAACGTGGCGACTATCTCAGCCATGTTGCACGCTGGCAGAAGGAACGCCCGGCTGAAACGCTGTTGTTCATCCCCTTCGGACAGATCGCCCGCGCACCGCATGAGGTCATGCGCCAGGTGGAGGAATTCATCGGAGTGCCGACCGCCAATTACGATAATCTGGAACGCAAGGTTTACGCGACAAGCGATTTTCAGATCCCCGACTACGTGCGGGAGGCTTTGGAAGAACGCCTGCAGCCCCAGGTGGCATTTATCAAGGATCGGTTTGGTGCGGAGTTTTACGAGAAAAGCCGCTGAACATGGGAAGGACGACCAGATGAAAGCAGAACTTAGACGCTCTGAAAGCGCCGACGAGGCAGCATTGGAGATCGTGGACATACCGCAAGATCACGTCGAGTCCATCGAGGATGTGATGCGGGATATGCTGGCCTTCAGCGAGCAATATCTTAAATGCTTGGAATTGAGACTTGAGTGTGCGGCAGGGAAGGAGAGGACGAATTCATCCGCTGTATCCGCACAGATACTGAAATCCCGCGCCTTTCTTGACCAGGCCAGGCAACAGCTCACCCTTGGAATCTCCGCGGCGAACGGGGAGGTGAGCGCATCGGATCTCGGGTTCCCCGAGTTGGATGATGGCTTCTATCGGGGTGCAAGGTAGCGCATCACAGGATGCGCTACCTGTCTTCACGGCGTTAGAAGATGAAATCATCCGCGCCGACTGAGGACACATCGTTGGTTTCGATACGGATGATGCCATCGCCGTAATCGATCACGACCTTATCGTTATTGGCATCGCGGTTGATCGACAGGTCGGACATGGAATTGATATCCGAATCCGAAAAGACGATCTTGTCCACACCGTCCTCGAAATCGGCGATTTGCGTCCACCCTGACGTGCCGCCGAAAATGAACTGATCGGCACCATCGCCTCCATAGGCGATATCGATCCCGGTGCCGCCTCGCGAATGTGCATCTTGCCCGAAATACAGCTTATCATTGCCGCCACCGCCGTTCAGCGTATCGTCTCCGGAACTACCAACGAGAACATCGGCGCCAGTACCTCCATATAGCTTGTCATTGCCTTCGCTTCCGAACAGGGAATCGTTGTGACTTCCTCCATACATTATGTCATTTCCGGCGTTCCCGCGAAGGGCATCGTTGCCTAAGCCGCCATAAATCTTATCGTGACCATACCCTCCATAGATGACATCGTCTCCGGAATTTCCGCCAACGTTATCGTGGCCCGAGTTTCCGTACAGGCGGTCTGCGCCATCCTGGCCTTTGATAACATCATTTCCGTGATCGCCCCGAACGGTGTCGTTTCCACTCCCGGCCTCCAAGCGATCGTCTCCAGTCCCGCCCCAGAGGGAGTCATGGCCGCTTCCACCGTAGATGGTATCATGACCGCTGCCACCCCATACGATCCGGGACACACATTTATGATTGGATGTTTTTCGAGAGACGAGCTTCAGATAGCTTGCAGCAGATGTCGGCAATCCGATTATGGCTACTTGATCGTACCCTCAATTTAGAGGGCTATAGCGTAGGTGTAGTTCTCAGTTGCGCCGTCTTCGGCTCGCCATTTGCCGCCGATTGCCCTCCACAACACGATATCGCCGCCGATCACCGCATGCTCCAAACAGCTCTGTTGAACGACTTTTCATGTCCGCGTGCTGGTTCTCAAGTAGATCGGCACTCACTTGCACGGAGCTTCAGCAACCATTGCATAACTTTCGGCGGTTGATCCGATCAACAAGGTCGGAAACACAACGGTAGCGAAGACGGGAAGCGCGAAGACCTCGATTATCGCGGCGGTCCCCGCCTTCGCGGTTCTAAAAGATGCTGAACCAACCAACGTGTAGAGACTGTCGATCGCTGCTAAAAAACAAAAAAAGAATGTTAATCCAAGGCGAACTACAATAACTGCTAATCGCCAATAAACACCGTGCTGGAACCCGTGTCGGCGGAACCGCCACATGAGATCGCGTCACCGACTCGGCCAGCAGGCTTTCCATTGATGAAAACCGATCCGGAGCCGCCAGACAACGACCGTGGATGCGGCGGGGCCGGACATGTCGGACAGGCATGGGGTGCATAGGCGTCGCCCTGTCGGACGGCAGGAATACCATCAATATTCACATCGTCCGACGCTCCGATGCTCGGTGTCGGCGGGAAATGGCAGGCGTGGCCAGAGCCAATGTCACCGAGACGGGTAGAGGACTTTCCTGCCATCCATGCTCTCCTCAAAACCGATGCGTCCCAAAGGACTTACCCGACCATTCGCCTGTGGCCGATCCCGGCCGCCTAGCTTTGCCGAATGAGTTCAGGCTCAACGAGCAGAAAGTTGCCTCTGTCTCCGAATGCAATAGCTGCGCCGCCGATCCAAGTGGCGTAACCGTCCGCCTCGTTCAACGGAAATTTCACGACGGGTTGCATGATATAGCGCGTCACAACGGGAATTTTCGTCATGAACAAAACGGCCTGAAACAAACCCAAGAGATAGTGGGGGCCCTTCTTCAACTTGAGGGTGAACTCATCCTCCAAGACTTCGCCTGTCTCGTTGAGACCAAGACGCCCATCGGAATCGCGAAAGTCATAACTGTGGACATCAAGATAACTGAAACCTCCGTTATCGACGGACTTTGCCAAATCAGCCATGTCGATATCCCGGAGAAAATCCGAGACATGATCGCAATACTTACGTGCCTTTTCAATCATTGCATCGTGCCCGAGCCTACGGCTCGGATCCTGCACATGGTAGAGTCCCGTGAAGTTGGTTTCGCTGCGCAAGCGTTCTATCCGCTCGATCATAGCAGCGCCCTGCGGAAGGGAGCCGAAAGCTCGCTGCAGGTCGAGCGGGTTGCCAGTATCTGTAATCATCGGCTCGAAGTGGTTCTTCGAGAACGCATCGGGTTCTTCGAGATAAATCAGCCAATCGTCAATCAGGGCCATAGCGGTCAGCCACCTCCTGTTGCAAGGATCGCATCTCTCAACCCCGAGGGCAAGGCATCGACGCCGCCATCCAGATAGTGATTTGCAAAATACCCCATTCGTCTCAATAGATCGTTCCTACTGGCGGGTGGAGGCTGATAGATTTCATCGAGCGCGTTGTGCATCATAGTTGAGCCGGACGTGTTCGGTTGATCAGCCGAAACATGCCGCCAGCGCATCGCCCCATCCGCAGCCTGTACCGGCAAAGGTCCCTCGGCAGCATTTGTAGCCGTCACCCAATCCTGTATCTCGTGCATCGAGAAGCCAAGTCGTTTGTGCTCCCTGTATTGGGAGGTCTTTAGCCATTCATGGACACCGCGCCCGGCACGAATGCGGTTCTCGATGGTTTCACCGTGACCCGCCTCAATCAGGCTGTCGAGCTCATCAAGCGTGAGATCGTCCCACCAATCGGCAAAACCTCGATTGTTGTAAGGAACGCGGCCATTGGGAAGAAGCTCGTCAACTGAGCGGGGTGAACCTGTAGCTTCGGTTTCGCGTGCCGGTTCATCGCTCTGACCACTCCCCCTGTTTCCCTGTTCCGGAGCATCCACATCGGGCTCCAAGGATCCTTGACCGCCCTCTCCAAATGCGCGGGCTTCGTCGGGGGTCAGGTCTCGCTGGACATCTATCGACTTGTTGTAGTCGATGCGTCGTCCGATCTGGACGTTGATCGGGATCGGGTTGGAGTAGAGCACGCCGGGCTCCACCTTGCGGAGTTCAATGCGGAACACGTAGGTGGCCCGCACGTTGCGGACGACCCGCGTGCCCTGGCGCACGATGCTGAGCATGATACGCACCGCGCTGCGAAGTGCCAGGGCCATTCCGGCAGCAACACCGCCGGTGATTCCGATGATCGCGGTGACGATGCCAGCAACTACGATCTCCTCGGCAGCGAAAACGGCGGCGTCGATTGCAATCCGCCCAGTAGCAAGAAGCCACTGGCCATTACGGATCAATTCCATGTTCTCGTTGTAGTAATCGCGTACGCCCTGCCAGATTCGGTTGAAAAAATTCACCACGGCCGCTCGACGCTCGGCCCGCAGCATGTCGTGGATGCTTGCGAGGTCAGAAGCCTGGTTGAGCAAAGACTGCATCTGCGGGCGGACTTCATCGGGCACGCTCGCCAGGCGGCCTGAGTACCCCTCATAATATGCTCCGCTCGATCCCATCTGCTCGAGCCAGATTTCGGATTGGTTCGCGAAATGGCCGGGAATGATATCATTCACAAGTTGTTCGGCGTTGTTCCAAGTTTCCCAATCCGCGTTGCCGCTTCGATACTCTTCAAAAATGCGCTCCTGAAGCGCATCGCGCTCCGCCTGAACTTCATCCCAGCGCTCATCTGCCTGCAACGCGAGTGGGCCGGCCTGAAGAAACTCCGCCAGGGCTTCCATGACTGCTTCGCGGGCATCAGTCACATCCTGATCAGTATCATTGGGCCCCCGGATTCCCGCAAGAAGGCCGAGGAACCGGTACTGAGCGAGAACCTCGTTGAAAGCGGTCTGGGCATACTCCCCCAGCGAGGCAAATTGTGCCTGGTAGCTGGTGTCGGTAATGTCGGGGACAGCGGCGGAATCTATACTCTCCAGCGCCGCGAGCGCTGCGATATCGTCCGTTTCCGGGCTACCCATCAAACCATCCGGCCCAGATCATGTTGAAGTGGCTGCGCTCCATGCCCTCCTGCATGACCTGCTCCAACGTCAGTTGGTTGGGCAGACCGATACGGATGGTCGGCATTCCGACCGCAAGTGACGTCAGCGTTCCTTCGAGGGCATCAAGCCCGGAGATATTCTCGTCATGGATTCCGCGCGCGATGCCAATCAGTTCAAGCACTTTCGCATGCTGCGTGGCCGGATCGGCGTCGATACGCATTGGATCCTTCAGGCGCTTGGCACTGTAATCGGCGAAGAATGCATCACGCATCTTGTCGCGGAGCGCCCGGCGCTCTGCCTCCTTTTGAACGAAAACACCCTTGAGATAACTCATGACTCCACCTCAGTTAAGGTCGATGCGGCCGCCATTGACAGCGACCTTGCTCGAGCCGGAAACCTTGATGTCGATTCCCTCAAGCACGATTGTGCCGTCTTCGTTCATCTGGAACTTTGACTTCCCACAGACCATCTCGAGGCGTTTGCCGGCCACGACCACCTTATTCTGGCCGACCTCTTCGTAGGCTCCGAGCAAAACTGATTCATTGCGAATGCCCTGCACTGTAAGCTGGTAGCCTCCTCCCACAGTCACGGTCTTAGCTGCGCCGACAATCTCGTTGGAACTCACCATCACCGTCTCGGCCTTGTTCTTGGCTACACCGATGACGAGATTGCCTTCTCCCATGTTCATAAAATCCGGAAGACCCAACTTATTGGCGAGATCGCCGATGGCACCGGTGAATTTATGGAAAGCCGATGTGACTGCGTTCTGTAGCTTGTTCGGCCCGACCATGAGGGTCATGTTGCCACCGATTATCTCGTGATGGTTGTTACCGACCTCGATGGACTTGTTGTGTCCGACGCTTTCAGACTGGTTGCGATCCACGCGTTTGGCGCGGTTGTTCTCGATATGAAGTTCGTGGTCCTTCTCGGCATGTAGGTAGATTTTTTCTTCGCCCGCCTGATCCTCGAAGGTGAATTCGTTGAATCCGTCGCCTTGGTGAGTATCCGAGCGGAACACTGATTTGGTCTTGTGCCTGGGCAAGTCATAGGGGGTCGTGTTCCTGCCGTTATAGACGCAGCCGGTCACCAACGGTTTGTCGGGATCGCCTTCGAGGAATTCCACCACCACCTCCATGCCGATCCGAGGGATCACCATCCCGCCCCAGCCCTGGCTGGCCCATGATTGGCTGACCCGGCAGCGCATCGAGAACGCCTCTTCCAGATCCCAATGGAAGCGCACAAGTATCCGGCCATGCTCGTCGCAGTCGATTTCACCTTCACCCACCACCATGGCAGTCTGCGGACCGTAGACGCGCGATAGCGGTGTCCGTTTCGGAGGCACCATCGGCGCGGTATCGGGCATCAGCACCCAGGAGCCGGAATAGCTGTAACCGTCGCTGCCCTCTCCGCCGGAACCGTAGGATTCACTGACAAAGCGATGCGTGGCCGAGAGGCAGAGATAGGTCTCGCCATGCCCCGGCACCTTGTCGCCGCCCAATGTAACACGCTGTCCCGAAGCCAGGCTCACGCAGTCTCCCACAGCACGATTGCGGCGATCCGCGCCTCGCTCCTGCCGCTGACGCATCCGCGTGACGATCTTTCCGGGGGCTTCAGAGAGATAATCGCCTGGATAATCGAAACTCTCGACATGGCCGAAGGCGTATTGCGCATCGCTCGCCTGCCAAGTGTCCATCTTCTGGGTCGGATGCTTGAAATTATAGTCGGTCTGAAAGATCGCCCCGGTGGTAAAGTTCCGCTCCGGCTTCCAGTCCCAGAAGTGCTCGAATTCATACTGGTGATGGCCGTCATAGCGCTTGAAGGGGATCTCGCCGATCTCCTCATGCGCCAGCTCGTCATCGGTCAGAACGAGCGTGTGACTGCCCTTCTCATGCCGGAAATGAAAGCTGATCCCGTGCCGCTCCATCTGGCGGCGCGCAAATTCCAGGTCCGAGACCCCATGCTGGACCGTATATTCCAGTTCCTCGTATTGGTTGCTGATCCGGATCTCCAGATGCGGATTGCTGAACACGCCATAATCCGACAGCAGTTCCCGTAGAATCTGATCCACACGCTTGCTATGGAAAATCCGGTAGTTGCGTCGCTTGCCCGCCAGCCAGAACCACGGGCGCAGGGTCAGGGTGTAGATATGACCGTTCTCGCCCACGCCGGAATATTGCGCCGAGGTGACGATACCATCGAAGGGCCGCATCACTTCATGCGCCTCGATTTCAACCGTCGCATGGGTGCCGATCAGGGTATCGAAGTCGAGATCGTCGCGCGTGGCAAGGGCTTCGACCCGGTATTCGAACAGATCGTTGAGATAATCGCTTCCCTCGAAGCGCAGCAGAACCAGAACATTTTCGCCCAAAGCCGTGATCAGGCGGCCCAGCCGTTCTGTCTGCTTGAAAGGAGCGTTCATAGCAACAACCTTTCAGTAACCAAAGAATCGCCTAAAATTGAGATGATAATGGCAAGATCACTCAAGAAATGCCAGTGCGGCTCTCAATAATCGCCCCGATTCCGGCGATCTGAACCTCGGCAATCTCGCCGGGACAGCCAAGCGAAACATCCTGTATGCGGGTGTCGCTTAACTGCAGCTCTATTTAGCAGAGAAATGGAGGGCTATAGCGTAAACGTAGTGATCATCATTATCGGCCGCGGCCCGCCATTTACTATTTATGCTGATCCTCACTGGATTGTTTGATAGCGTATAAGATGTTGAATTCATGCGATTATATGCGCTCGTTATTCTCATTGGCTTCGTTTTGATAGCGCTCGGTTCTGTTCATTTGGTGGTATGAACTGAGGTGTTTTCTATGGCCTACTCGTCGGGAAAGTTGACGAAGAATCTAGTCCGAACGCTCGGCCCTGGCAGGCACGGCGACGGCCACGGGCTCTATCTGGTGGTCGATCCATCCGGCGCGCGTCGCTGGATCGTGCGCGTGACGGTGGAGGGCACCGGAATCGGCAGGTAAAGCCGCTCCGCACCGATTTCGGTCTCGGCGGCGGACGTGGTGAGGCTCAACGTAGCTCGCGAACGCGCCTTGGAATATCGTCTCCTCGCTAAGCAGGGCCTTAATCCGAAATACCATAAGGATCAGGAAGTGCCGTGTTTTGAAGAGGTGGTACGGCAAGTACATATTGATCGCCTGCCAATCTGGGAGAACCCGAAACACGGACAGCAGTGGATCAACACACTCGCTGACTATGCCTTTCCCAAGATCGGCCGAATGCCAGTTTCGGATATCGGTCAGCCGGAAATATTGCAGGTGTTGTCCCCGATCTGGACTGAGAAGCACGAAACCGCGCGACGAGTCGCGCAGCTGATCCGACTCTCCGCACGGTCTTGCGGCCCGCTTACTGGAGGTTCCTTTGGCAAGGCTGCAATCGTGGCGAGAAAGGCTGACGACCTTCCAAGAGCTACGTTGATCCTACGGGGTGGGCGTCGTCTACTAGCCCCAGCAACCATGTTCATAGGGATAGCTGCGTGTATGAATGATCGGGCTGGATGGCTTGGCCAAGGCATGGCCCATAGAAAGCGCCCCTGGGGTGCGAAAAGATAATGCAAAATCATATGTATTTGCCTCAGCGAGGCTCTGAGCGTCTCCATGGGTATATCGTGCGCTCAAATGGTGCCGTCGCGGAGATCAAAGCAGGCGTGAGCGCAGCTTCATCAATATGATGGTCTCAACGCACACTCTTTCGTCCAGCCGCATCGGAACTTTGCCCGCGTTTCTGCCGGATAATATCGACATGTTCAGGCTTGAACGACACGTAGGTGCGGCAGTGAGCCCCGACCGCTGGGAGATGCACAGAGGGTATCAGACCACCGGACAGCTTACTGCTACTCACCAAGGCTCATCGCCTGTCTCCGTGAGCCCTTGGCGTTCTGGCTGCGCATAACACGCCGTGGGTAGTCACGATCGCAGTGTCTGGGAAAATCTTCATGCGCGACTCCGTCCGCGCGACCGGCAGGTTGGGAGGATCGGATACCAAATCATCTTGGGCACCGGACACATCTCCATCGATCTGACGCATTTCTCTAGAACATCGGCTTATGCGTTCCGGATTTCAGGCTCATCGCCACTTCATGCTGATGGTGAGGAGCCCGAAACCCTCCGTTACGCCATCTTGTCAATCTGTCCCCTTGTCGAGAATAAGACGGCATTGCAGTGGCACTCAGAACCTGACATCCAGTTTCACAGCGACGGCCTGATCGCGACTGTCTCCGTCGGTGCCGAAGGCGGTGCGGTAATCAAGGCCCAGGGTCCAGAACTCGCCGATCTGCGCATCGAGGCCAAGACCGATCGCCAGTTCATCGCGTGAATAGCCCTCGACATCGATCGCATAGGGGAAGGTTCCAAGATCCGCGTAACCAATACGCGCCTCGCTCGAATTCTCGAATTCATGGGTGTATTCGATCCGCGCGCGCGATGTCAGGTTGCCCCAATCCATTGGCCGCGAATGCTCGAAGCGCAAGCCCAGCGTGCCGGAGAGGGTTTCGACGACCTGTTCATCATAGCTGAGGTTATAGACCCCGCCGCCTTCCTCGGTGAACATGTCGAGCGTGGAGCGCGATCCGGATAGCCGTCCATAGGGCGAGATCAGCAATCCATCGCGGCGATGCTCATAGCCTGCCGTCAATGCGGCGAAGAGCTGCTCGCCGCCACGCGTTCCTGTCGCCATGTCGCCTGTCGATGTCACGTAACGCTTGCTGTCGAAGTCCAGCGAACTGTAACCGGCCAATCCGTCAATGAAGAAGCCGGGTTTTGGCCGGTAGCTGCCATAGGCCGCCATCGAGATGGCCCTGGCCCGGCTTTCGGTGCCGTTATTGCCGATATCGGTGACATCGCGGCCGTAACCCAGCCCCAGCCCGGCGGTGAATTTCGGCGTGAACCGATAATCGGCCCCGGCGCTTATGCCAACAAGCGTATGGTCGAGATCGATCCCGTCATCGTCGCTGGAGCCGAAATTGACATAGCCGCCACTCCAGAAAGCCAGGTCACTGCTTTGGTTGCCGAAGCGCTCGGGGCCGCGAAGGGAGAGGGAGTCACTGTCATGGCGTGAGCTTTGGGCAACCAGATTGAGTACGATGGAATTGCGCCGCCGCGTGCCCTCGTCATGCAGTTGTTCGAGCCGCTGGCTGAAATTCCTGATCTGCGCCTTGGCGAACCGTTTTGCCGTCTCGGTCTGGGCCCGGACCAGCCCGATGACCTCCGGGTCCAGCGAGGGATCGGGCCGCGCTACCACGGTGATCGTCACGCTCGCCGGGTCGGAGATGCCATCGGCATTGGAGAGCGTATAGCTCAGGCTGGTCGTGCCCGCGTAGATCCCCGAAGCCGAGAAATGCAGGATATGACTGCCGCCTTCGCGCGCAATCCGCGCGGTGCCGGCCTCATCCGCCGGATTCGCCACGATCGCAGCATCGATGAAGGGGCCGCCCGACGCGCCGCGGGTGAGGTCGACCGTCCCGCTGGTTCCGGCCATGACGGTCAGTTCATGGTTCCGGGGCTGCGGCAGGGTGATGTCCTCGATGGCAATCTCGTAGACGCGGCTGCCGGTGAAGCCGTAGCGGTCGGTGGCTGTCATGGTGACCTCGAAACTGCCGGGATCGAGCGGCGTGCCAGACAGGGTGCCGTCCTCGGCGAGGCTCAGCCCCTCGGGCAATTGCCCCCGTGCCACCGTGAACGCGTAGGGGGCGGTGCCGCCCTCTGCCTGAAGCGATGCGCTATAGGCGGAGTTCACCCGGCCTTCGGGCAAGGCTTCCGGAGTTAGAGCAAGGTCCGGCGCCGCGATGGTCAGCGTGTATTCCCGCTGTCCGGTGAAATCGCCCTGATCCGTGGCATGCACGGTAAACATGAATTCACCGGCTTCGGTCGGCGTTCCAGACAGTGCGCGGTTCCGGAAGATCATTCCCTCGGGCAGATCACCTTCCAGTTCGAAGCTGTAGGGCGTCTTGCCGCCTTCGGCAGCGAAGCTGACCGGCGCGTATTCCGTTCCCGCCAGCCCATCGGGCAGGTTCTCGGGCGTCAGGGCAATTCCCGGAACGATCACGCTGAGGGTATAATCCCCGGCGATGGTAAAACCGTTCCCGTCGGTTGCCATCAGGCTGAACGGGAAATCGCCGGCTTCGAGGGGCGTGCCTGAGAGGGTTCCGTCCTCGAAGGTCATACCGTCCGGCAAACGGCCCTCGGTGAGCTGGTAGCTATAGGGTCCCTTGCCGCCACTAACCGTGAAAGCCTGAGTATACTCGGCATAGGCCGTGGCTTCCGGCAATGCCTCCGGCGAAAGCGAGATGTCCGGGGCGCTCACACTGAGCGTATAGCCGCGCTGCCCGGTGAACCCGTCCCGGTCCTCTGCGATCAGGTTGAACTGGAAATTCCCCGCTTCGGTTGGCGTCCCGGAGAGCTTGCCGCCTTCAAGGCTCATGCCCTGCGGCACGGTTCCGTCGAGGGTAAAGCCATAGGGCGCATTGCCGCCCGCTGCGGTGAAGGTCAGGGCTTCATATGGCTTGCCTGCCACGGCGTCCGGCAGGCCGTCCGGATCAAGCGTGATCTCGGGCGTATCTATGGACAAAGTGAAGTCGTGCTGGCCGGTGAAGCCGTTCTCGTCTTTTGCCGTCACGGTAAAGGTGAAACTGCCATCCTCGGTTGGACTGCCAGAAAGCGTGCCATCCGTGGCAAGCGAGATCCCGTCAGGAAGGGTATCCGTGGTGGAGAAAGTATAATCTCCCGAACCACCATCGGCGGTCATGGTTACCGGGCCGTAGGGCGCGCCGCCGGTACCCGCCGGAAGGCTGCCCGGTCCGAGCGTGATATCGGGCGCCTTGACGGTGATTGTCGCGGTGGCAGGTGCGCTGGTGCCTGTCGCATTGGTCGCGGTGTAGGTGAAGCTGTCCGTGCCGAAGAATCCAACGTTTGGCGTGTAAGTGATGTCTGTCCCGCTGATCGTCGCCACGCCGTTGGACGGCCCCGATGCGATGGCAACGGACTCGATATCAAGACCCTCGATATCGAGGATCACCGGATTGTCGGTACTACCTGCGTTAACAGGTGTATCTGTATTGCTGACAGTCGGAGCGTTTGCAGGGGTGAAGGTAAAATCCACATGACAGTCAATCGCAAGAGGGTTAGGCAATTGCCAGAAGCTGCCACCAGCAGAAAGGTGCCCACCACAATTGTCGCTGGCGCCTTCGAAAACGTATCCGCTGTCGGAGTCCAGATCAAAATGAACACTCGTATCGGTGATGACCGCTGGGCTTGTTACCTCCCCGCCAGGGTTAGCCCCGGTCGGTGTGAATGCCCAAACATTTCCACCGCCAGACACATCCCATGTCACTATAACCGCTCTCGAAGGTTCGACGGTCAGACTGGATTCGGCAATACCTGTGAAGCCGGAGGCATCTGTTGCCCTGAACGTCAGCGAAAAATTCCCATCCTCTGTCGGCGTGCCTGTCAGCTTGCCGTCATTCGACAGCGTGATGCCATCTGGCAGGCGGCCCGAGGAGAGATCGAAGGCATAGGGTCCAGTTCCGCCCGATGCCGACAGGCTCACCGTCTCATACTCAGAATTCACCTTTCCGACCGGCAGGTCTGACACGGAGATCGAGATGACAGGGGCATCAACTGTAAGGGTGGCTCTTGCGCTGTCATTACCGGCGGCATCCTGAACGGCTGCCGAATTCAAATCGATGATCACGTCACCGGTGCCATTTGGTGCAACAGCAAGCTTATAGGTAAAGTCAGATCCCGATAGGCTGACAAGCGAACCATTGGTGATCCGAAAGTCGCTGGCATCCAGCCCGATTACGCTTTCCGTAAATGTCACATCGACCTGGATTATCCTTGGCTGCGTGTCAGATGACAGCATCATTAGGGGCACAGGTGCCGTTCCGTCATAGAAGGTCAAGGCCTGTGCGGCCAGGTTGTCATTTCCAGCACTATCCTGCGTCACGCCCGCAGGGATGTCGATTGTCACCGCGCCATCGGCTGTCGGGGTAATATGCGCCGAGTAAACGCCTCCGGAATAAGACAGGAAATTGAGAAGCCCGTTTGTGACAACAAGATCGCCCATTGTGAGGTTGTCTACGGCCTCACTGAAGGAGAAAGTTACCTGAAACGAACTGTTCACGATTTCCGGAACGTCCGCGAAAGTAACGGTCGGCGGCGGATCTGCAGCCTCCACATTAATCGTCGCGGTGGCCGCTTCGCTGGTGCCGGCGGCATTGGTTGCGGTGTAGGTGAAACTGTCCCTACCCGAGAAGCCGGAATCCGGTGTGTAGACGATATCCGTCCCGCTGACTGTCGCCGTGCCGTTGGATGGCCCCGAGGCAACGGCAACGGATTGAATATCCTCTCCGGAAATATCGAGCGTGACAGGGTTGTCGGTGCTATTCGCATCCACGACCGTATTGGTATTATTGACCACCGGAAGCGCGGGCAGAGGTTCGTTGACGATGTGATTTGTAGAGGCGGTGCCGCTGCTCGGCCCGCAATTATCCGCTCCGGAAGGCGTAAAAGCGGCACTGACCCCATAAGAACCCGCGGGAAGGCTGTTGGTGGTAAACTCCGCTGTCCCCTGCCCGGAAATGGGGCTGATCGGTGTAACCGCAATCGCGGAGGAGGTAACCGACCCGACCGTGAAAGTCACAGTGCCTTGCGGGGCCAGCCCCGCATTGCACCCGAATGAGGCAACAGTTGCGCGGAATGTCGCGTCCTCACCGAGTTCGCTGGGATTGGTGAGGGACTCTACGGATGTCGAGGTCGGGCCACCTCCGACAAGCTGCATGGTGAAATTGCTGCTGGTGACGTTCCAGCTGCCGCCAATACGTTGCCCATCCATGGAAATCTGATGGGTCAGTTGCCCGCTCATGATATTGCTGGCGGTAATCTGGTAAGTGCCTGTGCAGGTCACTGTCTCATTCGGTGCAAGCTCGCCGTTCGGGAACGATTCGCAGGCGCCCATCGTGACGCCGGGGCCGCCGCCGGGGTCCGGATTGGTCGGGGTGATCGTGTCGATGCTGGTCAGGTAATATGAACCCAGGTTCTCCAGTTCATAGGTGAAGGTGATCGTCTCACCCTCGGTGCTAAAGCTCGTGGGGCTCGAGGTAATATTGATGACCTGCGCCTGGGCAGGTGCCGACATCCCGAGGCTGGAAATCATGATGGTAAAAATCACCAACAACCATGTTCTAAGGACCTTCCGGGGTGATTCTTTCGCGCTCCCCAATTCAGAAAAATACCCGGAAATGTTTGTCCGCTTCATATCATCCCCCAAGATATTCGATTTTCACAATCGAAGACCGTCCGCGTCAGCATCTCGTTATCGGGAAAGATCGGAACAGGTTACTTACAGTGCCTTGACGCGAAGTTTAAGTCCGGAGGGACTGTATCACCAGAATCTCGCACCAATATTTGGTTGAGCCGAATCTTCGCGCTTTTTCGGGAATAATTTTACTTTTTCTGTGGATAAGTGCCTCCCCAAACACGGAAATGCCCGATTAACCTGAACGAAGAATAACTCAATGCCTATCAAAGGTGTCATAAAGCGAAAAGGAAATGCGTTGATTCGCTACAAGGGTCTCGTTTTTCAGCCGGAGATGCCGACAACAAGAAAACATAACGGCATCATCATTCGCAGCAATCAGGGGCAATAATTCCGTCGCGATCTCCCGGCGGGATATCGATTAGCCGGATAAAATGTGCCAGAACCGAAAAGATTTAGCCCAACGGTCCTGACATCATTCATCCTTGGTCGCCGCGATCTATCAGCCAGGTTCTGAATTCTGAACATCCCCTGTCAGAACCTGACCTTCAGATCGGCCTTAAGGCCGCTCTCCTGAACGCCGCTTCCGAACTGTCCCTGGTAGGACAGGCCGAGCCTGGCGGTGTCCGAGAGGTTCAGGTCGATACCGGCTTCGATGACCGCCGCGTCCTCGGCGATGGGCACGCCGGCGATGGTGAAGGCGTCACCGGCCGAGAAGGCATGACGCGACAGCGGCGTGGTATCGCCAAAGGCGTGACGCCAGTCCAGCATGCCACGCAGGGTGCCGGCCACTCCCTCGAAACGGATATCCGTAGAGGCCCGGACGCCAAGCGTGGCGAAGCTGATCTCGGTCTGCTGTTCCGCGACATGCAGTGCCGCCTCGCTCCGTGAACCCGTCCGTTTTCAGGCGAAGATGGGCAAGCCCGACAAAGGGCTCATAGGACACCGTCGCGGTCTCGATCCGATATCCCAACTCGCCAAAGGCCTGCAGGCTGCTCGCATCGTAATCGGCCGAGACCTGCACGATACCCGCGTCGATCATTGTACCATCCTGGTAGGAATTCCGCCCGGACAGCACCAGCGTGCCAGCCTCGGTCTTGGTCAGACCTGCGTCGATCGTCACATCGCCTTCGTCGAAACCGAGCATGAAATCAGCCTTATTTGCGGTGGCGCGCAGAATGCCTGCCATCGAACGAGAGCGTGCCGGAATCTAGACTATTCTTGACAAGGCCGGTGGCGAGAACACCGCTGCTGTTCAGCGCGATCGCGCCCGATGCCTCAGCCCAGCCGTCGCCAAGAGAGGCTGTCCCTGAGGTCACAAGTCCACCGTCCGATATGGTGAGCCTGCCGGTGCCGAATGGCTGACAATGAGTATGCCGCTATTGGTCCATGTGGAGGCGTTTCCGGCGTCATTCGCGTTCGTTGCATCCCAAGTGCCATCACCGCCCTGCCACTGCTGCAGACTATCGTCGCCGGGAGCGGCTATAAACAGATCGACATTGTTGTCACCAGTCTGGATTTCATAATCGGCCGGATCACCGATCGCGCCCGTTTCCCCGACCGTCAGCCCGTCACCAGGGAGCGTGCCCCATAGGTTATTAACCGGTAATAGCCGAGACCTGCCGTGCCGTCTGCGGCATCATCGCTTTGCGCCAGATCCAGCGTGCCGTTCAGCGCAAGCTCCCCGGTCACTTCGATCCGGTCGCTGGTGCCGAGGTCGGCGGTTGTTCCGGGACTGCCAATCTCGTAATCGAGGATCGATCCCGAAGCGAGCGACAGGGCGCCGTTCACCGTGAGCATGCCGATCGAGCTGCCCGGTGCAAGCACACCGCCATCCGCAACCGTAGTGTCGCCAATTATGCCCGAGCCACCAAGATCGAGCGATATCGCGGCGCCATCCGTGATTACGATACCCGCGCCGCCACCGCCGCTGATATCATTCGATCCCCCGCCACCGCCACCAGTCGCATGACCCAGTGTCTGTGCCTGGGCCGCCATGGGCGCCGGGTGAAGCAGAAGAGCTGTCCCGGCGAGCAGAAGCTGCAGGCGGCGTGCGCTGGCGTCTTTCGGTGAACGGTTCATAAGGCCCCCTTGTTTTCCTTTGCGGTCACACAAGACACTCGGAACCTTCGCTCTGTCCGCACGAGGGCTAAACAGAACGACCACGATCGAGCTTCCTGTCAGGACAAATGAAACATGCCTGAAACGGAACGCTCTTCACTGTGCAGCTATAACAAAAGAATCTCGCACCAGTATTTGGTTGAGCTGAATTTTCGAGGTTTTTCGGAAATAAAATAACGTCTCCTGTGGATAAGTGTCTTTTCAACGGGGAGAATTGGCGGTTACCTTCACATTGAAACAGTTCCCCCGATGTTTTGATCGACCCGAAATTTGAAAAGGGAATATCTTGATTCGCTACAAGGATCTCGTTTTTCAGCCTGACATGCTGACGGCACAAAAGGATGACGGCGCGGTCATTCGCCTGACCCGGCTTGAGCGCGCCCTGCTCCTGCGTCTCGTGAAAACCCCGCAGACATTGGTGACGCGTTCACAATTGCTTGAAGCGCTCGGAGACGACAATACCGGTGCACTCTCCGAACGGAATATCGATTATCTCGTCAACAGGCTGCGAAAACGCCTCGGCGAGTCGGCCAGAAAACCCCGGTTTATCGCAACCCAATATGGCGAGGGCTATTATTGGGCGGTGGAGCCGGAGAGCGAAGAAGCCCTGTCGGCATTCCTGCTGATCGGACCTGTATTCGGCCTCGATGATGATCGGAATGCCCTGAACGGGTTTCCGCATCTTCTCACCTCCGAGATCAGAGCGGTGCTCGACGGGCAGAAAACCGTCCTCTGCCGGCCGGATTGGCGACATAACCCGGAAAATCCCGACAAGCTGGATTACTCGCTCGAAATCAGCACCCATATGGATGCCGAGCATCTGCACCTGGCGATCGTTCTGCGCGAAGGGCGCTCTCGCCAGGTTGTCCAGAGTTTTCGGCGGAAACTCCCCCGCGGTCAGAAACCGAACCATGTCAGACAGCTGGCGCAGGAGCTGACCGAAGCGGTCTGGCGCCATAACGCGCTTCCCGGTCCGGGCGCGGATCAGCCCGGCGATCGCCCCATGCATCTGCGCATGCATGATGCGGCGGTGCTGCTGACCAATGATCTCACCAGTTGGCGGGAGAATGCGGAGCGCCTTCGGAAGGCCCATGAGGAGGATCGCGAAAATCCCGATATCTCCGTCATGCTGGCCCTCAATCATTATGCCAGGCTGCTCCAGAGCCTCGGAGAGGTTCACACGGCTCCCATCGGGGAGGGGGAATGGCAGGTCCTTGAAACGGAGATCGAGGCGCTTTGCCTGCGCGCATTGCCGGATGCCTATGAGCATCCGCAACTGCTCCTCGCAATCGCGAAGCTGCTGCGCTTCATCGACCGGGGCTATCTGGAACTTGCCCATCGGCTGACCGAGAAGGCCTTTAACGACAGCACCGCTTTCGCGGCCGCATTTTCCATGAAGGCGCAGATCGCGGCAAGCAGGGGCGAGATCGATGAAGCGGTATCGTTCTATGACAAGGCAATCGAGCTGTCCGGGCCGGGCTCCCAGTTTCACATCTACCTTCTGATCCTGAAAGCCGTTACCTTGATGGCGGCGGATCGGCGGGGCGCAGTGGATCACATCGCCATTCAGCTTCGTGATATCGATCCAGCGTCGCAGGCCACAGCGGGCCTGTTTCTCATCTCACCGAAATCCCGGCAGCTTCCGGCTCCCCTGGAGCATGCCCTCACTGCGATACCTCCGGAGATCGGCCGGCATCTGACCCGATACCTGTTCATGATCTCCGCGCGCCAGTTCCAACGCCGGAACCATCAGCGCAATATCCTGCACGGGATCATCTCACATCTCACACGCATTCATGGGGGTGAGGCGATCGATCCGGAAATCGCCGGGAGGTTTCCGGAACTGAAGTCAAGCGATGGATAAGTTGTCGTAAGTGCCGCCGGGCGTGGCCTTTCATTATTCCCTCCGCACACAAGATTGCGCCTGTGCAGGATAAAGCCGGAGCGGCAGACATGGGCGCCGGTCGGGGCAAGAGCTATCCAGCTGTCACAACACTACCGGGCAACCACTACCGTTACTCAGCGCATTTCCTTGCCGGCCTGCGCGGACCCCTGGATAAATGGTGGTACGTCCGTGGGGCCGAAGTTTCCTAGTCACAGTGCTTGGATGAATCTGTCTGACCGTTTTGGCTTGTCGCGACGGCTGTGAAGGGATGGAGGGCTAGGTCCATCCTACCTCGGGCACCAAACGCATCCCCATCGGTCTGACGGGATTTTCTAAGGCTTCGGTCATTCCCGTCGAACTCCCGATACATGCACCAAATCCCACCGGACAGCGACGGTCTGGCAACTTACAGTTATCGCGTAATAAACTGATAACATAAGGAAATATGTCGAAAACCGAGATTGATCATGTCAAAAGCCACAACCTGCGCGTCCAGAGCTTAGCCAATTTCTCTAAGAATATCGCCCTGGTCCTGTGGGGTGCCGCCGAGCTGGGCGCCTATCTGCACCGCTGGGACGCGATCCGGCTGATTGTTGGCGAACCTGATTGGCACTGTTTTGATCGACCGGAATTCTGCCCATGTCACAAACGGCGCTGCTCGATCGTCATGTAATATGGGCACGACGCCCGACCATCAGCGGCAAACGCCGTAACGTTCGAGGAGATGAATCATGAGCATGAAAGCACTTTACATCAGGCACAGGGCGCAACCCGGCAAGCGCGAAGAGGTCAAGCAAATATGGGAGAAATATGCGCTCCTATATCGAGCGTGCAGATGGCCAGATCGCATATGTCTACGGATTTGATGACACCGATCCCGATGCGATCGTAGCTTATCAACTCTTCACCGGCGAAGCAGCAACGGATGATTTCGTCAAGCAGCCATGGTTTAAGGCGTATGAGCAGGAAACGGCGGCACTGCTCGCCGGACCGTCGGAATTCCGGACCATCACGCCGCAATGGATCAAGCGCGGCACCGCCTAAACCGTCCACAGAGCCCGGGGCTCGCCGCCGTCCAGTCGCCGGGCTTGCTCATATTGTCCTGGCTGAAATCATTGTGCCGGGGTTTCATTGCCTGTCGGTAATCCGGGGATAGCACTTCGCCGCTGCCATGGTTCCTCGGTCGGTCCCACATCCCAGCCATTCCCAGTGCCGGACACTGCGGCACAGATCAGCTCTTATCGGTGAGGATCATGAATGACTGATTTTTGGCCAGAAATGGCTACCGAGCGCGATCCGGCACGACTACGCATTCTTGCGGTCATACAGAAATCTCTGCAAGCGATCGGGATAATGAACACGGAAGAACCAGCAGGCATTGGAAAGCTATTTGAGCGATCAGTTGCTCTTGGGGGACATCGAAGATTCGCAGGAGGGGGCGGTGGACAAGCTGTCGATTACCCTGGATCACATCGAGCGGAACACCGATGTTGTTTCGGAACATGGCATACCGAATGGTTGAAAGCGCGAATCAGTTCCAGCTGATGATTCTCACGTAGAATATTTGGTTTTCCTGTGAGGTTGAATTTTATTCCAAAAACCCAATAAATGCCATGCATATTATTTGATTCGATTAATTTGGAATAGTTAAATTACAATCCCTGCGAATAAATCCCTACATAGTGTTTGCATTTTATGCAAATTCGTATTTAATTGCAAATTTGCCATAGTCAATGTTGCATCAATAATTGGAGTTGGGATCGGTCGGGGCGTTTTGGCCGAGAAAATTTTTTGACTCTTCGGTAAATTCTATCAATTTCTTTTAATTATTATTAATATATAGACAGATATGTTGACCAATATTTAGATGTCAAAAATTTCGAGATTAATTCTAAAGATATATATTTAATTCATTGATTTAAAATGAATTATTTCTTGAGCGGTTATTTGCTAAATTTAATTGATTGCTAGGCGGTTTATTGCTACTCATATTTCCTTGGAACGACATTGGGTCGGTTCCAGAGAGGGGAGATAATCAAATGATGAAGTTTGTTGTTGCCGCTTCAGCGGTATTTTTGACCGTGGGCGTTGCTTCGGCCGATACGGTGCTCGGCACTGGTTCCTGGTCCGGCTCGGAAAGTGGTGCCACCTTTGGTGGTGAAACCGCATCGGGAACCTTTGGTGGAGTGTCGGGTGCGTCCAATACGACTACCATGAGCCTGAGTTCTACCGGTGTCGCTGGTGGTTTTACAACCATCGGTCTCGGTGGAGCTGCCTCAGGTTCTGGATCGGCCACCACTGCCACGGGTGGTGTGGACAACACCTCGACCTCGGGTTCCATCGGCTTTGGCGGAGCGACCGCAACGGGTGGATATACCGGTTCGAACGGAAGCAGCTCCGGCGCTTTCGGCGGCTTCGGCACCATGTTCTGAGACCAGGTGTCACGACTTAAGCCTGCATGACCGGGCTTAAGTTGGCCGGGGTGGGTGTCCGAACGTGCCGGCTCCGGCCTTCATCACCACCTCTGCGTTCGGAGGGGAGGAAAATACAATGTATAGCAACAATAGAAATATCGCTCCTGCAGCTGTCGCCGTGATATCAATTTTGACCGCGTCGGCGATCTGGGTGCCCCAGGCTGGAGCCCAGACAACCAGCAGTAATTCGACATCCAGCTCATCGAGTTCCGCGCATGTCGAAAGTTCCGCGGCTGCTTCGGCATCCGGTGGCACGTCAAATGCCCAGATCTATCTCGATCAACGCGGACAATCCGAGACCAGAACCCAGCATGAATATAGCGGGTCCTACGAGGTGCGGTCAGCTCCTGCGGTTCAGCCGCCATCAATGGGCTCGGGACATCCCTGCGGCCTCGCGGGCAGCATCGGGATCTCGATCATCGGCGGCGGTGCCTCGGGAGGTGTGACGCAGGTCGACGAGGCTTGCCTACTGGCCCAGATGGGCCAAGGGCAAGCTGCGCTGATCATGGTCGCCTCAAGAGATCCGGGCGCCTGCGCGGCGCTTCGTCAGGTCGGGAGCATACCTGCCAGCAGCATATGTTCCTCATCTGAGCGCCGGGCCGCGGAGCGTGCGGATCGCGAGCAGAGCGCCACACCGAGCTTTGCTGCCGCGACACCGGTCGCTGCTGAATCGATCGGCTCAATCACCGATTACGTGACATGTTCGCGGAATGACAGCGGTCAGATCGTCGCACGTAAACGCGGTGATGCCCCGTTCAGCGATGCGCAGATCTCGCAGCATTGCCGTGGACAGATCGATCTGATCGCATTGAACTTCGCAGAAGAGCAGAAACCGGCAGCATCCATTTCGGATTATGTCACCTGCTCGCGCAACGACAGCGGCCAGCTCGTCGCGAGAAAGAGCCGTAATGCGCCTTTCAGCGATGATCGGATAGCCCAGTTCTGCCGAACTGGGCAGTAGGAAAAATAGGCAACCTGCCGTAGGATAGTTCCTACGGCAGACCTCTACCCCGGCTGAGTGATGAGGCTGCGCGCCGTTTGTTATTGATTTGCCTTCGAGTCCGGGACGAGGAAATCAAAAAAATCGAGATGCGGGGGGCGGTTTGACTTGTTATCACGATCTCATCTTTCAGCCGGATATGCTCACTGCGAAACGTGAGGACGGCACGACAATTCGCCTGTCCCGACAGGAGCACGCGCTCCTGTTGCGGTTCGTGCGACACCCTCACACCTTGATAACTCGCGCGGAATTACTTGAAGCCCTCGGTGGTAAAAACGACAATCTTTCCGAACGGAATATCGATTATCTCGTCAATCGGCTTCGCAAGCGTCTCGGCGATACCGCCAAGGATTCCCGCTTCATCGCCACCAGATATGGCGACGGATATGTCTGGGTCGCCGATCCGGTAAAGTCTGAACCCATCTCGGCATTTCTGCTCATCGGACCGGTCTATGGATCGAGTGACGACCAGGATGTCATCGGTAATTTTCCAAGTCAGCTCGCCTCGGCGATTTCAGCCGAAACCGGCGGACATCAGGTTATTATCCCCAGACCCAATTGGAATCCTGGTCCGCATGGGCACGATAACCTTGATTACACTCTCGATGTCAGCACACATATTGAAAACGGCATCGTTCACTTGGCGATGGTGCTCCGGGAGGGGCGGTCGCGCCGGAACATTGAGAGTTTCCGGCGGACATGGCTGCAGGAAGATGGTTGTGACCGTATCGATGAATTATCGCATAGGATTGCATGTGCCCTTTGGCGACATGCGTTACTGATCGATCCGGGTGTAGAGGCCGCCGTGATGTCGCTTAATGACGGCACGAGGTGGCGTGAATCCGTTGCCTACCTTCACATGGAACGTGGGGATGAGCATGCTGAAGCGGAGATTTCAGTTATGCTCGCACTCAACGCATATAAAAAGCTGATCCGAAGTATCCATTACGCCCCTTCAGGCGGCGATGAATGGACGGCCCTGGAGGATGAAATCGAGGACTTGGCCCTCAGGGCGCTGCCTGACGCGCATAACAACCCCTATCTCCTCCTGCCTATAGCGAAACTCCTGCGATTCATCGACCGGGGATATCTTGAGCTGGCCGGCAGGCTGACCAATGAGGCGTTTCAAAATAGCACGTCATTCGCTGAGGTCTTTGCCATGAAGGGGCAGATCGAAGCCAGCAGGGGCAGGATAGATGTGGCGGTGACGCTCTATGATAAAGCGATCAGTATGATCGAACCTAACTCGAAATTTCACATCCATCTGCTCATTTTGAAGATATTCGCATTAATGGCCGGAGAGAACCGGACCGCCGCCTATAATTCCGTCATTGATCTGCACAGTATTACCCCGGTGAATAGAGGCCCGTTCGGTCTCTTATTTGTTCCACCGAAGGCCAGGCAACTTTGCGCAGATGCCGAAAACATGTTTGCAACGATGACACATGAAGATGGCCAGCATCTGACACGTTATATGTTTAGGGCCTGGGCGAGGCAGTTCCAGCAGCATGAACATCAACAGAATGTCTTAAAGGGTTTCGTGCACCATCTTCAGAGACACCACGGAAGCGACTCCATTGCCTCGGAAATCGCAAGGCGCTTCCCCGAGCTTGTGGCGTCAACGGCCGGTTCTCCAGCCAATAATCATGGCATCAGTGGACTGAACAGCTTTGTTTATCATTCTTCATATGGGGGATCTCGTCGGTGATGGGGCCTTCATATCGCCGAGTCGGGAGATTCGGCGTAGGGCTGTCCGGCCAATCATCCCCTTCGTCGGGTTGGTAGATCGTCCGGGTCGTATTCCCAATCTTCGAGATAGCCCTCCTCCTGAAGCTGAAGGATCTCCATATAGGCAGGTTCCTCACGCTCCTGATGGAGGTGATCCGGATCGTCGCGCTGGAAGTCCGCGAGGGTGGTTCAGATCATCATTGCCTGGCCGATCGCTTTCCTGCTCACACGATTGACGACGCCCGTTGCCTTTGCGCTGACTTTCCAGTTTACCGGTCGTTGTCGCTGATCCAATTGCCCATGGATGTCACTGAACGCGAACATGTCCGGCACCGGCGCCGTCACAATTGCCCAGATGGCGCGAGGTAGGGACGAGCTGAACATTATCTGCGTCGCGCTGATCGCCGCATTCGGTGAACTCTTCAGTGGCTTTGCCCTGTGGCTGGAGTTCTGAAGGCAAACTGCGGGTAGTTGTGCCTTTGATCCTAGTTCATGCCCGCTGTTCGCCGCTACCACGGTTCTTCGGTCGGTCCCACATCCCAGCCATTCCTCGTGTTGTTTCCTGTGGTCCGGATATTGAGGAGATTGGCAATGATACAAAATGCGAGCATGGACTCGGCGTGAAAATCCAGCGCGGACAGCTTCGCAAGCTGCTCTATGGTGCTTCCCCGGCTTTTGCGTCCTTGATTTTTCGATCAGTTGATCTGCGTGCCTGCCGTTTGCGCGCACGCGACCGGTGGGCAGAGCCTATACGCAGCAGCTTGAGGAACGTCGGGCATTCCATATGGGATGGGGCGGGGCAGTCGGCCACATGGCGCATCATGGTGGCCAGAGCGATCATCTCACGCGCCTTGCTGTCCAACGCATTGGCACGCTGGTGCAGGTCCTCGCGTGGAATCTCGGGAGTGGCATTGCGGCCGAACAATTCCGAGATTTCGCCGAGCGACAGCCCGGCAGATCGCCCCATGCCGATCAACGCCAATCGCTGTAGAACCTCGGGCTCATATTGGCGTCGCAGGCCATGTCTACCCGCCGGCGCGATCAGGCGAAGCGACTCGTAGTATCGCAGTGTCGAAGCGGGGGTGCCGCTTGCTTCCACGACGTCTGAAATATCTAGCAATTTCATTCTTGACCTCAAGCTGACTTGAAGTCGTAGCCTGCCTGCCTTTGACAACTCAGACAAGAGGACAAGGCCCATGCACCAACCTATCAGTTTAACCGAACAACCGACCTGGCGCGATCCGCGCGCCATAGCCCTGATGATCGCAGCATCGCTGACGGTGATGACTGCTGCGACCATCAGTCCCGCATTGCCGGGGCTGGAACGGCAGTTTCCGGAGACGGAAATCAACTCCTTCCTGGTGCGCATGCTGGTCCCCGCGCCGTCTTTGGCAGTGGTTCTATTCGCACCATTCTGCGGGGCCATGGCAGACAGGTCCGGAAGACGGCGCATGCTTCTGGCAGGACTGGTATTGTTCGTCCTTGCCGGAAGCGTCGGGTTGGTTCTGCCTTCGCTGCCCCTGATCCTTGTCAGCAGGCTGGCTCTGGGTGTGGCACTTGCGATGATCATGACGGCACAATCTGCATTGCTAGGCGATTACTTCTCGGGCAACGCGCTGCACAAGGTGTCCAGCGGGCAGGTCTCGGCCCGCAATTTCGGAGGGCTGGTCTTCATCCTTCTCGCCGGATTGCTGGCAATGATCAGTCCACGGCTGCCCTTCGCTATCTACGCCTTACCTTTGCTGATCCTGCCCTTTTTCTGGCGGGTAATCGTTGAGCCACAACGCCAGACAACCGTCGCCGGGGTCCGCAACTTGCCCGGCGCCGAGACGTCGCGGCGACTGGTGATCCTGCTTGCCTGTGGCCAGATGGTTGTGACGATGCTGTTCTTCACGATGCCGACCCAGCTGCCGTTCTTCCTGTCGGCCAAAGGCTATAGTTCACCAGCCATGACCGGCGCGGCCTTGGGAATGCTGATGCTGGCGGGCGCTGTGACGGCGCTGTTCTATCCCCGGATTCGCGTGCGTATTGGCAATGACGGAAACTGGGCCTGTGGCTTTGGTCTCATGGCCACGGGGTTTGTTTTGCTTGTCGCGAGCGAGACGGAGGCGGCGGTGTTTGTCGGGTGCGCCGCGATCGGCGCGGGTTATGCGCTGGCCATTCCAGGCTTTGTCGTGCTGTCGCTGGCCGCCACCCCGCCAGAGCGTCGCGGCAGGACCGGCGCGTTGCTGACGGGGTCGGTTTTTCTCGGGCAGTTCCTTTCGCCCGTTCTCAGCAGTCCCGCCCTCGCACAATGGGGATGGCACAACAGTGGCTTAGGATTAGGGACGATACTGGGGTTCGCGGCGGTCGTCTTTGCCGCTACGGCTCTATTCTCGGCTTTGCGTCAGCTCGCTTGACATACCTATTTCCGCACCCTATCGACCCGCTCCTTATTTCAAATCGGAGGAATAGGCATGGCGCGGCAGACCCGCATCCTGGGTGTCGACTTCGGCACCTCCAATTCCGCTGCGGGCTATCTTTGCGATGGCAAGCCCCGGTTGATCCAGATGGCCCCTGGCCAGGACACGCTGCCCACAACGTTCTTCTTCGATTACGAGACCCGGCAGACATTGATCGGCGAAGCGGCCAACAGGGCACTTCTGGACGGCGTGGAAGGGCGCTTCATGCGTGCGCTGAAGCGAGTGCTCGGCACCACGTTGATGCATGAGAAGCGCCAGATCCTCAACGAACGGGTGACCTTTGTCGAGATCATCGCCCGCTTCCTGAAACAGATCAAAACCCGCGCCGAAGCCGAGACCGGGATGGTCTTCGACCACGCCCTGTCGGGTAGACCCGTGGTGTTCCATGGCTCCGGCGATCCGCGCGAGGAGCAGGCCGAGGCGGATCTGCGTAGCTGTTACCTGGCAGCGGGGTTTCGCGAAGTGAGCTTCATGCCCGAACCCGAGGCCGCCGCGATCGCTGGCGGCGCGCTGGATCACCCCGGCGCGATCGGCCTGATCGTCGATGTCGGGGGTGGCACCTCGGATTTCTCACTATTCCGCTCCGGCAATGAGGGTGTGACGATCCTTGCCAATCACGGTGTGCGCATCGGTGGCACGGATTTCGACAGGTCGATCAATATCGATCACGTGATGCCGTTGCTGGGCAAGGGAACGCAGTTGCGCAAGGTGATGGGACCGGGCATGTCGCCCACCCCGAACGCGATCTTCAACGATCTTGCCACATGGGAGAAAATCCCCTTCGTCTACTCGCCGCAGAACCGCCGGATGGTCGCAGAGATGGTCCGCCTGGCGCAGTTCCCGGACCGGCTATCCCGTCTGGCGAAGGTGCTGGACGATGAGCTTGGTCATGATCTGGCCTTTGCCGTCGAGCGCGGCAAGATCGCGGCCAATGGTGGAGACGGGCAGTCACGTATCCTGCTGGACCAGATCGAGCGCGACCTGTTCGCGCCATTGCCAGCCGAGGGATTGGAGCGGAGCCTTTTGCGGCACGCTGATTTGCTGTCAGGTGGAGCGCGGGAAACGCTGCAGATCGCCGGTATCGACGCGGCTGATGTCCAGCAGGTGATCTATGTCGGCGGCTCCAGCCTGATGGTCATGGTTTCCGATACGATGAAGGCACAATTTCCCGTTGCGCGTCATTCTTTCAGCGAGGTCTTCACTGCTGTCACCGATGGGCTTGCCATCACTGCCGGGCGCTGAAGGCAGCACGTCAGTTGCCGAACAGGGCTTTGGACTGGTGCCGGCGGAACTACATGACACAGGCCTGTCGAGTGCCACGAGTTCCATCATGCCATGAATGAGCGTGAACGGGCAGACCTCCCCTTCGATTCTACGCGCGTGTCATCAGAATGATCAGGTTCATCTCGGCACATTTCCTCTCAGGGCATCAAGCATTTGAGCCGTGTTGCCGGTCGTTCTTCATGTGCGCGGCAACGGAGCGGGTCGCGCCTATACCTACCGGCGGATGATTTGCTAAACTGATCTAATGATGACAACCAATCAATACAGTTTTCGCAAAGCGACACTGGATGACCTCGATTTACTCATGGAATGGCAATCGAAGCCTCATGTCCGTGAATGGTGGGATTCGGATGAGCCATACGATGAAGAAGAATTAGCTGATCCTCGGGTAGCACGCTGGATTATTTCAACCTTCGGAGTTCCCTTCGCGTTCATGCAGGATTACACAGTTCATGGGTGGGAAGATCACCATTTTGCCAAACTTCCCAAGGGCTCGCGGGGAGTTGACCAATATATTGGAGACCCTGAAATGATAGGTGTTGGTCATGGTTCAGCGTTTATCGCCGCGAGAATGCAGGCTCTCTTTGATGAGGAAGCGCCCGTGATCGCGACTGATCCTCATCCTGACAACGCACGGGCGATTGCTGTTTACAAAAAATTGGGTTTCGAACCATTCGGTCCACCTCAGGAAACTCAGTGGGGCCTGATCTTGCCAATGATGGCGAGGCGCTAAGCGGCTGGCAATCCACGGCAGAAAAGTCCCGCATTGCCGATCTGCTGTTCATGCCCAGTTTTCAATCATTGAACGTGCTCGTTCTCGTGGATGTCAGGGCATGAACTTTGCCAAGGCAATGGCCCGCGTTGATCTTCAAGCAGTAAGTTATCGTTCCACGATCTCGACCCTGCGATTGGCGGCTCGTCCATCGTCAGTGCGGTTGGTGGCGACGGGTGCGGCCATGCCTGCACCAACAGGCGTCAGCCGTGCTGCATCGATGCCATAGGTATCCGTCAGGGCCTCCACAACGGCAGCGGCACGCCGGGTTGACAGAAGTTGATTATAATCGAGCGCGCCCTCATTATCTGTATGCCCGACGATGAGAACCTCGAGTTCCGGCGACTCTTTCAATAGTTTCGCGATTTCCTCCAGTTGAGGTTCTGAATCGGAACGGATATCGGCTTTGTCAAAATCGAACAGGATTCCGTAGACTGCGATTTTGCCATCTGCTGCCAAACCGGCATCCAGCTTGCCTGCGTCAAGCACGACCATTTTGTCGTCCATAGGCTGTAGCTCAATGGTATCGAGTTGCACCATGGCTCGATCCTTGTTCGGCCCGCCGCCGGACTTGTTCATGACGGAATAAACGGCGGCATAGACATCGCCTTCCGGGCTTGGACGTTTCGCTGCCAGGTAACGTTGCTCGGCCTGGTATTCGCCGAACAAGGAGTAGAGCGATCCTTCCGCTATAGCATGGTTGAAATTGCGGCCGCCGCAGGCTTCGCGGTCGCATGTGAAGATCGTCTCGAAGCCGGCAGCGTCGAGCGCGTTTTCATAGTTGCGGAACACTTCCAGGACCGACCGTTCGGCTGGTGCGCGATAACTGATCCGCGTCACCTTGCCTTCCAGCAACAAGGCGGCATCGTGGTTCTTGTCGAGGCCGCCATAATTTTCCGTCCGGGCATTGAGCAGCCGGTAGTCTGTGAACTCCTCATTCGAATAGGCGACAATCTCGGAATCTTCGTAGCGCGGCACCAACGGGTGGTCCGCACTGCCGTCAATATCGGCAGCTTGGGCAGTGAATGCCGCGAGGCCCATAGCGATGAGAGTGGTCAGAAAACGCATTGTGGCAGCCCTCCATCCGAGTTTTCTCGGTCGCGGTCATATCCGTAGGCTTCATCTGTCTGGTTAACCTATCATCCGCAAAAGCGGTGAGATTGTCATCTCTTTTGTAGCGGGCGTGGCTGCTTCGAACCTCAGACGGTTGACACAGGTCTGATCGCGAAATTTCGCGCAGAACTATCGGGGCACGGTATTCGTGTAACTTGCACTAACAGGGTGAATTTGATCGCCAAAGTGCCAAGCTTCAACAAGCCATGTGTCAAGGGCGTGAAATGAGCTTCTCAGAAGCCGATCAAAGTAGGCGATGGGTATCATTGCTCAGGTCAACGACACTTGTGCGCCCAGCGTGGCATCATCCCCGAGGCACCCCATGGAGACAAGGCTCGCCCTGACCGCTTCATCGAGAGGCGTTCTGGGCTCGGCACCCAACAACCCGACAAGGCGAGTATTGTCGAGACGCATTGGATGGCGCCAATATGGGGCAATTTCCACTGCCTCCCGCGGAAAGCCGCCGAATGGGGCGAGCAGGCTCATTGCCCACCATGGAAAAGCTATACTGCGGATCTCGCGACCGCAGACCCGTCGGATCGCCTTCACCATCTGCATGCCATCCTTGTCATGGAGGCCCTCGAACTGAACCACTTCGAATGGGCGTAGTTGGTCAGGAACCTCGACGAGTTGTGCGAAGGTCTCGGCGAGGTCAGGAAGATAGGCCCAACTATGACCGGCGCCACGCGCGGGGTTGAGGATGCGGCGCACCGGTTTGCCGGATGAGATCATGGCCTGAGCGAACCAGCTGGAGCGCACGCCAGGCCCGAAAAAGTCACCGGCACGCAAGATCAGCGAAGTCACCTCGGGCGCGGCTCGTTCCAGTCGCTCTTCCAGCGCCACGCGGATTTCACCCTTGCGGCTTCTCGGGCGCTGAATGCTGTCACCATCAATCACTGGCGTTGTCGCCGGATCGAAATTGTAGATAGTTCCCGGCAGAACAATACGCGCGCCTGCGGAACTCGCCGCCGCGATCGTGTTGTCGATCATCGGCAGAACCAGGCGATCCCAGTTCATGTAATTCGGCGGGTTGACCGCATGAACGACAATGGACGCCCCATCTGCCGCCCGCATCACATCGGCGCGTCGCATTGCGTCGCCCTCGATCCATTCGATCCGCGAAGATCCAATCTTGCGAGCGGTCGCTAGGCTGCGTGCCATACCTCTCACCCGCCAACCATGCCGAAGAAGCGCCGCCGCGATGGCACCGCCGATACCGCCGGTGGCTCCGAGGACGAGCGCTGTGTTGGTCGTTTCCATCGAAATCGCTCCACTCCAATTCGTTTCAATGGAGAGAAAATGCGGTATCTGAGCATGAAAAAGAATTGCAAGAAACTTTCTCGATGATAGAAATTTTCTTATGAGTTATACTGTCACATGGGACGATCAGCGCATCTTCTTGGCTGTTCTGGAGGAGGGTAGCCTGTCAGCCGCCGCCCGCAAACTCGGCTTGTCGCATCCCACCGTGCGCAGCCGGATCGGGGTGCTGGAACAACAACTGGACGCGGTTCTGTTCACCCGTTCCGTCAATGGTCTTACGCCCACCGAAACGGCTGAAATGCTACGCGAGCCTGCACGCCGGATGTCGATGGCTTCAGACCTGTTTGTCCGGCAGGCTTCCGCTTCAAGCGGGGCAATCGCCGGAACCGTCCGGATCAGCGTGCCCGAATTCATGGGGATCGAGGTCATGCCGGCGATGCTCGCGCAATTGCGAAATGCGCATCCCGGAATCAAGGTTGAACTGTCTCTGAGCAACCTCCCAGCGGACCTGCTTACCCAAGAGGTCGATGTCGCAGTTAGAACCGTTGCACCGAAACAAGAAGCGTTGGTTGCCCGCAAGGTGGCGTCGATCCCGCTCGGTCTGTTCGCCTCACGGGCCTATATCGAGCGCCACGGCAGCCCGGCTAATATCGCGGACTTGGCCTCGCACGACATGATTGGTCCGGATCGCAACCGCCGCGATCTCGACTTGGCGGAACGGTTGGGTCCTGGCTTCACACGCAATAATCTCGTCTTGCGCACAGACAATCATCCGGCTCAACTTGCTGCCGCCCGCGCCGGCGTGGGAATTGCCGTGGCGCAGCTGCCTGTTGGCGAGAATGACCCGAACCTCATCCGCATCCTGCCAGATTTCGAGCTTGCCGTTCTGGAAACATGGATCGTGACGCATGAGAACCTGGTTAGGGTCCCGCGGGTGCGTGCGGTATTCGACGCTCTCGTGGATTCATTCAGGTCCATGTCGAAGCGGAAGTGATATCGAACCGGACAACGCGGCACAAAGAACTTTAGCGCCTCACTGGTTGCCTTTGGAACTGCTCAAAGACATACTGTCGGCATGGATAGGCATGACGCCTATATAGCTGCCGCACCGGAGCAGTTTCGCGCCATGTTAGGCCAACTGCGTGCACAGCTATCGCGGGCACTACCAGGCGCCGAGGAAGTCATTAAATACGATATGCCCGGATTTCAGATCGATGGAACGATCATCGTGGGCTATGCTGCCTTTAGTAAACAATGTGGTCTATATGTTGATCCGGGTGCGATTGCTGCCCATGCCGACGAGATCGCTTCCTTGAAACTCAAGGCAACCAAGACCGGAGTTACGTTTTCGGTGAGTAAGCCTATCACTGATGAACTGGTGAAGAAATTGGCGGTTAGTTCGCTCAGCATGAAGGGATTTTAACCCCATTTCTCGCGGTTCAATTTTACCAGTGCGGAGGCTTCGAACTGCGGCGAACCCGAGCCGAAGCGGCAAGCGAGGCCAGATTGCTTAAGCCTACAATCCCACAGACCGGTGATCACAGTATACCGGGTAGAAATGAAATAGATTTATGCCGTCGGCTCATTTGAGCCGTTTCGCCAATATGAGCCATCATCCGATCACGTTCAAAGAAAGAATCCGCGCCGCGCTCCGCTTACTCTTGGCGCGAGGAGATGACGCCGCAATATGTGGCCGTGATCCGGCAGTAAATCCCGAGCGGGTTCGCAGGCTCAGAATTTTGCTGGACGAAACTCGCTGATCGGGGCGTGCGATCGGGATTAGCGGTCGCCCGAAATCAGAACTCGGGCGATGCGCGCTGGAAAGTTTTGGTGCGCTGTAGGTGGTGGGTCCATCGGGGCCAAGGGACCGCGTGATCTCCAGCTATTCAGGCCTGGTTTGAAAACCGGATAGGGGTCCGGCGCCGGACTGGGCGCGGTCTAGCCATTCCTCATTTCCGATTGCCGGGCAGATTCTGGACGCGTTCTTTTGCGCAGCTGGATTGGTTCTGAGGAATTTACGCCATAGAGTAATTTATAAAAATTTACTTTGAAGCGTAATTCAAATCGTTTTACGCTGTGGCGTAAAGGAGGTGTGTTATGAACCTCACGGCAAGAACTGCGGAACAGATTGGTGAAGCGATCCGCCGTGCCCGCAAGGCGCGCGGCTGGACGCAAGGTGATATCAGCGCACGCACCAATCTGCGTGTGGCGACGATATCGTCGCTGGAAAACGGCGACGCGGGCACGAAGCTGGCAACCGTTTTGGCGGTGATGGCTGCGCTCGAGCTGGAATTCCGGTTGGTCGAACGTGGCGGATCGGTCGAGATCGAGGACATCTTCTGATGGCGAAGCGCGGGCGTGGCGGCACGATGCAGGTGCTTTTGAACGGGCGGCTCGTGGGGCAGTTGCGCCTGGCCCGGACCGGCGCGATCAGCTTTACCTATGATCCGGGTTGGCTTGCCTGGCAGCATGCGATGCCCATCTCGCTCTCGTTGCCTCTGCGCGAAGAAGCGTATCACGGCGGGCCGGTCATCGCCTATCTGGAAAATCTGCTGCCCGACAATCAGGCGGTCCGTGAGCGTGTCGCCGCAAAGGTGCGGGCAGAGGGCACCGATGCCTGGCGCATCCTCGAAAAGATCGGCCACGATTGCGTGGGCGCACTGCAATTCGTTGCGGACGAAATGCCCGATACACCAGCCTTGCAAGGGGAGCCGGTAAACGATGCGCAGATCGCCACAATGCTGCGCAACCTGGCGAACGCTCCATTGGGGCTGGATGCTGAGGATGACTTCCGCATCTCGATTGCGGGCACTCAGGAAAAGACGGCATTGCTGCGCCATGACGGGAATTGGTTGCGGCCCACGGGGCTGACGCCCACCACCCATATCCTCAAGACGCAGATCGGCGAATTACCGAGCGGTATCAATCTCTCCGACAGTGTCGAGAACGAGTATTTCTGCATGAGTTTCTGCCGCAGTATGGGGGCGGCTGTGGCCGAAATTGAGATTGCGGATTTCGAGGAAGTGCGCAGTCTCGTGGTGACACGTTCTGACCGGCAATGGACCGGGGCAGGGCGGCTGATCCGTCTTCCCCAAGAGGATTTCTGTCAGGCGCTTGGAATTGCTCCAAGTCAAAAATACCAGACGGATGGTGGACCGGGATTTTCCGACGGAATCGCCTTGCTGGAAGGCAGCGATACCCCTGAATTGGATCGGCGAGCGTTCGTTCGTGCGCAAGCACTTTTTTGGCTTTTGGGTGCGACCGACGGTCATGCGAAGAATTTCAGCATCGCGTTGCGTCCCGGCGGTTTCCGTATGACGCCTCTCTACGATGTGCTCAGTGCGCAGAAGGCAGTTGATGACGGGCAGATTCGTCAGAACCGGATGCGCCTCGCGATGGCGATAGATGGTCGCTATCGGGTCAACGAAATCGTGCCGCGCCATTTCCTGCAAGCAGCGAGGGCGGCGGGTTTCGGCGTGGCATTGGCCGAGGAGGTGTTGGACGACATCACCGCTCGGATCGATTCAGCATTGGCGGACACCATGTCAGCTCTACCTGCGGGTTTTCCGACCGACTTGGCAGAGAGTATCGCTAACGGAATTCGAACTCGCGCTGCGGGAATTGACTAAAATCTGCTAATACTTTTGCTAGCTACGTGCCCCCGCGTAGTATTCGACGCGTTGCTCCAATCGCCCGATCAGTTCCGCCAAGCCGAGGGCAAAGCCGAACAGGATCAGGATCAGCGCCCAGAAATGGGCCATCAGGAAGTTCTGGGAGTACAGCGCAAACAGCGCCCCAACCCCAATGATCGAAACCAGCAGCTGGCCGATCACAACTCCCTTCACGCCGCGGATCACCCCGAGCCGGAAACCAGCCAGAATTTCAGGCAGAGCCGAGAGAAGAATGATCTTCATCCGCTGCCAGCGAGAGGCACCGAAGGAAGCTGACATTTCCAGCAGTGAGGACGAGACGTGCAGGACCCCCGCACGGGTATCCAGCGCGATGATCCAGACTGCGAACATGAAGACGGTGACGATGACCGTGGGCATGCCCATTCCAAACAGGATCATGATCACCGGAACCAATGCCGAAAGCGGCGCCGAGAGAAAGACGTTCACCCACATGTTGAGCAGGGCGTCGGCCGGTTTCACCAATCCCATCAGAAGCCCCAGTGAAACACCGATGACGAGCGCCAGAGCCAGCCCGCCCAGATAGCTCAGCACGGTGATGCGGGCCGCCTCGAAGAAGCTGGGCGTCGTGATCACGTCGGGGATCGCCATCAGGACATCTGTAAAGGGCGGGAACAGCATGACGAGTTCAAACTGACCGATAATCTCCCAGATGACGGCCCACACCAGAAGTGCAGCCATCTTGGGAACCTGATATCCGTAAAGTTCCATGCCCTCACTCCACGTAGTCGCGCAGACCGGCCCAGATATCGTCGATCAGATCGAGATATTCGGTGTTTCGCCGAATGGCCTCTGGATCGCCCGAGCGGTCGATTTCGGGGGCCACGATCTGTTTCAGACGACCGGGACGCGGTGAGAGAAGTACGATCCGGTCGGAAAGGTAGACGGCCTCTTCGATGGAATGGGTCACGAGAATGAAGGTCTTGTTCTCGGTCTCGCGCAGGCGGATCAGGTCCTCCTGGAACTTGCGGCGGGTCTGCTCGTCGACAGCGGAGAACGGCTCATCCATCAGCAGAACCTCGGCTTCGACTGCGAGCGCACGCGCGAGCCCGACCCGCTGCCGCATGCCGCCGGACAGCTCATGCGGATACTTGTCCTCGAACCCCGCCAGGCCGACCTCATTGATGTAGTGGCGCGCCCGGTCCTCGCGCTCCTCCAGGGCAACTCCTTTCAACTCCAGTCCGAAGGCTGCATTCTTGATCACCGTGGCCCAGGGCATCAGCGCGAAATCCTGAAAGACGAAGGCGCGTTCCGGGCCCGGTCCCGTGACGGGCTTGCCATGTACGCGGACCTCGCCCTCGGTGGGCTCCAGAAGCCCGGCGATGATCTTCAGAAGCGTGGTCTTTCCGCAGCCCGACGGTCCGAGGAGGCTCGTCAACTCTCCGCGCTGAAAGCCCAGGTTTATGTCTTGAAGCGCCGTGACCACGTTGCCGTAGGTCTTGTGGATGCCGGCCACCTCGATGATCTGGTCGGCCTCCGTTTCGGCCACGATGGTTTGCGTCATATGCATCAGATGCCTCGTGTTTCGGGCCGGAACAGCTTGGTTTCCAGCTTTTGCAGGAGCGACACGGTGATCACCGCGAACGCCACGATGGACAGGATAACCGCGTACATGTGGTCGAATTGCGCGACCGATCTGCTGTAGGTGATCAGATCGCCGATGCCGGTGGGTGTGATCAGAAGTTCGGCCAGAACGGCGCCGGAGAAGCCCTCGGCGACGCCCAGGCGGATCCCCGCGAACATCATCGGGCTGGCGGCAGGCAGGATGATCCTGACGATCTGCTGGCGCTGCGAACCCTGAAAGGAGCGACACATATCGATCAGCGAGGGCGGCACGTTTCGAACCGCCTTGTAACTGTTTATTGCGATCACCGGCATGGCCAGCATGACCACGGCGAGGACCTTGGAGATGAGCCCGATCCCATAGACGAAGGTGACCAGCGGGATCAGGGCCGCCATCGGCGCCGCCTGCATCGTGATGAATACCGGCAGGGTCATCCATTCTGCATCTTCGCGCAGGCCCATCAGAACCCCCGCGCTCACCCCGACAGTCAGTGAGAAGGCCAGCCCAATGACGAGCGGCTGGAGAGTGCGCAAATATGCCGAGAATATCGACCCGTCGGCACACATTTCCCAAAGAGCCCCCATCGTTTCGAAGAAGGTCGGAAACGCGTAGTTGAAATTACTCCGCCCGGCGATTTCCCATGCCGCGCAGAACAGGGCGAGCGAGAGAAGCCGCCAGACGATTGGCGTATCTGCCAGTGCACTGAAGGCGCCAGATATTGGGCCGGCGACGGCGCTTGTGGTCGAGGTTCGTGATGTCATTCCGTGATCCATCAGTTCCAGTGCTCACCCCGGACGGGCCGGGGTGGGCAACTGGTAATCTTCATTCGGCCGATTTCGCAGCTTCAAGCGGACCGAAATTCCAGTAGTCCGAAGGATCGATCTCTTCCGGATCACCTTCGACCTGACCTGCGGCCGAAAGAAATGCGATGTCGTCGCGCGCATTCTGTGGCTCACCGCCGTCAAGCGGGTAGACACCGCCTTCAACGGCCTGAGTGTAATATGGCACTGCCTCGGACGCCGCCTCGTCCGGAAGATCCGGAAGCAGGCCGTATTGCTCGCGTAATTCGCCGACGATGGACGGATCGTCGTTGATATCCTTCCAGGTCCGCAACAGTTCCTCGACGAAGATCGTCAGATCCTCGGCGCGGTCTTCAAAGGCATCCGCGTTCGCATAGAGCGCCTCATCCGTTGCATCGATCCCTTCGAGCGGCAGTCGCATGAACTTGTCACCGCCTTGCTCCTGCAAAAGCCGGAAGTTCGCGGCATCCACGATCGACGCGTCGATCGTACCCTGCAGCATTGCGCCGGCCCGCACCTCGGAGCCCGGGACATAGGATATCTGCGAAAACTCGATATCGTGGACATCTTCCATCAGGCGCATCAGCGCCTCTGTGCCCGAGCCGCGCGAATGGACCGTGACCTCCTCACCGTCCAGGTCCTTCCAGCCGGAATAGACTTCACTGTTCACCACGGGGAAAAACAGCAGGCCGGACATCCGGAAGAACATCCGGATCGGAGCCTTGGCATTCTGGATGAAGGCATAGGGCGCGCCCACGCCGATATCGGCCTCTCCCCCAAGAACCGCCTGCGACGCGACATCCTCGGAGTTGAAGTAGGTCAACTCCATGGGGACGCCGCGTTCCTTGGTGCGCTCCATGGCGATCAGCAGATTCAGGCTCTCGACACTGGCGATGTCGCCGAACGCCACGCGAATGGGATCGTCGTCTTGCGCCAACACCGGGCCGGCAAACGCCAACGCAGCGCCCATGGCCAAGCCTGCCACGGTTTTCACTATGGTTCTTCCATGCAGTTTCATCGTCTCCTCCCAAATTCGATGTGACTGGCCCGGTTGGCGGGCTCTTTTCAGTTCTGTTGCTCCTACCCCTCGTCGAAAAGGCGCGCGTTGACAGATCCCAGATGCAGGCGCATCGCTTCGTATGCGCGATCAGGATCACGGGCTTCGATCGCGGTGGCGATCGCCTCATGCTCACCGAAACTCTGGTGATCCGCGTCAGGCCTGATCGTATCACGCGTGACATTGCCCCAGGCGACGGCCCGCCGCACCTGGTTGAGTTGATCGAAGAGGGAAAGCAGCAGCAGGTTGTCGGCACCCATCGCGATGGTGCGATGGAAATGGTCGTCCTGCGCCTCGTAGTCTTCCCAGTTCGATGCCGATCTGGCGCGTTCCATGGCCAGGCGCATGCGTGTCATGGACTCGCCCGAGGCGTTCATTGCGGCTTCCCGCGCGATCGCGGGCTCGATGCAACGCCGGGCGCGCATCATCCGAAACGGTGTCAGTTGTCGGCCTAGCTCGACGAGCCCCCCCGCGCCGCCGGCAGCGGCAATCCCATTAGCCACGAAGGTGCCCTTGCCCACATGCCGCCAGATGGCGCCGTCACGCTCCAGCTGGTCGAGCGCGCGGCGCAACATCGACCGACCCATCGCCAGCGCACCCGTCAATTCACGCTCGGGCGGGAGCCGATCGCCGGGTTCGTAGCCACCTTCGACTATAAACGCCCGAAGGCGCGCCGCTGCATCGTTCTGGTCCGATGGTTCTGGTTTGGTGAGCAAGCTGCCCTCCAATATTGGTCTACCAATTTTACTCATATTCGGCCGTATTGCGTTAATTTTTGCAATCAATCTGGAAATGGCCAGATTTTTAGATGATTGGTTGCGATTGATCTTACCTATCTTTAAGACTAATACAAGACACAATCCAAATTGATCGGGAGGAATCGAATGTCGGACTATGTGATCCCAATGCCGCCTGTCGTGGCACTGCCAGTTGCGGGAAGCGCGGCGAAGTTTCCGGTGCGCCGAGTTTATTGCATCGGTCGAAACTACGCCGCACATGCTATTGAAATGGGCCATGATCCGGATCGCGAGCCGCCCTTCTTCTTTCAGAAGAACCCCGACAATCTCGACCCGTCCGGCGTGTTCCCCTATCCGGACCATTCCTCGGATGTTCACTTCGAGGTCGAGATGGCGGTGATGCTGAAGTCGGGGGGCAACCGGATCTCGATCGCCGACGCGGAGGATCACATCTATGGTTACGCTCTGTCGCTGGACATGACGCGCCGCGACCTGCAGGGCGAGCAAAAGAAGATGGGCCGCCCCTGGGAGATCGGCAAGGCATTCGAACGCTCGGCACCTTGCGGTCCCGTTCATCCTGCCAGCGAAACCGGCCTTCTGAACGAAGGACGTATCGCTCTTTCCGTTAATGGTGAAGTGCGGCAGGAAGGCGATCTGAACCAGATGATCTGGAAGGTGCCGGAAATGATTTCCTACCTCTCCGACTATTTCACCCTCGCGGCAGGTGACGTGATCCTGTCGGGCACACCCTCTGGCGTCGGCCCGGTAAATCGCGGCGACGAAATGACGATAGCAGTGGCCGGTCTCGGGGAAATGTCCGTCAAGGTGGAATAACTGCCAAACCTCCCTGCCTTGACTGCATGGCGGGGAGGCATCCGGCTTCACCGATAGGGCTGAAACGGATCAAGGCAAAGTCGGAGCTGATCAATTCGGACAAGAAATTGGCCAAGATTGTAGCCGATTCACTTGCCGAGTGTCCGTAGGGGAAGAGGGGCCATCTTGGCACAGGCGCCGACAAACGCATTGACCGCCGCAATTCGTGCTCCGGCGCGGTTCCACAATATGCCCGTCTGCCGGGTTTGCCCTCCCGCCAGGGGTCGTTTCGAGAGCTGAAGCCCGGTGGGCCAAGGCGGGGCCCAATCGGGGACGATGGAAATGCCGAGGCCGCGATCGACCATTGCCGCGATGGCGTCCAGAGCATCGAGTTCCAGCCATTCCTGGACGGTGAGGTTGTTTTTCCGAAGGTATTGGTCGACGATATGACCGCCCCATTGATTGCGATCGTAGCGAATGAAACGAAATCTGCCGAGCAAGCTGGAAATTTCGCCCTTGGGTATGTCGGCAGGCCCGATCAGCACCAAAGGCTCGTCGCGAACAGTTTTCCAGTCTACCGATTTCGGGATCGAAAAGCTGGGCTTGACGATAAGGGCTGCGTCAAGCTCCCCGCGAATGACCTGGTGGTAGAGTTCCTGGGACGATCCCGGCTGTACGAAATACTCGATATCCGGCCAGCCGGTGCTGAGTTCGGCGATCACGGCCGGAAGGATTCCGGTCATCGCGCTGGCCGTGGCACCGAGACGAAGTTGACCGGCAGGCACGCCCCTGGCTGCGATGGCCCGCAGGTCGCGTGCGCCCTGCACTAGGGTGCGAGCATTCTCGAGGATGGCCAAGCCTTCTTCGGTGGGTTGCACGGTAGAGCCTGCGCGGACGACCAGATCGTGACCGAGGTCATCCTCCAGCGCGCGCAAACGTTGGGCGACAGCCGCAGGGGTAAGGTTCAGCCTTCGCGCTGCCTCGGCGATGGAGCCGCAATCGGCGACCATGATGAAACTCTGCAGGAAACGTGTGTTCATAAGATATTTTTACTATCATTTGAAAACAAAAACACCAGTTTTGCTTTCTTTATTGTGCGCCGTTAGGGTGCCGATAGAGTTTATTGCCCCAAGCAGAAGGCGACCGCATGACCGTGCAAAGCAAGTTCGAAAAGCTGGGTGTCGACGCGGCCCCCGGACAGGAGGTGCGCCTCGGTGCCAAAGGTGGAACCTGGATGAGAGGCGAAGTCTTGTCCGGTAGGCCAGTCGATTTTTCGCATGGCGACGTTGATGCACATGAGCCCACGCCGGGCGCCTTCGATGCCTTCGAGGCCGGGGTGCGGACAGGTGGTGCACAGGCCTATACAGAGTATCGCGGCGCCATGGCCATCCGCGAAGGGCTGGCAGAGCGGCTTGCTGGTTTCACCGGCGCTTCGGTCGACGCACGCGACGGGCTGATCGTGACGCCCGGGACCCAGGGAGCGCTGTTCCTGGCAGTCGCGGCGACCGTGGCGCGCGGCGACAAGGTGGCCATCGTTCAGCCGGATTATTTCGCCAATCGCAAGCTCGTCGAGTTTTTCGAGGGCGAGATGATGCCGGTGCAGATGCACTACAACTCGACCGAAGATGGTGCGGGGCTCGATCTGAACGAGCTCGAAGCGGTTTTCCGCAATGGCGCGAAGGTTTTCCTTTTCTCCAATCCCAACAATCCGGCCGGTGTTGTTTACTCTTCCGGTGAGATTGCCCGGATCGCGGCCCTGGCCAGCCGCTATGATGCCACGGTCATTGTCGATCAGCTCTATTCGCGCCTGCGCTATGAGGGGGTTGCCTACACTCATCTACGTGCACAGAACATTGCCGCGGACAACGTGGTGACGATCATGGGCCCGTCGAAGACCGAGTCCCTGAGCGGTTATCGATTGGGAGTGGCTTTCGGTGCGCCGGCGATCATCGAGCGGATGGAAAAGCTTCAAGCCATCGTTTCCCTGCGTGCTGCAGGCTATTCACAGGCCGTTCTGACCACATGGTTTGCAGAGCCGGAAGGCTGGATGGAAACGCGCATCGCAGCGCACCAACGCATCCGGGACGACCTCGTGCAATCGTTCCGCAAGATCGAGGGCTGCGATGTGCGGGTCCCCGGGGCAGGAAGCTATCTGTTTCCGCAACTGCCCAAGCTTTCGATTTCGCCCAGGGATTTCGTGACGGCCCTGCGAGAGCAGGCCGCGGTGACCGTTACGCCGGGAACCGAGTTCAGCCCTCACACCCCTCGAAGTGTCCGCCTGAACTTCTCGCAGGATCACGCGGCCTCGGTTGAAGCCGTCCGGCGGCTGGCCGAACTCGTGGAAAGGTACCGGGCATGAGCGGGATGCAGGAGGCCGCAATGCCCGTTCCGCAAGGTGACTATGTGCCCGCGAGCCGCCACGGCGGGCTGATTTACACCGCCGGAATGACACCGCGTCAGAACGGCAGAATGATGTTTGATGGCCCGGTCCGGACAGGGCAGATCGACGTGCAGAGAGAGGCCGTGCGGCTGGCCTGCACCAATGCCTTGTTGGCCATCGAAGATAAGCTGCGCGGTGATGAGGAAATCGCCGCCATGCTGACCATGACCGTTTACGTCGCCGCGGAAGACGGCTTCAGCGAGCACAGCAAGATTGCCGATTTTGCCTCTGCATTTCTGAGAGAACGGCTTGGAGATCGGGGAATCTGCAGCCGTTGTGCAATCGGCGTGGCCAATTTGCCGGGCAATGCCCCGGTCGAGATCCAGCTGGTGGCGGCCGTGTGATCCTTGCCGATAGCTCGCTATTGGCCCGGTAGTGACCGGCATCCTTCATGCGCGTGCGATTTAATCATCTGCCGGGCAAGGCGAGACATCTGCAGGTTTCTTTCCGGCTTCGGTTCTGTTCAAGTTGGTCATCGAATTTGGCTACTGGCGACATGACCGCGAGCCCCAGACAACAAAACGACTGAAGAAGAGAGATAGCATGCGCGATTTTTCCGGAAAGAACGTGGTTGTCACCGGCGGAGCGGGCGGCATCGGTGAATCCAGTGCCGAAGCCTTCGCGAAGTCGGGTGCCGCTGTAACGATCATGGATTGGTCGCAGGAGGCGCTCGATGCCGCGATGGTGCGGCTCTCGCCGCATGGAGATGTCAGGGCCGTGAAGGTCGATGTGACGGACCGTGCAGCACTTGAGGCCGCCTTCGCGGTGCTCGGCGAGGCAGGCGGGACGGACATCCTGGTGGCGACCGCTGCCATCGTGAAGACCGGGCATATCCTCGATTTCGACCCCGACGACTGGAGCAGGATCCTGGAGGTGAACCTCACGGGCACGTTCCATTGTTGCCAGTTCGCCGGGCGGCAGATGCTCGAGAAGGGCAAGGGGCGGATTATCACCGTCAGCTCGGTCAACGGTCAGATTGCCAACACCGGGCGCGGGGCCTATTCCTGCACCAAGGGCGGAGTCGATATGCTTACCCGCCTGCTGGCCGCGGAACTCGGTGACAAGGGGATCACAGCCAATGCAGTCGCGCCGGTGCCTGTGGACACGCCGATGGTGTTGCAGGTGCACGGACCGAAAGATCGCGCGATGTGGGAGGCCCAGATCCCGGCGAAGCGATACGCAAAGCCCGAGGAAGTGGCCGCGGCGATTCAGTTTCTGGCCTCCGACGATGCAGCTTACATCAACGGGCATATCCTCAACGTGGATGGGGGCTTCATGGCCTCGGGCGTGCTGGTCCGCTGACGCGCCGCCTCAGGACGCTTCAGCGGTGCATACCGGACGTTTCTGGCGACAGCTCGGGCACGTCCCAGCTGTCCAGCGTGAGGTCCTCCAACTCGGTGAGGGCCTCTGTCTGACTGAACAGGACTTCGGTAACGCGCTTCTTGGTCAGCTGGTAGTGCTCGATTGCAGTGGCGTCGGCTGCTTCCATATCCTGAGCCTCGATGGCCTCGTAGATGCGCCGGTGTTGACGCACGGTTTCGTTCAGGTGTTCTGACAGCTGGGTCGTGCCGGCCTCCCGGCCCGCAAGTTCACGTTTGCTGAAGCATGCCCGGGAAAGCCTGATCGTTCCGAAAAGCGCCTGTTCGTAGAAATCGGAGATATAGCGATTGTCGGCGGAAGCCGAGATCGCCTTGTGAAATGCGACGTTTACTTCCGATCGCTCGACGCCGTTGCCGGTTGCGGTCAGCGCCTCGAATCTTTCCATCTCACGGGTAATGTCCCTGAGATTGCTTTCGATCCTGTTCAAAGCTGCCTGGCGATGTACAAGACGGCTGGAGATCAGCAATGCGTCGTACAGCTTGGGCACGTCATCGAAATCGAGCGGTGCGACTTTTGCCTTGCGTCCCTCACGCACGACCAAACCATCTGCAATGAGCTGGATGATCGCCTCGCGCACGGGGGTCCGGGAGACATTGAGCCGCGCGCCAAGTTCGGCCTCGTCGAGGATCACGCCCGGCCTGAGCTCAAGGCGCAGGATGGAATTTCTCAGCAGCTTGGCGACCTTGACACCATCGCGTTCCGACATTGTTTCGCCTCCATTGCTATGCGCTTCCGCTTACCTTTAGGTAGGGGTGCCTGACCTGTCTAGGGATGCTGACGGCGGCAGTGCCGGAACCTCGACCCATGCGCCTTGCCACGTCGCCGACCGGCCGATCGCCTCCATTGTCGCCACCCCCGCCAGGGCTTGCTCACGCGTCACCGGATAGTCCTCGCTCCGGCGCATGGCTGCCGCGAAGGACGCCAGTTCTGCGGCCAGGGTGTCCACTGGGGCGAAGCTCTGCTCGGTGCACTCGCCTGCGAGGTTCGAGGTGAGCAACCGCGTCTGGTCCGGCATCTGTGCCCATCCCTCACTGCCGAAGACATGCAGTCGCCAGAACGGGGCAGAGGCCATCAGGGTCGACAGGGTTCCGGTTGCGCCGGAGGCGAAATCCAGATGCACGGTCGTGGTGTCGTCAAGCTGGCTCGATACGGCGAGGCGGCGGCTCAGGACGGAGACGCGGGCGATCCGCCCCATCACCGCGATCATGGCGTCAAGGATGTGGATGCCCATGGCTGCCATGCCGCCCGCCGGGTTCTCGTCGGATGAGCCGCGCCACATCTCGTCGCTGTAATCGTAGCCGAAGGGGCCGCAGAAACTGCCCTCGACATGCAGTGGGCGGCCAATGGCACCACCTTGCACGCGGGCGCAAAGCGCCTGATAACCCGGCAGGTGGCGGCGGTTGAAGCCGACGGCGAGTTGCACACCCGCTGCCGTGCAAGCATCGAATGCGCTGGCGGCATCCTCTACGTTCAGTGCCAGCGGTTTCTCGACGAAGACATGACGTCTGGCAGCGGCAGCCGCACGCACCTGCGCCCCGTGCTGGCTGTGTGGCGTGGCGAGGACCACGGCCTCGACGTCATCCAGAATGTCTGCCAGCGCGGGGCGCAAATCGAGGCCCTGTTCGATGCAGAATTCCGTTGCTTTCGCGGGTGTCCGGGTGGCCGCGTGGGTGAAACAGAGCGGACCGCCTTGACCGGATGTAACAAGGTTTCGGCCCCAACGGCCCAGGCCGACAATGCCGGTGGTGACCCTTGCCGCGCTCATAGTTTGGCCCCGCCGTCGATGACGATGTGACTGCCGGTCATGTAGACCGAGGCATCGGAGGCAAGATAGAGCGCGAGCTCGGCGATTTCCGCCGGTGTACCCATCCGCCCGACTGGCTGCCGGGATGAGAACATCGCCCGAGCGGCGTCCGGGTCTTCCATGGCCTCGATCCGGTCGGTCATGGATGGTGTTTCCACGCCCGAGGGGCAGATGGCGTTGCAACGGATGCCGACACTTGCATAGTCGAGTGCAACGGATTTCGTCATCCCCAGCACGGCGGCCTTTGTCGCACCGTAGGCAAAGCGTTGCGGGGCCGCGCCGATGGAGGAGATAACCGACGCCATGTTGATGATCGAGCCGCCCCCACCGGACTGGAGTCGCGGCAGCGCAGCCTGCATCATCAGGAAGATTGAAGTCACGTTGACCGATAGTGCCTGCTCCCAGTCTTCCTTGCTGCAGTCGCCCAACCCACCGACCGTAACGATTCCGGCGCAGTTGAACTGAACGTCGAGCCGCGGCAGCTCGGCGTGAAACTCTGCGACGGCCTGCGCATCGGTGATGTCGAAGGCATGAGTCGCGATGCTCGGAACCTCGGCCGCGAGTTTGCCGAGCCCGCCGCTGTCGCGGTCCACGGCATGGACCTTTGCCCCCGCCTCGGCAAATGCGAGGACAGTCTCGCGGCCGATACCCGCGGCGGCCCCTGTCACGACGCAGAGCTTTCCGTTCAGGCGGTGTTCAGACATCACGATGATTCCTATTTCGAGTAGAGCTGGTCGGGCAACCAGAGCACGATCTCTGGCCAGACCGTGATGACCAGCACGCCCGTGCACATCAGCAGGAAGAATGGCGATGCGGCTACGATGATCCGGGTGATGCTGGTTCGCGTGAGGTCCTGCAGGATGAAGAGGTTGAACCCGATCGGCGGGGTGATCTGCGCCAATTCGATCATCAGGATCAGGAAGATGCCGAACCAGATCGGGTCGAACCCGGCAGTCATCACCAGCGGCAGGGTGATCGGCAGGCTCATCACCGTCATCGACACACCCTCGAGGAACATGCCCAGCACGATGTAGAGCAGCGTCAGTAAGGCGATCAGGGCGTAGGGGGACAGTTCGAATTGCGCGATGGCGGCAGAAATATCTTGCGGCACATGCATGAAGCCCATTGCTGTCGACATGAAGGCTGCCGAGATCATGATGGCGCTGATCATGCAACTGGTGTGGACGGAGGCGAAGAGGCTCTCCATGAATACCTTGCGATTCATCTGTCTAGTGACGACGGTGTAGACTAGTGTGACACCGACGCCGACGGCGGCGGTTTCGGACGGGGTGGCGATGCCAGAGTAGATGGCCCCGAGCACGAGGGTGATGAGCAGGCCGATAGGCATCAGGTCGACGATGCCGCGCAGCATGTCGCCCGCACTCGGCCGCTCTCCGTCGGCGGGGGCGACCTTGGGGAACAGCAGGCTCACGGCCATCACATAGGCTGAGTAGAATCCGGCGATCATGATACCCGGCAGGATACCTGCCGCAAAGAGCCGAGCGATCGAAACCTCGGCGATCACGCCGTAGATGATCATGATGATCGATGGTGGAATCAGCAGGCCGAGGCTCCCCGCCCCGGCAAGCGAGCCGTAGGTCAGCGCGGAACTGTAGCCGCGGCGATCAAGCTCGGGCACGGTGATCTTGCCCACGGTGGCCGTGGTGGCGGCGCTCGATCCGCAGATAGCGGCGAAGATCGCCGAGCCTGCAATGTTGGTGTGTAGCAGCCGGCCCGGTAGGTGATAGGTCAGCGGTGAAAGACCGCGAAAGAGACGGGTGGAGATGTCCGTTCGCAGGATGATCTCGCCCATCCAGACGAACATCGGGATCGCCGACAGCTCCCATCCGGTTGCACTGCGGATCATGATCGGGCCAAGGATCGAGCCGATCCGTGACAGGGGCATATCTATGAAGAAGGCCAGCCCGGTGATGCTCACCAGCAGCAGGCCGGAGAAGACCCACACGCCGAGGCCGAGGAAGAGGATGATAAGGCCGAGCACACCGGCCGCGACATAGAGGCTTTCCATCGGTCAGTCTCCTTCGACCGCGTCTTCGGGAACACCGTCGTAAATGGCTTCAAGCACGCTCGAGAACAGTTGCAGTAGAAGGAAGACGAGGCCGGTGCAGACGGCCGCATCGATATACCATGTCGGCGTCTGCATCAGCGTTGGGCTGACGGATCCGCGTGTGAAGTCACGGCTCAGGATCGTCCAGATGTTCCTGGCGACGAAGGCGATGACCACGAAGGTTGCCGTCAAGCAAAAGACCTCCACCGCAACTGCCAGTCTCTTGCCCGGAAGCGCCTTGATCAGGCTGACCCGCACGTGTTTGCGCGCCTTCAGAGTGTGGGCGATGGACAGATAAGTCATCGCGCCCATGGCGTAGCCGGTGAATTCGCTCATCGAACTGGTGGAACTGTTGAAGAAGCTCCGCAGGATGATCTCGAGGTTCACGTGAATGACCATGTAGATCAGTAGCCCCGCCGACACCCATATTCCGATCCCCGAGCAGATGGCCGAGGCAGCATACATGCCACGTCTTACCATTCGATTCCCCCCTCTCGCCTTGCGTGGAAAGGGCACCCGAAGGTGCCCGGTCGGGTTATTGACCCAGCTTGCTCCGGTACTCGTCAAGAAGGGACTGGCCGGTTTCGCCGGTCTTTTCCAGCCAGTCAGCGTAGACCTGTTCACCAGAGTCGACCAGCGAGGCGCGGAACTCGGGCGACACGCTCTCGGTGATCTCGACACCGTTTGCGCGCATCTCCTCGTAGTTCTTGGCAATCCGCTTGCCCAACTCGGCCCAGGCGGCGTCACTGGCGACCTGCGCAGCTTGCATCACGATCTGCTGCTGCTCTTCGGTCAGGCTGTCGTAGACGTCCTTGTTCATATGCACCATGTTCAGCGCCATCGAGTAGTTCACTGCGGTGAAGTTCGACAGGAATTCCCAGAACTTGACGCTCACACCGCCGTCGGCCGAGGTCAGCACGGCGTTGATCGCACCCGACGCGAGCTGCGGCACCGTGTCGGCCCAGCTGATCTGCACCGCGTTGGCGCCAGCGTTGCTCATCGTCTGCACGCCGCTTGGGTCCCAGGCACGGATTTTGAGAGCGGCCAGCTCTTCCTGCGAGGTGATCGGGCTGTTGGCCCAGATCCCCGATGGCGGCCAGGGCGTCGCCCAGAGCAGTACCTGGTTGTGTTTGGCGAAGACCTCTTCGTATGTCGGGCGGGCGACTTCGAAGAGCAGCTTCGCATCGGCGTCCGAGCCGGCGATGAAAGGAAGCGAGGACAGCAGGAAGATCGGTTCGATTCCTGCAACGGCGCCCATCACTGTATCGGCGATCTCGATCGCCCCGTCCCCGACCGCATCGAACTGGTCGACGGATTTGTAGCCGATCGATCCGTCGTAATGCGGGGTGACCTCGATCATGCCGTCAGAGAGCTCGTCCACGGCCTTGATGAAGGCCTCGTCACCGACGCCCATGATCGAGGATTTGCCATATTCGTTTGCCAGTTCCCAGGTTATCTCCTGAGCGGCGATGGGTAGCGATGTGGCCCCGAGGGCCGTGGCAAGCATGAAGGCGGTTGCCTTGATATTCATGGTTTTCTCCTTGCTGGTGGCATGCAGTTTCTATTGGTTTTCTCACAGGTGTAGTTTCGGTCGATGAAGTCCTGCGTGAACTTTCCCGAGCGTGCGTCATCTTCGAGCTCCTTGGCGGAGCGGTCTGCGGGCGCGCCGTAGCCGCCAGCGCCGGGTGTCTCGATGACCACATGGGAGGCGGGTGTCAGCTTGATGTTGGATACCTTGGGTGGCAGCGATTGGCGCCCCTGACCCTCCGTCTCGATGGCGAAGGCTCCCGCCGCGCCAGGCTGGCCGCCGAAAATTCCCCAGGGCCGGTTGCGAAAGCGCTCGCCGACACCGTTGAACTCGCAGGTATGGCCCACGGGACGCAGGATGCGCCGGATACCCAAGCCGCCGCGATGACGCCCGGCACCGCCGCTGTCCTCGACCAGCGCGTAGCTTTCCACGCGCAGCGGATATTCCTGCTCGATGGCTTCTACCGGCAGATTGGACGTATTGGTTATGTTCACCTGTACGCCGTCCTTGCCGTCATGGGTCGCCCGTGCGCCCATTCCGCCGCCCAAGGTTTCAAGATAAACGTATTGTTTGCCGCTGCGTGGGTCGGTCCCGGCAAAAACGGCAGAGGTGTTGGCACCGTTGGTTGCACCGATTACCCGCTCTGGCAGTGCTTCGGCCAACGCCCCGATCACGACATCGACGATGCGCTGGCAGGTGTTGGCCCGCATGGCGACAGCGGCCGGGAAGACGCAGTTGACCAAAGTGCCTTCCGGCGCCGTGATCTCGATCGCGTCGAAGATGCCGTGGTTATTTGGCACTTCCGGGTCGAGCAGCGCCTTGAGGGCGAAGCAGACCGCGGACTGGGTGGCGTTGAAAGTGCAGTTGAAGTTGCCGACCATCTGAGGATCAGTGCCGGTGAAGTCGAAGACAATCGCCTCACCCGACTTGCGGATCACCAGGTTGATCAGGATGTCCTCGGTGCCGGCGCCGTCATCATCCATAACGTCCGAAAAGGCATATTCGCCGTCCGGCAGGGTCGTGATGGCCGCCCGCATCCGAATCCGGGTGCGTTCAATGATGCTGTTGAAGGTGCGGGTCATGGCATCGGCACCGATATTGCCCATGATTTCCTCGACCCGGCGGCGACCGAGATGGGCGGCGGCGATCTGGGCGTTGAGGTCGCCCAACCGCTCTTCGGGCAGGCGCATGTTCAGCAGCAGCAGGCGCTGCATGTCCTCGACCAGCTCGCCCTTGCAGTAAAGCCGCACGATGGGGATGCGCAGCCCTTCCTTGTAAATCTCGTCCAGGCCGCCCGACATGGAGCCTACAGCGGCACCACCCACGTCAGCATGGTGAACGATATTGGCGACGAATCCGATCAAGCGCTCGCCATCGAAGATCGGCGCGGCGAGGTTGATGTCCGGCAGATGGGTGCCGCCGGCAACATGGGGATCGTTGCCAATGAAGATGTCGCCGGGGGCGAGCGTGTCACCGTATTGGTTCAGAATGTATTTCATCAACCCGGCCATCGAGGCGAGGTGGATCGGCAGGGCATTCTCGGCCTGCACGACCAGCCTGCCGGAAGCGTCGGCGATCGCGGTGGAATGGTCGTGCCGTTCCTTGATGTTGGTCGAGAAGGCGCTGCGCATGATCGTCAGAAAGCACTCGTCGGCGACCGATTTGAGGCCGTTCCAGGTAATCTCCAGCGCGATCGGATCGAGTTGACTTTCGCGTGCATCAGTCATTGCCGAGCTCCATCATGAGGTTGAGGGCCGGATCGACCGTGATGGTTGCTCCGGGAGGGACCACGGTGGTCGAATCGAGCTGGGTGATGATCGCGGGGCCGGTCAGAGTGGTGCCAACTGGCAGGGCGGTTCGATCGTAGACCGGGGTGTCCACCGGGGCAGATTCCTCGAACCAGGCCTTGGTGATCTCCAGCGGCTCGCCCATGTCGGCGGGACCCGCAAGATCCGTTGTGCCTCGCACCAGCCGGGCAATGCCCTTGGCTCGGATGTTGACGATTTCGATCGGCGCATCTGGATCGGCATGACCATAGGCGCGCATATGTTCGGCAAGGAAGACTTCGCGCAATGCCTTGACCTGCGTTGGATCGCCTGCGAATTCAATGGGAAGCTCGTAGTTCTGGCCGACATAGCGCATGTCGAGAGACAACACGACGCGCCCATCCTCTGCCTCCGCAGCTTCAGTTTTCAGCCAGTGGGACGCGTCATGTGTCAGTTTCTCCACCGCCTGCTTGATGGCGGAAAGGTCGCCGTCAAGCCTTGTGCGGATGGTGGAGACGAAGTTTTCCTGAAGTTCGGCCTCCAGCAGCCCGTCAGCGCACAGGATACCGGGCGCGCGCGGTACGAGAATGCGGCGTATGCCCAGGGCTTGGGCGACATCGGCGGCGTGCAGCCCGCCCGCACCGCCGAAGGGCATCAAGGCGAAGTTGCGCGGGTCGTGGCCCTTCTCGGTAGAGACGGCACGAATGGCCCGTGTCATGTTCGAGGTCGCGATTCCGGCAATGCCAAGAGCTGCCTTGATCGGGGAGACGCCAAGCTTGCCAGCGATCTCCGTGATGACGGCTTCCGCTTTCGCGGGATCTATCGTCAGCCCGCCGCCTGCGAGCGAGAGGGGCAATCGGCCGAGGTAGACATTGGCATCGGTCACGGTCGGCTCGGTTCCACCCTTGCAGTAACAGGCCGGCCCGGGCACGGCGCCCGCGCTCTCTGGCCCGACGCGCATGAGTCCGTCGGGCGCAACCTGGGCGATCGAGCCTCCACCCGCGCCGACGGTGTGAATGTCGACCATCGGCAGTCGGATGCGAAATCCGGCGATCTCGCGCACATGGGCGATCTCGGTCTTGCCATCGCGGATCAGGCAGACATCGGTGGAGGTGCCGCCGATATCGAGCGTCACGATATTGCCTATACCCGAGGCCGCGCCTGCGGCGGTTGCTCCAACCGCTCCGGCAGCGGGGCCGGATAGCGCCGTGCGCACCGGGAATTGCGCCGCTCTATCGACCGACATCAGTCCACCAGACGACTGGAAGATCCCGAAGCGCGCCCGTGGTGCGGCGTGGGCCACTGCGGCCTGAAGCCTGTCCATGTAGCGGCTGACCTCCGGTTGGAGGAAGGCGTTGATCAAGGTGGTGCTGAAACGTTCGTATTCGCGAAACTCGGGCTGCACCTCGGACGATACCGAAACATATAGGTCGGGGCGCGCCTGCTTGATTGCGCTGGCGATACGTTGCTCATGGTCAGGATTGGCAAAAGAGAACAGGAGGCAGATTGCCAGGCTCTGCAAGTCAGGCAATTCGGCCAGCTCGTCCATCAGTGTCTCGATGGCAGTGTCGGTCAACTGGGTGATGACTTCGCCGTCGGGTCCGATCCGCTCCGCTATTTCCAGGCGCGATTGTCGGTCTGCCAGAGGGGGCGGCGCATCGGCTTGCAGATCGTAAATCGAAGGCCGGACCTGGCGTCCGATTTCCAGCAGATCCCTGAAACCGCGAGTGGTGACGACGCCCACCTTGGCACCCTTGCGCTGCAGCAGGGCGTTGGTGGCAACGGTGGTTCCATGTGCGAACCGGCCAACATCCTCGCCTGAAATCCCGATCTTCGCTTGCAACTCGTCAAAGCCCTGGAGGATCGCTTCCGAGGGATCGTGCGGAGTGGAAGGGCGCTTATGGACGGCGAATTCGCCCGTGGACACGTTCCGGGCTGCGAAATCGGTGAACGTCCCTCCAACATCGACGCCCACAATCCAGCCGGCCTTGGTCTCTTTGTCGAACATGCGTCGAACTCTTTCATTCTTGCTTCTCTGTTCAGCATCCAAGTTGGATACGGAAAAATCAAGCATCGTCTTGAATAATTTGTTCTCGACGGCGCAAATGTCGAAAAACTCTGTAAATTCGATGGTTTTCGACGGTGAAGCCAAGGGGTTCACAGATCGCCGAAACGCTGGGGAAGGCCGAATTTGTTGCCAGAAGCATACTGGAAGCAAAGCGAATCGGGGCCGAACCGGGCGTTTCCTGAAAATCCTGCGCAAGTGTCCAGACGCTTTGACGCGAAAGGAAATGCTCAATCGCTCAATGAGGCCTCAGTGGGGATCGCCGCCAACGGAGATCTAGCTCTGTTCCGATAGAAACCGGGTTGAGAGCCAGTCGACGAAAACCCGCGTTGCGCTATGCGTCTGGCGCGCGGGGTTGAGTTGGAGCAAAAGCACGTGACCGATGTCTACCGGCAAGGAACCGGCGACTTGCCCCGCTGCGGCAAGTGCGTAGGCTTCATAAACGACCGCGTGACCAAGGCCCTGAACGGCGAGATGAAGCGCCGTGTCGGCCGTATCGACGCGGCAGGGCGGGAACTCTGCTTCAAAAGTTTCACCTGCCGCCTCGCTCCAGAGTTCCCAAAGAGGAAACTTTCCCTGCACCTCGAGGCGTCGTTGCGCCGGTTTTCTGCTGCCTGCAACCGCCACTCTTACCACCGGGGCGGGGGCAAGCCGGATCGCATTGTCGGGCAGCAGCTTCGCTTCTCCGAACCCGATGTTGAGATCGGCGAGGTCGAGGTTGGGGTCGGTCCAGATCGAACTGTTCAGCCGCAAGCCAATCTCGGGATGTGCGGCGGTGAACTCTGGCAACAGCGGGGCGAGACAGCGGTTGAGGAAGGAAATGGGTGCCGACACCGTTACCGTCTGTTTCACGCGCCGCCCGGTCAGCCCGCGCGTGGCGGCATCCATCACGTCGAGCGCTTGGGTAATGCCGGGCAGATAGGCCGCGCCAGCTGAACTAAGTTCCAGCCCATTCGGTTTTCGATGAAACAACGGGCGACCAAAATACTGTTCCAGCCCCCGTATCCGTTGCGAAATCGCCGCTTGGGTGCAGTTCAGTTCCTCGCTGACCCGGGTGAAGCTCAGATGCCGGGCGGATGCCTCAAAAGCTTGAAGATAGGTAAGGTGAGGAAGATCGCGCATAAAGCTGCTCACTATTCGCGTTTTGATGTCATAACAAAATTGGGGTCATACGGCAATAATCGCTTTCTTGCGAATTCGCGCTGCGTCCCGCTTGCTTGCTGTCAAGCACAAGGAGCCAGCCAATGCCGTTCGCACTACTCAGATACGGGCTGAAAAAGGGGCATCAGCCCTACCGGGACATCCCAGCCACTCCCGATCTGAAACCCTCTTACGATGTCGTCATAATCGGTGGCGGCGGCCATGGCTTGGCCTCGGCTTACTACCTGTCGCACAAACATGGCATTCGTTCTGTTGCGGTGCTGGAGAAAGGATACCTCGCCGGCGGAAACACCGCACGTAACACGACCACCGTCCGATCGAACTACCTTACTGCCGAGTCGATCCGCTTCTACAAGGAAGGCGTGACGCTTTTCGAGGAAATGAGCCAAGAGCTTGGATTCAACGTCATGTTCTCTCAGCGGGGGCAACTTACGCTGGCCCATTCCGACGCTACCATGCGCAGCTTTCATCTGCGCGCCGAGATGGGCAAGCTGGCTGGCACGCGCGTCGAGGTCGTGGACCCGAAAATGGTGCGCGAGCTTTGCCCGCATCTGAACATGGATGAGGGTGGCCAGCACGAAGTGCTCGGCGGGCTCTGGCATGAGGACGGCGGTACCGCCCGGCATGACGCGGTTGCATGGGGCTACGCCAAGCGCGCTGCCGAGAAGGGCGTCGAGATCCACCAGCGCACAACCGTTACCGGTATGAGAACCGCTGGCGACAAGGTGGTGGAGATCGAGACCGACCGCGGCAACATCCGCGCCGGACAGGTTATCCAGGCGGCGGGTGGGCTGAATGGGCAGATCGCCGAGCTGGCCGGTCTATCCCTTCCGATCCGCTGTTTCCCGCTTCAGGCGATGGTCACCCAGCCCCTCAAGCCCTTCCTTGATACACTTGTGTCTTCGGCCAATCTGCACACCTATCTCGTGCAATCCTCGCGCGGCGAGGTCGTGATCGGCGGCGGCTCGGATCCCTACCAGCTTGCCTCCACCCGTTCGACTTTCGACCAGAAGGAGCATCTGGCCCACGGCGCCCTCCATCTTTTCCCGTTTTTGCACAACATAAAGCTGTTGCGCCAATGGGCTGGGATCACCGACATGACACCCGACTACAGCCCGATCATGGGTGCCTCACCGCTCTCGAATTATTGGCTCGATACCGGTTGGGGCACATGGGGCTTCAAGGCCACGCCCGTGGCCGGGAAATACCTCTCTGAATGCGTCGCCACCGGAAGAACGCCGGACATTCTGAAACCATTCGCCCTGGAGCGGTTCGAGCGTTTCGCACTGCTCAACGAAATGGGCGCTACCGCCGCCAGCCATTGAGGTGCAGGACATGAAACAACTGAACTGCCCGGTGAACGGGCTGCGCGACATTTCCGAGTTCCAGTATCTCGGACCGAAGCGCGCGACCGATCCCGAGAATGCCGAAACCGTGGTGCGCCATGTCTTCTTCGTCGAGAACCCGATCGGCCCGATGGTTGAGTGGTGGCGGCACCGGCCGAGCAACACGGTTTTTCTTGCGGAACGTCACACTGCCACCGACCACTTCATCCGCACATGGCTCCCCGACGGGCCGGAGGATACCAATGCCTGAGCACGTACGACTTCCCGCCCCGTGGGGGACAAGAATTCACCGCGCCACGCCCCTGCGCTTCAGTTTCGACGGCAAGACATTGTCCGGCCTGAAAGGAGACACTGTCGCCAGCGCAATGTTGGCCTCGGGTCGTTGGGTGTTTTCGCGCTCGTTCAAATATCATCGCCCACGCGGTCCGCTGACGATGTGCGGGCAGGATTCCAATACGCTTGTGCAAATCGGATCCGAGCCCAATGTGCGGGCCGACCGGCAGGCGCTGACGGAAGGTCTTGCGGTCAACGCCCAGAACACATCGCATAACGCAGATCGAGACAGGGGCAGCCTGCTGGACAGGCTCGGGCGGTTTCTGCCGGTCGGCTTCTACTATCGCAGTTTCTTTGGACCGACGCGGAACAGCTGGTTGAAACTGTGGGAGCCAGTGATCCGCAAATCCGCCGGTCTCGGTGTGGTGGACACGGGGCAGGGTGATGGCAACTACCGCAAGCGTAATCTCCGTTGCGATGTGCTGGTGGTTGGCGCCGGTCTTGCCGGTTGTGCCGCCGCGCGAGCCGCCGCCACGGCGGGCGCCAGGGTGGTGCTGGTGGATTCCGAGCCGGAAACCGGCGGTGCGCTGACCTATGAACGTGACAATGAAGCGCGGCTTGCCGAGGCACGCGCCGGGCTTGACCATCCACAAATCACCGTTTTGACCGATGCGACCTGCAATGGTTGGTATGCTGACAATTTCCTGCCGGTTATCCAGGGTAACCTGCTTTATCGGGTCCGCGCGGCTCAGGTGGTGGTGGCCTGCGGGACGCAGGAACAGCCCTTGATCTTCCGCAACAATGACCTGCCCGGCATCGTCACCGCCGCCCAGCGGTTGATGCGGCACTATGCCGTGAAGCCGGGGGAGCGTGCGGTTGTCTTTGCCGGAACGCCTCACGGTGTCGCGGCTGCAATGGACCTGTTGGAGGCAGGGGTGCAGCTCGCCGCCATTCTTCTGCCTGCCGAGAATCCCGAATTGGCCAAACACGCCTCGCCGCTCGCCGATCAGGGCGTGTGGGTGATCGCCTCGGCTCGCGTCCTGGCGGGGCAGGGGGCCAAGGGCAGCGGGCAGCTTTGCGCGCTCGACGTGGAAACTCAGGCGGGCCGGGAAACGCTCACCTGCGATCTCGCGGTGATCGATGCCGGCGCGACTCCGGGCTACCAGCTTCCGCTGCATGCCGGGGCGAAGCTGGGCTTCGACGATGCCCGGCAGAGCTTCACGCTTTCTAGCTATCCGGACTCCATGCACCTCGCCGGTGCAGTGGCAGGGATCTTTTCCCCCGATGCTGTAATCCAAAGCGGCGAACGTGCCGGTGCTGCCGCGGCACGGGCGTTGGGGCACGATATCCCGCTGCCCGATGCACCGCCCGACCCCGACGCCGCCCTCTACCGCACTTATCCGGTACCCGACCCCGACAAGGCCGGGCGTGACTTTGTCGATTTCGACGAGGACCTCCAGGTGAAGGACATCGTCAACGCGGTCGCGGACGGTTACAGCGAGCTGGAACTGGTCAAGCGCTACTCCACTGTCGGCATGGGGCCCTCGCAAGGTCGTCATTCGGCGCTTCAGACGGCGCGGATCGTTGCGGCAGAGACCGGGCGCAGCGTCGGCCAGATCGGGGTGACGACCGCAAGACCGCCATTCGGCCCGGAGAAACTCGGCCTCCTCGCCGGCCCGCTGCGCATGCCGGAGCGGCTCACCGCCCTAGATACCGAGCATCGGGCAGAGGGCGCCAAGATGACTCCCGTCGGCGCATGGTGGCGGCCGCTCTATTACGGCGGCGGCAACGCGCAGGAAATCATCGCCCGCGAGGTGCGCAGCGTCCGCGAGGACGTGGCCATGCTGGATGTTTCCACTCTCGGCAAACTCGCTGTGCGTGGGCCTGAAGCCGCCGCCTTCCTTGATCGCATCTATACCATGTCCCACGGCAAGCAGCCCGTTGGCAGGGTGCGTTATTGCCTGATGCTCAACGAAATGGGTTCCGTTGTGGATGATGGCGTGGCGTATCGGATGGCTGAAGATGATTTCTATGTCACCGCCACCACAGGTGCGGTCGATCGTGTGTTTTCAGATATGTCATGGTGGAGAACCCAATGGCGGATGGATGTCGACATCCAGAACATCACGGCCGCCTTTGCCGGAATCAACGTGACAGGACCCCGCGCCCGCGAGGTGTTGAAATCGCTTGAAGGAGATGTGGAGTTGGATCGTGACTCCTTCGGTTTTCTCGAAGGGCGCAGCGGGGTCATCGCCGGATGCCCGGTCCGGATCATGCGAATCGGCTTCACCGGCGAGCTCAGCTATGAGCTGCACACGCCGGGAAGCTATGCCCGGGCACTCTGGGCCGCCCTGCGAAACGTGGGCGTCGCGCCCTACGGGCTGGAGGCCTCGCGGGTCCTGCGACTCGAAAAAGGGCATATCATCATCGGTCAGGATACCGATGCACTGAGCACGCCGGACGAACTTGACATGGGTTGGGCACTGTCGAAGAAAAAACCATACTATTTGGGTAAACCGGCGGCAGACCTGCGCCGGTCGACGGGGCTAAGCCGCAAGCTCTGCAGGTTTGAGGCGCCGCTCGATCTGTCCGGCGAGATAGGAGAGTCCTGCCTGGTAATGAAAAACGGGGTGGCGGTCGGTAATGTCACCTCCGTTCTACCGTCACCGACGACCGGCCGGCTGATCGGTCTCGCCTTCGCCGCGCCAGATGACGCGGTGCCCGGCGGCAGGATTGCTATTCGCACACGCAGTGGGCGTGAGGTAATGGTCAGGACTGTCTCCCACGCCTTCTATGATCCGGAAAACAACCGCCAGGATGGATAACGTGACCCTTTCTCCCAACACCGCGCTACGGCGCTTTCCCTCCGTGCCCTGTTCCGTTGAAAGCATGACCGAGATTGCCGGGACTCGGATCATCGCTGATCTCACACACCGTCCGCGGACAGGTTTGCGGGGTCATGGTACGCCGGAATGGTGCCGTGCCAACGAATTACCCTTCCCTGCGGGCATCAATTGCGTCGCTCGAGCTGAGGGGCTGCGTATCGCACGGTTGGGCAGCACGGAACTGCTGGTGCTCTCCGAGAGTGACGCCGCACTGCCCAGTGCATTTGCCGACCTCCCTGCGGGAACTTACCTGGCCTACCGGGAAGAAACCTGGGCTTGGTTCCGGATGACCGGACCGGGCACAGTTGAGGCTCTCGCAGCCTGCACGTCGGAGGATCTTGTGCACCTCAGGGATGCGCCGGATCGGGTGGTGCAAACCCGCTTTGCCGGGCTTGATGCGGTGCTGGTCCTCAGCGGTACAGAAAAGGCTCCGGTGGTTGATATTTTCACCGATATCGCGTCGCATCGTTACCTCACGAATGTCTTTGCGGAGCGCTGCCCGGAGTTCACGCTTCAGTGGCAAGGGTGAAGCTTTGCGGCACTACCTTTGTGAACTGCTCTGGAAAGTGATGCCGTAGCTGCGTAATTAACTGAGCAGAACCTTCGGCAAACCCGCATCAGTTCGAACTGCAGGTCCGACGAAATGGAATGAAGCAACGCGCAGGACAGAAAGAGAGCCACTATGCGAAGTACCAAGATCATTCATGTAGTATCCTGCCATGCCGAAGGTGAAGTGGGGGACGTCATCGTGGGCGGCGTGGCGCCACCACCCGGAGAAACGGTCTGGGAGCAGCGCAAATGGATTGCCGAAGATGATACGCTGCGCAATTTCGTCCTGAACGAACCGCGCGGCGGGGTTTTCAGGCACGTTAATCTTTTGGTGCCGCCAAAACATCCTGAGGCGCAGGCGGCCTGGATCATCATGGAGCCCGAGGACACTCCGCCGATGTCGGGCTCCAACTCGATCTGCGTCTCCACGGTGCTTCTGGATAGTGGCATCATCCCGATGCAGGAGCCGGTGACGGAAATGGTGTTGGAGGCGCCGGGCGGACTCGTAAGGGTGCGGGCGGAATGTGCCAATGGCAAGGCCGAGCGTATATATGTCGAGAACCTGCCTTCCTTCGCTTCGCGGCTCGATGTACCGCTGGAGGTTCCGGGGCTTGGTACAATTACCGTGGATACGGCTTTCGGCGGCGACAGTTTTGTCGTTGTCGATCCGGAGGCGCTCGGTATCGAACTCATCGAGGATAACGCAAGGCAGATTGCCGAGCTTGGCATCCGCATCACCAATGCTGCGAATGCGCAATATCGGTTTGAACATCCGGAAAAGCCCGACTGGGCGCATCATTCCTTCTGTCTCTTCGCGGGCAAGATCACGCGCGAGGGCAATCAGTTGCGGGCGAAATCCGTGGTTGCGATTCAACCCGGCAAGCTCGACCGTTCTCCGACCGGCACGGCCGTGTCTGCTCGCATGGCGATTTTGTCGGCACGCGGAGAGATGAGCCATGAGGATCGCTTCACCGGCGTCTCGATCATTGGCTCGGAGTTCCACGGGCGTATCCTTGGGACCGTGAAAGTGGGGGAGTTACAGGCCATTCGCCCCGAGATCAGCGGCCGCGGCTGGATCACCGGTACGCATCAGCACATGTTGGAGCCAAGCGATCCATGGCCGAACGGCTACCGTCTGTCCGATACTTGGCCGCGAATCTCCTGATGCGACATATGCCTGCCGGGTCTCATCGATCCGGCAGGCGCGATTCAGGCGCTCAAACGCGACCGGGAAACGCAATTGTTCAAGTTTCCGATGACTCGGCGCAGCTCAGTGCCCGCTGCGACGATGCCCTCCGCTACAAGGTCAGAAACCCGCATTTGCCGCGATGTCGGCTGTAGGCCGCGAAGAGCGGAAACCGGGGTTGCTATCCAAGCCGCATCACCTATTCGATTTCAGCCTCAGTGGTTATCGATGTGCTGAAAGCAACTGTATTCCGTACATATGCTCAACGCAGCCGCCATGCCGAGGAATGAAGTTGGTAGCATGAATATCTCGTCTGCGTTGATGCAAATGCACCCACCTGGGAACCCTGGTTATTGATAGCGGGTTCATAAAAGATTCGCTGCAAGGATTTGATTTTTCAGAGTTGTGCGTGACGCATAAGCTGGGGCTTATACAGCGCCGCTGAAATTTCTCGTTTGCGTGGAACAACTCTACCAAACGACAATCCCTGGTTAATCGGCCGATAGATTTTACGGCTTGGGAGGGAGATATGACCATCAGAAATTCTGCACCCTACTGGGTGACGGCTTTGGGGCTGCTGCTGGGGTGCGCAGCTTATGGCAGCGAAACATCCTACAAGCTGATACTGACCAGCGAGGCCGGAGACCACGACTCGCCCTTGGGGCATGCGATGCGGCTCTGGGAGGACCTGATCGAGGAAAAATCGAACGGGCGTATGCAGGTCGAAGTCTTCTACCAGGGCGAACTCGGCGGGCAGCAGGAACTGTTTGACCAGTTGATCCGCGGCAATGTCGACATGATGATCACCTGGCCGCAGACATCGTATGACGAGCGAATTGGCGTCAATTACATTCCCTACCTGGTCCTTGATTGGGAAGATGCGATTGCAGCCTTCTCGCCCGATGGCTGGGTGCAGGAACTCATGGCGCCGATCTATGAAGATATCGGCCTGAAATATATCGGCCCTTTCCCGGAGGGCTTTGGCGGGATCGCGACGCAGAACCGCTATGCGACCAGTTTCGAGGATGCCCAGGGCATCAAGGTTAGGTCGCAGCCGGTATTCCCCTTGCCGCAGACGGTAAATGCGATGGGTTTCCAAGCCGTCCCGATCGATTGGGCCGAGGTCTATACCTCCCTGCAGACCGGGGTTGTCGACGGCGATTCATCCAATGTCATCTATTGGGATTACGAGTATTTCGGCGACGTGCTCGATTACTTCGTTCAGTCCTCGCATAATTTCTCGTCCTATTCCCTGCTGATGAGCGACAGGGTCTGGGACGAGATGGATGCCACCGACCGGGAGATCGTTACTACTGCTGCGCGCGAGGTGATCGAGAAGCAGTTCGCGGAAGCCCGTGCCGAGGACGAGCATTGGATCGCCACCGCGCAGGAAGGTGGCATGGAATATATCGTGCCGACCACCGAAGAAAAGGCCGCTTGGGTCGAGCGTGTACGTTCGGAAGTCTGGCCACTCATCGAAGAAAGCCTGGGAACGGAAATCATGGATGTCGTGCGCGAGAACGCTTCGGTTCCGGGCGCAAAGACATCTGGGGCGTCAGACTGATCCCGCCGGTCTGAAAAATAGGGAGGAGAACATGACTGTTTTTCATAAAGTGGACGAGGTGCTTGTCCATATCATACGCCCCGTGGTCATCGTGATCGGCTTGGGTGTGTCGCTGCTGCTGGTCGTTGGAATCGTGTCACGTGCATTCCTGGGCGAACCGGTCTTCGGCCTGGAAGAAATCATGCTGCTATCGATCATGTGGTTCTACATGCTTGGTGCGACGCTGGCCTCTCGCGAGAACTCGCATCTCAAGGCCGATTTCCTCGACGTCATCACAGAGAACCCGGCGGCGCATCGGGTCGCGGCGATCGCTGCGACCGTGATCTCGATCTGCGCGTCACTGGCTTTCTGCTATTGGGCTGCGGATTTCATTCTCTTCAGCCTTTCACGTGGGCAGACGACCCCGGTCTTCGGCATTCCGTTCTGGGTCTCGCAGCTCAGCATATTGGTCGCCGCAATCCTGCTGACAGCCTACCTGATCCGCAATCTCGTCATCGAACTTCGAGGTCCGGATCGGGACGTCGCGTCGAATGAGGCAGAGGAGTAATCAACATGGAAGCACTTATCGCAATCGTTGCCCTGATCGTCTTCATGTTGATCGGTGTACCCGTCGTCTTTTCCTTCGCCGCGATGGTCATGATCCTGACACTGCTTTACGATGTCAGCTGGTCAATGCCGATGATCACCGGATACTGGACGGTGAATTCGGTGATCCTTGTGGCCCTGCCGTTATTCGTGATGACGGGCTATCTGATGCAAACCGGAGGGATCGCCAAACGGCTTGTCGATTTCGTCGAAGCGCTTGTGGGCCGTTCACGTACGGGCATGGGCACTTCGATGGTCGTGTCCTGCGGCATATTCGGGGCGATTTCGGGAACGGCTTCGGCTGCGGTCGCCTCGATCGGCTCGATCATGATCGGCCCGATGGAGAAGCACGGATATTCCCGCGGATATACGAGTGCCCTGCTTGGCATATCCTCGCTTCTGGGCCTGCTGATCCCTCCCTCGATCACCATGATCCTCTATGCCGTCGTGACGCGGCAATCGGTCGCCGCCTGTTTCCTGGCGACCATCGGGCCGGGAATCGCCCTGATGATCATGCTGGCGCTTCTCAACAGGTTCCATGTGTCCCGGCATCTTGGGGGCAATGAGGAAAAAATGCCCTGGGGAGAACGGGTGTCGGAGATCGGCTCGACCGGCTGGCGTGCCATTCCCGCCCTCATGCTGCCTGTCATCATCCTGGGTGGTATCTATGGCGGTATCTTCACGCCCACCGAGGCGGCAGCGGTTGCAGTGGTCTATGCAATTCCGGTTGGCCTGTTCGTCTATCGCGACCTGAGTTGGAAGAAGAACTTCGACGCCGTCGTGCACGCTGCCGCGACCACCGGTGTCATCATGATCATCCTCGTCTTCTCCTTTATCGCCAGCCGCATCTTCACGATCGAGCGGGTGCCGCAGCAACTGACCGATGTCCTGATCGGGACCTTTGAAAGCCCGATCATCATTCTGCTGATGGTGAATGTCTTTCTCATCCTTTTGGGAATGATCATGGATGATGTCAGCGTCATCGCCATCGTAAGCCCGCTGATGGTCCCGGTGATGGCCGAGATTGGTATCGATCCGGTTCACTTTGCCGCCATCATCGGCACAAGCGTGGTGATCGGAGCGAATAGCCCTCCCATGGCGCCGATCCTGTTCATGGCATGCCGCGTCGGCGATGTCAGGATGACGAACGTGATCAAGCCGGCTCTCTTCTTCATGACCTTCGCGGCACTGCCGGTCATGCTTCTGACGACCTATTGGTCGCCGCTTGCACTGTTCCTGCCGCGTTTGCTCGGCTTCATCGAATAACTGTCCTTCCAACGTGATGGCGCGCCGGGCCTGGTCCGCTTGCGCCATTACCCTGCAATCAGGATGATATCATGACGTTCAGTCTTGCACTTGAAGGGATCTATACGCCCATCGTCACCCCTTTGCATGCCGATGGCTCGTTCGATCTGGATGCGCTTGCGGATGTTGTCGACCACTTGGTCGAGGGAGGAGTGCACGGAATTATCTCCGGTGGCTCGACCGGGGAGAACTATGCCGAAACCGTGGAGGAGCGCCTGGAACTGGCGCGTTTCATCAAGGAATGCCTTGATGGCCGTCTGCCGCTGATCGTTGGAACCGGGGCCATGCGCACGCCCGATTCCATCGCGCTTGCCCAGGGGGCTCGAGAGATCGGCGCGGATGCCATCCTGTTGGGAACGCCCCCCTATTCGGTTCCGACCGAGCGGGAGAATGCGCTCAATGCCCTGGCTATCGACCGGGCGGCTGATCTGCCGATCATCCTTTACAACTATCCCGCTCGCATGGGTGTAGAGATGGGGCAGGAGTTCCTTGATCGGGTTGGCCGGTCACGCAACGTGATCGGGATCAAGGAAAGCTCTGGCGATATCAATCGTGTGCATCTGTTGGCCCGGGATTATCCGCATATCCAGATGTCCTGCGGCATGGATGATCAGGCACTGGAGTTCTTTGCGTGGGGCGCACGAAGCTGGATTTGCGCCGGGAGCAATTTCCTGCCTGAAGAGCATGTATTCCTGTACGAAACCTGCGTGTTGAACGGTGATTTCAACAAGGGCCGTCGGATCATGTCGGCGATGATGCCGCTGATGCGGGTGCTTGAGCAGGGCGGCAAGTTTATCCAATGCGTAAAGCACGGGGTCGAGATGGCAGGCCTTCGCGCGGGCCCGATGCGGCCACCTCTGCGTGGCTTGAACAAGGATGAAAAACGCGAACTTGAGCAGGTAGTTCGGGTTCTCAAAACCACAATCGCGGCAATCAAGGCGGAGAATTGAGCCATGAGCGACCTTATGACGAGCGACGAATATCGCGCTATCGCACAAGATCTGAGCCTTCCGACAAACGCTTTCATCGATGGCAGCTTCCGTCCCGCAAAATCAGGCAAGACGTTTGAGACCGTGAATCCCGCTACCGGGGCAAAGCTTACGGATATCGCGGCTTGCGGCTCCGAGGATGTCGATTTTGCGGTCCGGAAGGCGCGTGAGGCTTTTGACGATGGCCGCTGGTCAAAATTGCATCCGGGCGAGCGCAAGGATGTGCTGATCCGGCTGTGCAAACTTCTGACCCGGAACAGGCACGAGCTGGCAGTTCTGGAAAGCCTGGATTCCGGCAAGACGATCTATGATTGTGAGACTGTGGATATTCCCGAAACAATCCACTGCATCAAGTGGCACGCCGAGCTGATCGACAAGATCTACGATCAGGTCGCACCGTCCTCCGACGATCATATCGCAATGATCTTGCGTGAACCTGTCGGCGTCGTGGGGCTGGTCCTGCCCTGGAACTTTCCGCTGTTGATGCTGGCCTGGAAGATCGGGCCGGCACTGGCTGCGGGATGTTCGGTCGTGGTCAAACCCGCCGCCGAAACGTCGCTTACCGCACTGCGCCTGGCTGAGCTTGCCCATGATGCCGGAGTTCCGGCCGGGGTGCTGAATGTCGTGACCGGCAGCGGAGCCGAGGTCGGGGAGCCGCTTGGCAAGCATCCCGATGTGGATATGGTCTCATTCACCGGCTCGACCGCGACCGGGCGGAGGTTCCTGCATTATTCCGCCGACAGCAATCTCAAGGAAGTGGTCCTGGAAATGGGGGGCAAGAACCCCTGTATCGTCATGGATGATGCCGAGAACCTCGATACCGTTGCAGAGCATGTCGTCAACGGCGCGTTCTGGAACATGGGTGAAAATTGCTCCGCCGCCTCGCGCCTCATCGTGCATAAGGACATCAAGGATGCCCTGCTGGAAAAAGTGCAGGCCCATGCACGGGAATGGAATGTCGGCGATCCGCTTGACCCGAGCATTCGCGTAGGTGCCCTGGTCTCGAAAAGCCATTTCGACAAGGTCTCGGGCTATCTGGGCAAGGCCAAGAAAAAGCAAATCGTGATGGGCGGCAAAACCGTTAATGGCGCCTTCGTGGAACCGACGATCGTCGATGTCGGCAGCAATGACACCGTGCTTGCGCGCGAGGAGATTTTCGGCCCCATCCTTTCGGTCATCACGGTATCGAGCTTCGAAGAGGCGATCTCGGTGGGTAACGATACCGTTTACGGGTTGGCGGCGTCGATCTTTACCGCGAATGCCAAGCGCGCGATCCGTGGCGCGCGTGCCTTGCGTGCCGGGACCGTGACGGTCAACAGCTTTGGTGAAGGCGATATCAGCACTCCCTTCGGCGGTTACAAGCAATCCGGGTTCGGTGGGCGCGACAATTCTGTTCACGCGCATGACCAATACACACAGCTCAAGACGATCTGGCTGGATCTGAGTGATCCGGTAGATGTCAGTGTGGATTGACGGCCGGGTCGGTCTTCTGGATGCAGCACTGCATTCATGTCTCCTAGTTCCGCGGCGCTTGCGTGCCGCGGAAGGGAGGCGTGTGAATCGCTCAATCTGCCATGGAAAGACGCAGTATGACGCGTAATTACTCTGCGAAACGCCTTCCTAAACATGCAGGTGCTGCGGGCTGGAACGCGATTCTGGAACCGATGCGACCTGCCCGGGTCCTCTCCGAGAATACCGAGGTCGATTTCGCCGTGATCGGTGGAGGGTTCGCGGGGTTATCGGCGGCCCGACGTTTGAGCCAGCTTAATCCGGGTGCCCGTATCGCCTTGCTTGAAGCGGGGCGCATTGGTGAGGGTGCCGCCGGGCGGAATTCCGGTTTCATGATCGATTTGCCGCATGATCTGACATCCGACAATTATGCGGGAGAAAGCGAGCGGTCCGACCAGAAAATAACTCGGTTGAACCGCATGGCCATCGATTTCGCTCACAGCATGGTTGAAGAATTTTGCGTCGATGCGGCGTATTTTCGTCATGAGGGCAAAATAAACGGTGCTGGCTGCGAGGCCAGCCATGCTCGCAATATCAGCTATGCCGGACATCTCGAGCAGCTCGGCGAAGATTATCAACTGCTCGATGCCGAAGATATGGCTCGGTTGACAGGATCCCGATACTATCGTTCAGGCCTCTACACCCCTGGGACCGTCATGCTGCAGCCGGCCGGCTATGTTCGGCAGGTTGCCACAGGACTTGGCGATCTGGTGGATATCTACGAAGATACACCCGCCCTGTCCTTTTCGCGAACCGGCGCAGGCTGGACGATACGGACACCTGCCGCCAATCTCGATGCCGGGAAAATAATCCTCTGCAACAACGGTCACCTTGAAAGCTTCGGGATCAAACGTGGGAGGTTGATGCATGTTTTTCTGTTTGCCTGCATGACGGAGGAGCTGGACGAAACGGCGAGGCGCCGCCTTGGAGGTGAGGGCCGTTGGGGCATCACCCCGTCAGACCCGATGGGTGCCACCATTCGCCGGATCGATGCGGGGCAGGGCGGTAATCGCATCGTTACTCGAAGCTGGGCCGAATTCTGCCCCGGCATGGAAACAAGTGAACGGCAGATGTGCCGGGCAACCGCCTCGATGCGCAGAAAGTTCGACGACCGATTTCCACAGATTGCCGGCATGCCGATGGAATATTCCTGGTCTGGCCATCTGTGCCTGTCGCGAAATGGCGTTTCAGTTACCGGTGAAATCGATGACGGCGTTTATGCTGCCTGTTGCCAAAACGGGTTGGGAACGACGCGGGGAACGCTCACAGGCATCTGCGCGGCGGAGCAGGCCAGCCGCGAGAAATCGGTTGTCACAGAATTTTTCGGGAAGCAGGAAGAACCATCGCTTTTGCCACCCCCGCCAATCTCGACCTTGGGCGCAACGGCGATTTTGCGATGGAAGGAATGGCAGGCCCGGAAAGAGTGAGCGTGACGAGGTAGAGATTGTTTTTGCAAATTCCCGCGATACGCTTAGTCTGATCAACAATTCTTGACACCCAGGGGATCAAGGTCGGGCCGTGGCTTTCAAAAGACGATATCTGCCATCTCTCGGCTCTTTCGCGACCTTCGAGACTGCGGCAAAGCATCTAAGCTTTACCCTCGCGGGAAATGAGTTGAATGTCACTCAGGCGGCTATCAGCCAGCAAATCCGGGGGCTGGAAAAAGCGTTGGGTGCAACGCTGTTTACCCGCAAGCATAACAGCCTGGAACTGACACCCGAGGGCGCGCGGCTACTGACCGCGGTGAGTTCCGGGCTTGACGCGATTTGTGATGTGGTGGAGGCGATCAATTCACCCGATGAGACTTGCGTCATTACTTGTTCCGGAACGAATGCCGCCGTCCAATACTGGTTCAAGCCTTATGCCGACCTTATGCGAGAGGCGCATCCCGAACTGAAATTCGTGCTTCTGGCATCTGACGAGGACGACACGCTCAGAAACTATGATGAGGTCGATATTTCACTGATCTGCGGCAATGAACGTTGCGAGATCGGCGAGACGTTGCTTTACCTTTTTCCGGAGATTGTAGAGCCGGTCTGCAGCCCGGATTACCTGTCTCGCAGAGGCCCGTTTCCCGACACCGAGAGTCTTGTCGGTGCCGACTTGCTTGAACTGCATCGCAAACACTGGTCGGCGGACGCGATTGGCTGGCGGCCTCTGGGCTGGAGCGACTGGTTTCAGGCCAGGGATTATGACGGCGCGGACGCTATCTACTCCGTGCAAAGCAACAGCTATCCGCTGCTCGTGAACGCGGCGATGAACGGTGAGGGAATCATATTGGGGTGGCATCATCTCGTGCGGGCGCATTTGCAAAGCGGCGCCCTGTGCCGACTGTTCGATGCGCCTTTGCGGGTGGATCGCGGCAATTACCTGAAGACCAACAAGGCTTCGATGGATAAGCCCTATGTGCAGGAGTTCATAAACCTGATGCTTCGGGATGCCTCGGACATTGCGGCTGAAGCTGGTGATTGAAGCTGCCAGGGTTTGCCGGAGAGTTTTTCAAACCTTACGCGGTAAGAACGGTGGTGCAAAAGTCTTCCACATGGGCAGGTTTTCGCGCCGTCGTTGACCTATCAGCAGGGACGGGCAAAAAACGAGATGCCCAAAAGAGCTTCCGTGCAAGCACTTGAGAACCGTAAGGTCGGGCGAAGAAGAGTTTTGACTGCAGTCGATCTGCTTGCTGCGGATCGTTTGTTGCTCGACATCTGTTCCATGCTCCAGGTGAAACAGTGGTCAGCCGATATATGTGTTTCCGTCGAAACCGGATATATCGTCAGGCCAGCCCTCATCCGGCACGGACGCAGGGGCGAGCCGAGCCAGGGTCGCTCGTCGCGCCCATAGGTCCACAACCGTGCTGTCGCCGCCTTTCCGGTGCCGGGCAGTCGCATTCAGGATTCACAAAGTGATCTCCGATGACCGATCAGCGCGACAACGCGGTCCTGGGCAATAAAAAATCCTTGCCGAAACCGGTTTCGGAGATTTTAGTGCCCTCTCGCCAGCAGGCTTTGGAGGAGAATCTGGGGATATGACCGGCAGCGAAGCAGATCGGGGGCGGATAACGATCAATGATGTTGCCGACCATCTGGCTTTGTCCAAGGGGACAGTCAGCCGGGCATTGAATGGCTATGACGATATCGCCGAAGCGACAAGATTGCGGGTCGTTCGCGCTGCCGAACGGCTTGGGTACAGGCCGCTTTCCCACGCGCAGGCGATCCGTAACGGCCGCAGCCGCGCATTGGGGCTGGTGATCGATCACGGCGAACATGATCATCACCGGCCATTCATCGCGGATTTTCTTGCAGGGATTTCAACAGCCGCTTCAGAGGCGGACTGGACGCTGACAGTTGCAACCGCGGCGAATATGCAGGCCAGTTTGAATCAGCTGCGCCACCTGAACGAGGACCGCAAGGCCGATGGATTCATTGTCCCGAGGACGATGATCGAGGACCCGCGGATTTCCTATCTGCAATCGGCGCAGATCCCCTATGTCCTCTATGGGCGGAGCGAAACGCCGGGCGCGCACCACTATTATGATATCCGTGGTGAGGATGCGATGGCCGATGCGGTGTCGCGGCTTGCGGCTCTGGGGCACAGCCGTATCGCCTTTGTCGGCGGCGGGGCGCATTATATGTATGCTTGCCTTCGCCATCTCGGTTATCGCGACGGATTGGCACGGGCAGGTATAGCCATCGATCCTGTGCTTGAGGACTCCTCGGCATTGGACAGAACTTCCGGTGCCCGGGCGACGGCGCATTTGCTGGACCTCGACCAGCCCCCTACGGCAATCGTTTTTGCGGTTGATCGAGCAGCGCTCGGGGCGTGGGATATAGCCCGCGAACGCGGTCTGCGTATCGGTACCGATCTCTCTGTCGTCGGCTATGACGGGATTGCCGAGGGTGCCTATCTCGATCCGCCGTTGGCCAGCTATGACGTCAACAATTTCGAGGCAGGTAAAACCCTCGCTTCGATTCTGATCCGCGTGCTGCGGGGTTATTCAGGCGAACCCATTCAGGAATACGGGCAAGCAATGTTTCTCGATCGTGGCTCTGTTGGGCCGTGCCCCGCTGGAGATGATCCGGCAGGGAATAGTTACCAAGTCAGATAGATGGGAGGAAAATCAATGATTAAATCAACGCAAGGCAGAATGCTGACAGGTGTGGCCTTGGCTGCGGTCTGGACTGCGGGACCGGTTTGGGCGGATACATTGAGGCTGTGGACCGTGGAGGAGCAGCCTGAACGCGTGGCCGTTCAACAGGAAATCGCTGACGCTTTTGGCGAAGAATTCGGGCACACGGTCGAAGTGATTCCGGTTTCGGAAACCGATCTTGGCGCAAGGGCGACGGCCGCATTTGCTGCCGGTGACCTGCCGGACATCATTTACCATCCGGTACAATATACCCTGCCATGGGCGGAAGCCGGAATCCTCGACAGCGAGGCCGGACAGGAGGTCGTCGATGAGCTTGGGCCGGAAACTTTCCGTTCCGCGGCCCTGGAAATGGCGGATTTCGGAGGCGAGGTCGCCGCGGTTCCTGTCGATGGCTGGACGCAGCTTATTGTCTATCGCAAGGATCTGTTCGACGAGGCCGGATTGGAGGCACCGACCAGTTTCGCCGCCGTCGAGGCCGCGATAGAGGCGCTTCACAATCCGCCGGAGCTATACGGTTTCGTTGCTGCCACCAAGATCGACGAAGCCTATATGAGTCAGGTTCTGGAGGAGGTCTTTCTCGCCAATGGGGTAAGCTTGGTGGATGAGAACGGCTTCAAGCCGCTTGACGAAGCCAAGACCACCGAGGTTCTGGAATTCTACAAGAAACTTGGCGAGGCATCGCCTCCGGGAGACCTGTATTGGGATCAGGCTCGTTCGGTCTATTTTGCGGGGCAGGCAGCGATGACCTTCTGGTCGCCGTTCATTCTGGATGAGCTTGCCGGTTTGCGCGACAGTGATCCGCCCCGCATCAACGACGATCCGACATCGACCGAACTGGCCTCAAAAACCGGGGTGGTGACGCGGTTTGCAGGGCCGTCGAACCCTGACGGCGCGGCCTGGGCGGATATGCGCTATTGGGGCATTACGGTGGATGCCAATATCGACGCCGCAGAGGATTTTGTCACCTATGCGATGAATGAAGGTTATCTGAAGACACTGGCCATGGCGCCAGAGGGCAAGTTCCCCGTCCGAAACGGAACGGCAGAGGAGCCCGAGGCCTTCATCAAGGGTTGGGCCGATCTGGATGTCGGTGTGGACCGCAAGGCACCGTTATCCGAACTCTATGCGCCGGAAATCATCGAACAGATCGTCGCCGGTCTTGATGTGGCGACCCGTTGGGGGGTGAAGGAGGGGCAGCTGGCCCTTGCCTCGAAAATGATCAACTCGCAGGTCCTGAACCAGATTACGCGAGAGTTCATGGATGGCCGGATCGAAGCATCCGCTGCCGTCGCCAAGATGAACGAGGAGCTGGGCAAGATCCAGTAAGGCGCTTGGCCGGGGAAAAAGGGCAGGGGGCTCTGCCCCCGTCCTTTGGACTCCCCCGGGATATTTCCATGAAGAAGAAGCAGCCGGAAGTTAGCGCCGTTCTTCCGGGTTTTAGTGAGCATGAAACATGAGCGATAGGTCCCGAGCACCGACACATACGACGCCCCTGGCCCGACGGGAGGCCCGGCTGGCCTGGGGAATGATGTTGCCCACCCTCATCAGCGTGGCCCTGATCGTGGTGCTGCCATTGCTGGCGGTATTCTGGATCAGCTTCAAACCCATATCCCTTGCCGATTTGCGGGCACCCACGCCAGTGATCAGCGAACGGGTTCGGGGTGAGGGCGAGGAGCGGCGTGCCGAGTATCGGCTGCGCAACAGTTCGCAGGATAAAGCGATCCGCAATGTCGTGATCGAGGACAGCTTGCCGTCGGATTTGATCAAGGGCCCGCTGCCTGACGGATGCGCAGCCGAGGGTGACCGGCTGATCTGCCGTATGGACGAGATCGAAGGCGGCTATAATGAGCGTCTTATCGTGCCATTGTCGCCCGACGCGGATGAGGACGAGTTGGAGAACGGCGAGCCAGTGGTGACGGGTGAGGCGGATAACATCCTGACGAACATGGAATTCACGCTGAAGAATTTTACCCTGATCTTCAACAGTGGAGAATTCATGTCCGTTCTGGGGGTGACCCTCTTTTACACGGTGTTCGGCACGCTCGGGGCCTTGGTGGCGGGGATGTTCGCGGCGCAACTTCTCAATCACAGTTTCCGTTTCCAGGGCATATTGCGTGGTCTGTTCCTGTTTCCATATGTCGCGCCGGTCATTGCTGTCGCATTCTCATGGCTGATCCTGTTCGATCCCTTTACCGGTTCGGCCAACGCATTGCTGGTGCAGATGGGCGTTGCGGACGAGACGATCAATTTCTTCGGCACGCGCCCGCTGGCGCTGATCATGGTGACCTCCTTCGAGATCTGGCGCTACTTCCCCATGGCATTCCTGTTCATTCTTGCGCGGATGCAGAGCATCGACAGCGACATGTATGAGGCGGCAGATATGGACGGGGCATCGCCCTTCCAGAAATTCTGGTATCTCAGCCTGCCGCAGCTTTTGGGAATCCTGTCGGTTCTGTTCCTGCTGCGCTTTATCTGGACCTTCAACAAGTTCGACGACATCTTCCTGTTGACCGGAGGCAATGCCGGTACACGCACCCTGACCGTCTCGGTCTATGATCAGGCATTTGCCGTGTCCAATATAGGTGCGGGCGCCGCGGTGGCAGTGGTTATCTTTGGCTGCCTGCTGATGTTTTCAGCCGTCTTCTTCAAAATCATGAGCAGGGAGGAGGGGCTATGAAAATCCTCCATACATATCTGCGCAGCGCGGTTCTCCTCGGAGCCCTGTGGATGTTCATTCTGGCGGTCACCTTTGCAGTCGCCTTTTCCTTCATCACCGGCGATCCGATGCGGCCGTCGCTGTGGCTGTCTCTGATCTGGGGCGCGGCTGGTGGGGGGCTGATGTTTGCCGCATCGCGTTGGACCTTCATAGCGGCGGCGACTGTAGCGATTGCTGCGACCGGGTTGGCGGGTTTCGGTCCGGTCATCTTCGCGCAGATCGGGCCGGGCGGGATCTTCATCGCCGGCCTTCTCGGATTCAGCTTTGGCTGGACGCTGGATGTCATGTTCGGCGGTTTGCCGCGGGGGAAGCTGTCACGCCATGAATGGGAGGCGGCAGTCATCCGGTTCCTGTCCGGTCTGGGTTATATCGTGTTCACGGCAGCGGTCTTTATCCCGTTCTACGTGATGGTGATGACCTCGCTGAAGAACCAATCGGAACTGATGCTGAATCCACTGGATTTCTCGGTGGACCTGTCGAAGGGCTGGGGGCTGTTCAGCTCGTATTACGAGTTGTTCACGAAGTTCAATTTCGACACCTACCTGCTCAATTCCTTCATGATCTCGGTCATGACGGTCATCGTGACGCTGATGTTCAGTATTCCCGGCGCATATGCCGTGGCCCGGTTGCGCTTCAGGGGGGCGGCGCTCATGTCCCGCTCGATCCTGCTGATCTATATGGTGCCGATCATCGTTCTGGCCCTGCCCATCTATATCGCCTTTTCGATGACCGGGCTGCGCAACAGCTTTGTCGGCATCCTGATGATCTATCCGGTCACGACGATCCCGGTCGCGCTCTATATGCTGCAGGGCTATTTTCGTGGATTGCCGGCCGAGATCGAGGAGGCCGGCCTGATGGACGGGTTGTCGCGGCTTCAGGTGATCCGGAAGATCACCTTGCCCCTGTCGCTCCCCGCGCTTGCCAGCGTGTCGCTCTATGTTTTCATGATCGCGTGGAACGAGTTTCTGCTGGCCTTCATGCTGCTGGACGATCCGGGGAAGTTTACCCTGACGCGCGGTATCGCCAGCCTCAACTCGTCTGAAATTCCGCGCCAGCACCTGATGGCCGGATCCGTGATCGCGACCATTCCGATCATGCTGATTTTCCTTGGACTCGAACGCTTTATGACCAAGGGCCTCACGGCCGGGTCGGTGAAAGGATAAACGAAAGATGAACCGTCAAATCTCACGCGGTGAAGAGGCCCTGAATGTCCTGCGGGGCAATGATCGTGGCGGGTACACGATTCCGACCCACGGGCTTTATCCCTATCAGTGGAACTGGGATTCGGCCTTTGCTGCCATGGGTTTCGCGGGGTTTGACCCGGCCCGTGCGTGGCGCGAACTGGAATCGCTGCTTAGCGGTCAATGGGATGATGGCATGGTGCCCCATATCCTGTTCCATCAGCAGGATGACGGCTATTTCCCGGGGCCGGAGGTTTGGGGCGGCACCGGTCCGATTCCGTCCTCGGGGATAAGCCAACCGCCGATCGCAGCCGGGATGGCGCGCCGGATCTATCAGGCTGATCCACAGGCGGGGGCGGAGCCCATGCGGGCGTTGTTCCCCAAGCTGTTGCGCTGGCACCGGTGGTTCCTGAAATGGCGCGAGGATCAGGGGGCGATCTGCACGACCCATCCTTGGGAATCCGGGCGTGACAATGCCCCTGAATGGGATGCCGCGCTCAAGCGGATCGATCCCGTGGGCGTGGGCGAATACCAGCGCCGCGATACCAGTCATGTCGATGCCTCGATGCGGCCGACGAAATTCGATTATGATCGCTATATCTGGCTGGTCCAACAGGGGAAAAACCTGCAATGGGATCAAGCCGCATTGCTGAAGGAATGTCCTTTCAGGCTGGCCGATCCGACCATGAGTTTCACCCTGCTGCGGGCGCATCGGGATTTGAAGGCGCTCGGGGATGAGCTGGGTCTCGATACCGGCGGCATGGCCGATGAGATCGCGCTTCTGGAACGCGGTGTGCAAAGCCTCTGGAACGCCGAGATCGGCAGTTTTGACGTGCGTGATACGCGCAGCGGCGAGTGGAGCGGCATCATCTCATGTGCGGCTTTTCTTTGCTGGTATGCGGGAATTGAAAGCGAGGGGCAGCTACAGCATCTCCGCCGCATCCTCGGCCGGGTGACCTATGGTGTGCCAAGCGCCGATCCGGATTGGTCGGGCTTCGATTCCAAGCGTTATTGGCGGGGCCCGTCCTGGCCCTTCATGAATATGCTGATCGGGTCGGGCCTGATCGAAGCGGGTCATTCCGAAGGCGAGAAAATCCGGGCGATGACACAGGAATTGCTGCTGAAACACGGCTTTTCCGAATATTACGACCCGCTGAGCGGAGAGCCCGCGGGCGGTGGGAAATTTACCTGGACGGCAGCAGTCTGGTTGGGCTGGGTCAGCGTGGATAAGGGGTAAGCATATGGGTTCTATCAATCTTTCATCCATTGAAAAGTGGTTCGGCGAGGCTCAGGTCATCAAGGGGATCGACCTTGAGATCGCCGATGGGGAATTCATCGTTTTCGTTGGTCCTTCAGGCTGCGGAAAATCCACCCTCCTGCGGATGATCGGTGGGCTTGAGGATATTTCGCGCGGAACGCTCTCCATTGACGGGCGCGATGTGACCGCCGAGCCCCCCAGCAAGCGCGGCTTGGCCATGGTGTTTCAGTCTTACGCGCTTTATCCGCATATGTCGGTGCGCGATAATATGGGGTTTTCGTTGAAAACTTCCGGCGCGCCAAAATCCGAGATCGAGGAAAAGGTCGGACATGCCGCCGAGGTGTTGAAGCTTGAACCTCTGTTGGACCGCAGGCCCAAGGACCTTTCCGGCGGGCAAAGGCAGCGCGTCGCCATTGGGCGTTCGATCGTGCGTGATCCGACCGCGTTTTTGTTCGACGAGCCGTTGTCGAACCTCGATGCCGCCTTGCGGGTCGAGATGCGTCTGGAAATTGCCAAGCTGCATCGGAAACTGCAATCGACGATGATCTATGTAACGCATGATCAGGTCGAGGCAATGACGCTGGCCGACCGGATCGTCGTTCTGGAATATGGCAAGATCGCGCAAGTCGGCACCCCGAAGGAACTGTATCAACGCCCGGCCAATCTGTTCGTCGCGCAATTCATCGGCTCTCCGAAGATGAATATCCTGCCGCTGGACGCAGAAGCAGGCAAGCTGCGGCAAGCAGAGGGACTGCGAATCCCGGAAGGGGCCGTTTCGCTTGGTGTCCGGCCTGAACATATCGGACTGACAGGACCGGATAACGGTCATTGCGCCGGCGAAATCGAGGTGGTCGAATATCTGGGGGCCGATAGCTTCCTGTTCGTCGATGCCGGCGAATTGGGACGTCTGACGGTGCGCGTCACGGGCGAGGCAGAGGTCGAGCCCGGCATGAAAGTGGGGCTGAATTTCGATGCGGCCACGCTTTCATTCTTTGATGCAGACGGCTTGCGCGTGGAAGCTGCGGCCTGAGAACCGAGGTAAAACATGTTGAACCTTCCGGCGCATCCCTATGCGCTGACAATGGATGCCCCGAAGACAATCGGGGTAATGGATGATCCGCAACCGGAACTCGGGCCGCAGGATGTGCGGATACGCACGCTGTATTCCGGAATCTCTGCCGGAACCGAGATGGCTGCCTATCGCGGCACCAGTCCGTTTCTGGACCGCAAGTGGAACCCCGATACACGGTTGTTCGAGGCCGGGGCGGCATCGCTCTCCTATCCAATGGTTGCTGCCGGTTATGAGGAGGTCGGTGAAATAGAGAAGGTCGGCGCCGATGTGACGGGGCTGAAGCCCGGTGATATTATCTGGGGAAGCTGGCAGCACCGCAGCCATTACACAGCATCCGCAGCCTGGGCGCTGGCCCGAAAACTGCCGGATGGTCTTGATCCCGTGACGGGCATCTATTCGCATATCGGGGCGATTGCGCTGAATGCGGTTCTGGATGCGCGGCTGAACCTTGGTGAGACCGTGGTCATATTCGGCCTCGGCGTTCCTGGGCTGATCGCCGTGCAAATGGCGGTTGCCTCGGGTGCCGATGTCATCGCGGTCGATCCGGTGCCATCCCGGCGCGAGCGCGCCCTGCGATATGGCGCGGTGCAAGGGCTGGATTCGGGAGAGCCAGATCTGGCCCATCGTATCCGCAGCTTGACCGGAGGCAGAGGGGCAGATTGCGCCATCGAGATATCCGGCCATTACAAGGCATTGCAGATGGCGATCCGCTCGGTCGCGTATAATTCCCGAGTCGTGGTCAGCGGCTTTTTCCAGGGCGACGGAATTGGTCTCGCATTGGGGGAAGAGTTTCATCACAACCGCATCCAGTTGATTTGCTCGCAGATCAGCGGGCAGGCGGCGAATTTGCAGCACAGGTGGGATCGAGCGCGCCTGAACGGCACCGTTTTCGATTTGGCAAGGCGCGGAAAGATCGATTTGCCCGATCTGGTGACGGATCGCTATCCAGTGGCGCAGGCGGATGAGGCATTTGCGCGGATCGACAGTAACCCGGGTGATATATTGCAAACAGTTCTGGATTTCGGGGGGCAGAATGACGCTTAATCTTTCCATTCAGGAAAATCTGGTTCCAGGGCAGGATATTTCGGAAAAATGGAGCCTTGCCCGAGACGCGGGTTTCGATGCCCTCGAACTGCGTGGTGGGGCGGATTTTTCCGATCGTTTGCTGCAGTTGCGAAAGGCGCAGCAGGAAGGAGCGGTGTTTTCATCGATCTGCATCGAATCCGATCGCTTTATCGGCGCTTTCGATCCGGAAAGGCGTCGCGAAGCGCGCGGGATCATGACCGGACTGCTGCGTGCCGCAGGTATGCTCGGTCTTGCCGGAGTGGTCACTCCGGCCGCATGGGGAATGCATTCCAACCGCCTGCCGCCATTCACGCCGCCGCGCAGCCCCGAAGAAGACCGGTCGGTATTGATCGAGGAACTGGCGGCGCTCGGCGCTGTTGCAGCTGAGGCGGGCACGCTGGTTTTGCTGGAGCCGCTGAACCGGTACGAGGACCATATGGTCAATACTCTGGAGCGTGGCGCGGAACTCGCCCGGGAGGCCGGCGATCATGTGAAAGTTCTGGCCGATAGCTATCACATGAATATCGAAGAGACATCGCCCCTGGATGCGTTGAGGGAACTGGCGCAATCAGGCAAGCTTGGCCATGTGCATCTGTCCGACAGCAATCGCCATCAGCCGGGCGCGGGGCATATCGATTTTCGGGCGATGCTGAAGCTGCTTGCCGATTGTGGATATTCGGGTCACTGCGCCATCGAATGCCGTTTGAAGGGTGAGCCGCTGGCCGCCATCTCCGAAACCGCAAGGTTCCTGCGGGGCTGACAAATCGGCCTCGAAACGCTTGGTGCCATCATACCCTGCGCATCGTCGATAGGGCTCAACCAAGGAAAGCAAGATGAACATTCGTGTCACTGTCTGGAATGAAAACGTCCATGAGCAGGAGAACAGGATCGTCGCTTCCGTTTATCCCGATGGGATACATGGTGCGATTGCCGAGGGGCTGAATGCCGACCCTGCGATCCGGACCGCAACCGCCACGTTGCAAGAGCCTGAACATGGCTTGACCGAGGAAAAGCTGGCGCAGACCGATGTGCTGTTGTGGTGGGGTCATCGCGCGCATGGTGAGGTCGCTGACGAGGTGGTCGAACGGGTTTGCAACGCTGTCTGGTCCGGCATGGGGATGATATTCCTGCATTCAGCACATTTCTCCAAACCGTTCAAAAGGTTGATGGGCAGCCCGTGCAACCTGTCCTGGCGCGAGGCGGGCGAGCGTGAGCGCCTATGGGTTACCTCACGAAACCATCCGATCACCGCCGGATTGCCCAATCATTTCGAGTTGGAGCACGAGGAAATGTATGGCGAGCCCTTCGGTGTGCCTGAACCGTTGGAGACGGTGTTTCTCAGCTGGTTCTCGGGCGGCGAGGCGTTCCGCTCGGGATTGACTTACAAACGCGGTGCCGGAAATGTTTTCTATTTCCGTCCGGGTCACGAGACCTATCCGACCTATCATGACGCCAATATACAGCGTGTTCTGTTGAACGCGGTGAAATGGGCACATAACCCGGCGCCTCGCCTTGCAGATCCCAATGCCGCGCCGAATATTCCCGTGTCCAAGGCACTGGAACCCATCGAGGAACGCGGTTCCCGGCTGCATGACGATGGCGAGGACGGTTATCGTTGATCTTGCCGTTCGGATTGCTCTCGATGAGATGTTGACCCGGGTGGCAGAGCATTGCGAATTCAATCGGAACGAGACGGTCGATTTTATTGCCTTGCGGCTGAATGGCGCGACGGCAGCGATGATGGCTGTATGTGGTTTTCCGACCTTGCGAAGCTGCTGTGCGAATGCTTTCGAGGCCTCGGAAGTCGTCCCCTCCATCATTCGGGCGAAAACGCGCATCCGGCTCTTTTTTCGGCGAGTTGATGCCACTTCCAGAAATATCCTGATGCGGATTGTGCCATCCTGACTGCCTGCAGCACATGGCAAAGGCCGTCAACATGATGCTTGCCCGGTATGCGGGCCGTTTCATGCATTGCTATTGATTTGTTGTATACAACATATCGAATCAATGTTAATAATAGCGCGAATAATCGCGTATTTTAACGATGAATAATCCTGGCTGTGCACAGCATTAGATCATAGAAAGGGCCGTCGCACGATGTTCGCAAACCCCTTCAGCAGACCGGAACTGGACCAGCGCGTAGCAAGCTTCCGGCAACTTCTTGTCCGGAATGAACTTGATTGCGCCGTTCTTTCCGCCCCCGAGAATATCTTCTACCTGACCGGGCTGGATCACTGGGGCTATTTCGCGCCGCATTTCCTGATCGTGCCGGTCGAGGGCGAGATGGTGCTGGTGACCCGGGCGATGGAACGGGTCACCATCGAGACCTTCGTCCGCAATGCGCGGTTCTCGGGTCACGGGGACGAGGTCAGTCCAGCGGTGGCGCTGGTCGCCGAAATCCGCCAGCTTTCCGGGCGGGCCGGGATCGAGATGAACTCAACGGGTTTCTCCTATCCGACCGGCCGGGCGCTGGCCGAGGCCATTGCGCCACGCGAGATGGTCGACATCTCCGGCTGGCTCGACACATTGCGGCAGGTGAAATCCCCCGAAGAGCAGGCATTGATGCGCGCCGCCTCCCGGCTGTCCGATCAGGGCATGCAAGCGGCCATCGACGCGCTCGGCCGCGGCGGGGGTGAATCCGGGGTTGCGGCCGATGTCATGTCGGCGCTGACCCGCGATGGCGGCAACCCGCCCGGTTTCGGCCCTTTCATCCGCCCCGAACACCGCTTGGGGGAAGAACATACGACATGGGGCAATGGGCATTACCCCGATGGCGGCCGGGTCTTTGTCGAGCTGTCGGGCTGCGTTGCCCGCTATCACGCGCCGCAGGGCCGATTGATCCAGATGGGCCAGATTCGCGACGAGGATGCCCGCATGGCCGAGACCTGCCGGGCCGGGTTCGACGCCGTCTGCGGGGCGCTGAAACCGGGGGCGGTCGCGCGCGACATATATGCGCTCTGGCAAGGGCATCTCGACGAGATCGGCTGCGGGCACTACCGGCGGCATCATTGCGGTTACATGGTCGGCATCGGGTTCCCGCCCAGCTGGACGGGCGGAAACGGCGTCACCGGTCTGCGCCATGACAGCGGGATGGAGATCCGCGAGGGCATGGCTTTCCACATCCTGTCCTGGATGATGGGCACCGGTCGCGGCGATTTTTTCCTGTCGAATACGGTCCTGGTCGGCAAGGCGGGAGGGGAGGTCCTCAGCCAGACGACGAACGCGCCTATCGAAATCGAACGGGCAACGGCGCTGTCGGCCTGATCCATCGGCAGAAACACGGAGGAGGAGAAGGAAATGACGGATTTTTCGGGAGAGAGGGAGTCGGTGTCCCTCAATTACAGGATCACCATACCGTCGGTGGCGATCCTGGTCGCGCTGTGCATACCGCTGGTCATCTGGCAAGAGGAATCCACGGATGCGCTGAACGCGATCTTTGCAACCATCGTCAACAGTATCGGCAGTCTCTACATTGTGTATTCCATCCTGATGGTTGCAGCGAGCCTGTTCTTCATCTTGACCAGATACGGCAGCGTGGTGCTGGGGGATCCGGGGCAGAAGCCACGTTTCAGCTGGTTCGAATACCTGTCGATCATCATCGCCATGGGTATCGGCTCGACGATCATGCGCACCGGCACTGTCATGTGGGCGCCCATCGCCGCGGCGCCGCCCTTCGGACTGGAGCCGCAATCTCTGGCCGCCATGGCGACCGGTAACGGCTATGCGATGTATTTGTGGAGCTTCCAGACCTTTGCCATCTTCTCGGTCGGCGCGCCGGCCATCGGTTATCTGCTCTATGTCCGCAAGGTGCCGGTCCTGCGCATGTCCGAGGTCTATCGCCCGCTTCTCGGCGATCGTTTCACCGATGGCGCAGGCGGCATCGTAATCGATATCCTGTTCATGGTGGCGATCATTGCCGGTGCGGCAACCTTCCTTGGCCTCGGCACCCCCATCGTGACCGCCATCGTGTCGCATATCACCGGGTGGGAGGCGACATTTGGGCTGACCTTCGCGGTCACGCTGGTCTGGATCGCGCTTTTCACCGCATCGGTGCTGTTGGGGCTGGAAAAGGGCATCAAGAATCTCTCGACGCTGAACATGTATCTTGCGGCATTGCTGGGGATTTTCATCGTCGTTGCGGGGCCGACGGGTTTTATCCTGTCCTTCTTCTTCGATTCCCTGGCTTCGCTTTTCCGCGACATGCCCAGCTATGTCCTCAATATAGGTACATGGCCCGAGGAAGGCAGTGGCACTTACGACATCGCCCGCTACACGATCTTCTGGTGGGCCTATGGCGCGACATGGTCGCTCTTGCACAGCATCTTCGCGGCCAAGATATCCGAAGGTCGGACGATCCGCGAATTGCTGCTGGCCTATCTGCTGGCGCCGCTGGTCCTGGCATGGGTGGCGACGGGCATCCTTGGCGGGCTTGGCGCGGGGTTGCAGGATAACGGTTCGCTGGATGTGTTCACGATTGTTTCCGAAAGCGGGCAGATGGCAGCGATCGCCGAGATCATCGCCAACATACCCTTCGGGCTGATCGTCGCACTCGTCTTTACCATGCTGACGATGACCTTCTTTGCGACGACGCTGGATTCCACCACCTTCACCGTCTCGGCCTATACCGATGACAACGACATGCACAAATACGATCCGGCCGCGAAGATCCGGCTGTTCTGGTCGGTGGTCATCTCGGTCTTTGCGCTGGTGCTGATGAAGGTTGGCGGCCTCGTGCCGTTGGAGGTCACCTCCGGCCTGCTCGGATTACCAATCATCTTCGTCCAGCTTGGTTCGGTCTGGGCAGCCAAGAAGATGATCGACCAGGATCGCGCATGGGAAACCCATACGCGTAAAGCGGTCGCCCCCGGCTAGGGCGATTGTTCCCTCCCCGACTTGCCCCGCCTTCGGGCGGGGCGTTTTTCCTTTAGGGTTCATAGTTTCGATGACTGGATTCTCCGCTTTCAGAATTTTTGCCGAGGCGCTGCGCGGCAATCGCGGCTGGACCCCGCATTGGCGCAAGGCCGATCCGGCGGCGCATTACGATGTCGTCATCATCGGCGGTGGCGGCCACGGCTTGTCCACGGCATGGCACCTGGCCAGCCAAAATCGCGGGCTGCGGATCGCGGTACTGGAAAAGGGTCCGATCGGGCTGGGCAATACCGGGCGCAACACCACCGTCATCCGCGCCAATTACCTGCTGCCCTCGAACCAGCGCTTCTACGAATATTCGTTGCGCAAATGGGAAAGCTTCGAGCAGGATCTGAACTACAACGCCATGGTTTCGCAACGCGGCGTACTGAACCTGTGGCATAGCGACGGCCAGCGCGATGCCCATATCCGGCGCGGCAATACGATCCGCCTGTCGGGCGGGGATGCCGAGCTTCTGGATGCCGCGGCATTGAGGGACCGCTATAAGTTTCTCGATTTCGACAATGCCCGCTTCCCGATCAAGGGCGGGCTCTGGCATGGGCGCGGCGGCACCGTGCGCCATGACGCCGTGGTCTGGGCCTATGCCCGCGCGGCCTCGGAGCTTGGGGTCGATATCGTCGAGAATTGCGAGGTCACGGGGTTCGAGATCGAGGCAGGCCGCTGCCGCGCCGTGCAGACGACGCGGGGCCGGATCGCGGCGGACAAGACGGCGATCTGCGTCGCCGGATCGTCCGGCCGTCTCGCCGCCATGGCTGGGCTGCGCCTGCCTATCGAGAGCCATGTTCTGCAGGCCTTCGTCAGCGAGGGGCTGAAACCCTTCATCGACGACGTGATCGGCTTTGGGGCCGGGCATTTCTATATCAGCCAGTCGGACAAGGGCGGGCTGGTCTTTGGCGGCGATCTGGATGGCTATAATTCCTATGCGCAGCGCGGCAACCTGCCCATGGTCCGGCATGTCTGCGCGGGCGCGATGGCGCTGATGCCGGCCATCGGTCGGGCGCGGCTGCTGCGCTCATGGGGCGGGATCATGGACATGACCATGGACGGCTCTCCGATCATCGACCGGTTGCCGGTCGAGGGCATGTTTCTCAATGGCGGCTGGTGCTATGGCGGGTTCAAGTCGATCCCCGGCGCCGGGGATTGTTTTGCCCGGCTGATCGTCAGTGGCGAGCCCCGACCCGAGATCGCCGCCTTCCGGCTGGACCGCTTCCATCGCGGCCACTTGATCGACGAGGCCGGGGCGGGGCCCTGGCCGAACCTGCATTAGAGCCCGTGGTGATGACATGGAAATCGTGATGATCCGCGTCCCGCGATGGCCGGGGGCGCTGCCCCCGGACCCCCGGGATACTTGCATGAAGAAGAAAGGGCGCGTCATGCCCAAGCCTGAACCCGTCATCATCCGGGAGATTTGAAATGCGCATTCCCCATCCCGATCTCGGTCTGCGTGATATCGAGGAATTCACCTATCTGGGGGATGCCTGCCTGTGCGAGCGGCCACAGACCTCGGCGGATCACGGGAATTTCTGCGATTATCTCTATTTGCGCGACAACCCGGCGGGGGCGCATCGCGAGCTGTGGTTCCATGAATATGGCGATCAGTCATGGCTGATCGTCACCCGCGACACATGCACGCATGAGATCCTCGCGGTCGAATATGCGGATGCGCGACCAGCCGGGAGGAGGGCGTGATGAGCGCATATCGGCTTGGCGGCGAAACGGGCGATCTGTCCTTCAGCTTCGACGGGAGAATCCTGAAGGGGCGCAGGGGAGACACGCTGGCCTCGGCCCTGCTGGCCAATGGCCGGCTCCTGGTCGGTCGGTCCTTCAAGTATCACCGCCCGCGCGGCATCTTTACCGCGGGTGAAAGCGAACCGAACGCGCTGGTGACCATCGGCGAAGGGGAATTCCGGACGCCCAATACCAATGCCGCGACGCTGGAACTGCATGACGGCATGGTGACGGGTTCGCAGAACCGCTTGGGCTCGCTGCGCTTTGATCTGCTGGCGATCAACGACACCCTTTCGCCGCTGCTCGGGGCGGGGTTCTATTACAAGACCTTCATGTGGCCACGCGCCTTCTGGGAACGGGTCTATGAGCCGGTGATCCGGCGGGCGGCGGGGCTGGGTTCGCTGTCGGGCGCGGCGGACGGCCATCGTTACCGTACGGCCTGGCGCGATTGCGATCTGCTGGTGGTCGGCGCGGGCGAGGCCGGGGCGGCCGCTGCCCGGATCGCCGCCGAGGCTGGTCTGGAGGTCGTTATCGCCGAGCAGGACTTCACCCTCGGCCCGGCCGCCGCCGGGCTGGAGGCTCTACCGAATGTCACGATCATGCGGCGCACATGTGTTTTCGGCCATTATGACGGCCCGGTCTTCGCCGCCCGGACATGGGGAGATCCGGCCTCCGTTCCTGATCGCCATCGTGAAACGCTCTGGCATATCCATCCCCTTCACGCGATCCTGGCGACAGGCGCCTATGAGCAATCGCTGGTCTTTCCCGGCAATGACCGTCCGGGCATCATGCTGGCCAGCGCTGCCGAGCGCTACGCTCTGCGCCATGATGTCGCCATCGGCAGGCATGTTGCCGTCTTCACCAATAATGACAGCGGCTGGTCGGTCGCCCTGTCCCTTCAACAGCGCGGCGTCAACCTGGTCGCGGTCATCGATCCGAGGCAGAGCATCTCTCCGCCGGAGGCGTTGCGGGGCATTGCGCGGACCGGGCATTACGTTGCCGGAACCCGGGGGCGGCTTGGAATCTCGCAGATCACGCTTGGCGACGGGACCAGGCTGGATTGCGATGCGCTGGCCGTCTCGGGGGGATGGGTGCCGAATGCGCGGCTTGCCTCGCATCGTGGCGGACAGGACGACTATCTGGGCCTGGTCGGAGGGGCGGCGGGCATCCGGAACGGCAAGGCCGCGATCCCGCATGCCGAGCAGCTGGTCAGGTACATGGTGCTGAAGCAGCCTGGGATCCGGGCCGTGCATATCCCCGAATGCGGCATTGGACCGGGACCGCGCCATTTCCCCGGCAAGGGGCGCGCCTTCGTCGATCTACAGAACGATGTCACTGACAAGGACCTGACGCAAGCCAGGGTCGAGGGCTTCGACCATCCCGAACATCTGAAGCGCTACACCACCTTTGGCATGGCCCCCGACCAAGGCAAATCCGGGGGGCTGGGCGGCCTCGACGCGCTGATCGGGCGCGATGGTGACGCAGGACCTGCCAGCACCCGCAGCCGTCCCCCGGCTGTGCCGGTTCCCATCGGGCTTCTGGGCGGAACGCATCGCGGCATGGATTTCCGGCCCGTTCGCCGCATTCCCAGCCATGACGAGGCGGTACGGAGCGGGGCCTCGTTCGTCGAGAGCGGGCTATGGCTACGCCCCGAATGGTTTGCATTGCCGGGCGAGGCCGGATGGCGCGACAGTGTCGATCGCGAGGTGCTGATGGTCCGCAGGGCCGTGGGAATCTGCGATGTCAGCACGCTTGGCAAAATCGACATCCAGGGGCGGGATGCCCATGCGCTGATCGATTTCGTCTATGCCAACAAGTTCGGCAAGCTGGCCATTGGCAAGACCCGCTACGGGCTGATGCTGCGCGAGGACGGGATGGTCATGGATGACGGCACCTGCGCCCGGCTTGGGCCGACACATTTCCTAGTCACGACCACGACGGCCAATGCTGGGGCCGTCTATCGCCACCTGGAATTCTGCCATCAATGCCTGCATCCCGAATGGGATGTGGTACTGACCCCGGTCACCGATCAATGGGCGCAGTTCTCGGTCGCCGGACCGCAATCGCGTGAGGTCATTCGCCAGGTCGTCGAGCCGGGCTGTCAAATCGACAATGACGCCTTTCCCTTCATGGCCTGCGCCGGGCTGACCCTGCGGGACGGAACCGCGGCACGGCTGTTCCGCATCTCCTTCTCGGGCGAGTTGGCCTATGAGATCGCCGTGCCTGCCGGATACGGGTCGGCGCTGTGGAAGATCCTGCTGGAACAATGCGAAAAGCATGGCGGCGGTGCTTACGGAACCGAGGCGCTGGACGTGATGCGGATCGAGAAGGGGCATCCTTCGGGCGGCGAGCTGATCGGGCAGACATCGGCAGAGATGCTGGGGCTTGGCGGGATGCTGGCCCGCGACAAGGATTATATCGGCGCGTCTCTGGCCGGGAAAACCGCCGTGGACGGGCTGGATCACTGCCGCCTGACCGGGCTGGTCGCCGAGAATGCGGCACAACCCATTTCTGCCGGGGCGCATCTTTTTGCCGGAGATGCCGAGCCATTGGTGGAGAACGACCTTGGCTGGATTTCCTCGGCCGCCTATTCCCCGCATCTGCAGCGCCATATCGCCCTGGCTTTCGTCAGGGCTGAGACCGGTCAGCTTCCCGAACAGGTCCGCGCCGTCGATCACCTGCGTTCGGTCGACATGACCCTGCGCTGCGTTTCCCCGCATTTCATCGATCCCGAAGGCAGCCGATTGAGGACATGAGTACCCCATGAAACGACATCCCTCCCTCGTTACGATACCGGTCGAGCGGAACGGCATCCGGGTCTCGACCTTGCCCCATCGCGCCAAGCGACAATATCCTCTGTCGGGTGATCGCCTTGCGGCTGTGGCGCGCCACCTCGAGGCGCATGGGCTGAAATCCCTGCCCGAAATCGGCCGGATGCACGATGCGGAAGGCCTGATCCTGTTGCGCCCCGACCGGCACAGGCTGCTGGTCCTTGGGCCCGAGACCCATCCCTGTCTCGACGATCCGCCGGAATTCAATGGTGCTAAACCCGTGGATATCGGCGATTACTGGACAGAGATCGAAATCCATGGCGATGGGCTCACTGCCGCCCTGCGCCATGTTCTGCCACTGCCCCTGAAGGTGGGTGGAGTTTTGCGAACCGGGCTCGACGAGATACCGGTTATTGCCGCCCGCCCCTCCGACTCGGTGGCATGGCTGTTTGTGCCACGCTCATTCGCGCGCGCGGGCTTCGAGCATCTCGCCAACCATATGCCCGAGGAGGACATCGCATGACTTCGAAAACCGATCTTATCGATATGCTGGACGAGGACCTGATCGTCGAGCTGACATCAAGGCTGGTCGAAATCCCGTCCGAGAACCCGCCGGGGGACGAGGCCGCCTGTGCCCGTTTCATCCATGATACGCTGCGCGATTGGGGTGTAGAGGTCGAACTGGTCCACAAACCCTTTGCCGACCGGCCACAGGTCGTGGCCTGGCATCGAGGGCGCGGCAATGGCCCAGTGTTCATGTTGAACGGACATATGGACACCGTACCCGCCGATCCGGCACTGTGGCGGCATCCACCGCATGAGGCGGTGATCGAGGACGGGCGGCTTTACGGGTTGGGTAGTTGTGACATGAAGGGATCGCTGGCCAATGCGATGGCGATCCTGAAGGCGCTGAAAGACGCCGATATCGAGACGAGTGGCACGCTGATGACGCAATTCGTGATCGGCGAGGAAACCGATGAGCCCGGCACCAAAACACTGTTGCAGCTTGGCTATACCGGCGACCGTGCGATCGTCATGGAGCCCACCGACGGGCAGATCGGCCCAGGCACGCGGGGTGCCTGCTGGCACAGGGTGACGCTGACCGGCCCGGTCTGTCATTGTGGTCTGACCGATGCCGCCGCCCCCGACTTGATGCGGGTGCTGTGGCGTTTTGCCGGGAAGATTGAGGCCTATCACCAGCGCGTCTCGCAGCAGCGCCACCACCTGCTGGCCAGCCCCGGTTGCCGGATCACGCGAATGCGGGCGGGCGAGACGCATAACAGCACCGCCCGCAACGCCGAGATGATCATCGACCGGCGCATGTTGCCGCATGAAAGCGTGGACCAGGTGCGGCAGGACCTGCAGGAGATGCTGGACGGGCTCCTTGCGGATGAGCCGAGTATCGGTGCCGATATTGCCTTTGTCGATCTCAACGAGGCGACCGAGACGCCGCTGGACTCTTCCGTCGTGACCGGGCTGCAGCGCAATATCCGCGAGATCACCGGGCAGGAGGCTCGCATCTGGGGGCCGCCCTATGGCTGCGACATGCGGAATTTCGTCGCTGATGCCGGTATCCCGACCGTCAATTACGGCGCCGGGGATTTCCGCCGCTGTCACCAGCCGGATGAATTCGTGCCCGTCGCCGACCTGGTCCGGGTCGGCCGTGTCACCTTCGGAATGGTGTTGGACAATATCCTTTAGAATGCATCGGGATCAAATGGCGATGCCGGGGGGGTCACCCCCGTCGTCGGCTGTTCTCTCGAACGAGTGGCGCGCCCCGCCTTCAGCGATAACGGGCGGGATTCGAGGGATGGTGTGTTCAGATGCAGTCTCATCAGGTTCCTGTCGCAAGCCAACTTTCGAGCCGCTCAGTCACCGGGCCCATGAGCCTCGCGGTTGAGCGCCACGATACGTTGCCAGCTTTGCCGGATATGGGCGGCGCGCACCAGGCTGACGGAACGGATATCGCCATGTTCCAGTGCCCGCTGTACCTCGCTGATCTCCTGCCGGAACAGCTCCACCTCGCGAGCCAGCCCGATCTCGGGGATCGAGTGAATCCAGACACGGGCCGACTGGTTGTAAAGCGCTTCGGCGATATTGTTCATCACCTCGTTGCGGTTCAGCCGCAAAAGCGCCTGAAAGGCGTCGCGGTTCAGTCGCGCGAAGTCCCTTGTGCCGATGCAGGTGTTTTGCCGTTCGGTTATGGTCAGGATCCGGGCGATCTCGTCATGCACCTCGGCCCGTATCGCCGGGTCGACATCCTGCCCCATGAGAATCGCCAGTTCGGCCCGCAATTCATAGATCTGGCGCAGCGTGTCCAGATCGATCTCGGTGACGAATGTCCCGACGCTTTGGATCGACTGCACGAGTCCTTCGCTTTCCAGTCTTGCGATGACCCGCCGCATCGGCGTGCGCGAGACCTGGAACTCCTCGGCCAGATCATCTTCGCGCAGACGATGCCCGGGGGCGAAATCCAGCAGGCAGATACGCTCGCGCAGGGTTTCGTAGATGGTCTGAAACCTCGTATAGGCCTTTCCGGCACCAGTTCCGAAACCCGTCAATATGCCATGTCCTTCGCTGATCTCCGGCTGACAAGACAGGATGTCCGGGTATGAAGCTCACCGTTTCGATGATCCCCGGACAATCCGTGATCGCAAACATGGAACATGGCATGACGGGCGTCAAGCTTGGGCAGGGCCGGATGCGCGGGGCTTTTCGCGCGGGTGACGGAACCCCATTCCAATAGCGGCACTGCAAGCGGGTTTCGGCTTGACTGGCCGCCCGGTTGGCTCTCTTCGGGCCTGGCCAGAGGCACGCATTTCTGGTTGTCCGATTCTGAAGAAGGAAGCAGCCATGAAGCACTATGCCGGGTTGGACCTGTCCATGGAAACACTCAGGCCTGCATTGTCGATGAAAACGGTGAAAAGCGAGCTCCGGAGAAGGTCATTCTCCGAAGTTTTGGTGTGTTCGCTTCCATCAGGAAAAGGCCAACAGATCCATTTACCACGAAATTTTACTGTAGCGCCTTTCCCATCTGCATGACCTCGATTCCAACTGAGGTCGAACTAAAATGGCAAGACAGTTGTATCCGCCAAGCTGAAAAACATGTATGCAGGATGAGGGTAAAGCGAATTCGCTGCCCAATCTGCCAACATTCGAGCGTTTCGGTGAACGCGGATAATGTTTGGGGTACAACATACTTGATCGGCGGAAAATATTAGGCGATCATGCCGTTGATCGGTGAGTCATTTAAAGAATGTTGGGTAACGAGTAACCGGGAAGGGTCGAAAATGACCATATACAATATTCACGTAATTTACCTGGGAAATGTCGGTATCGAGGATTGGGACACGGATTCCTCTACGTCCCGCCCAAATCCCTTGGAGAATATCAATTCTTTTATCGGCTATGATTCCAGCGCGGAATTCGGCGACACCCTTTGGAAACAGGCCGAAACCGCGACGATCGATTCCAACATCGATGAAATTCGTGATCTTGTATATGAAGACAGTACTTATACGCCGGGCGGCCCCTATGCGAACAAGGATTGGGAGATTTCATATTTCGATGACAGTGCTACGATCACATGGTCCGGTGGCGAAGCTCAATATATTGATTCATTCGCGGCTATCGAACTAGCGGTCACATTCGCAGACGATCCCGAGAACCCCGTATCTGGAACGGCGCGTTTCTTGCAAACTCAGGCAGGCGATACATTCCTGCTATCATATGATCATAACAGTGAGGATATATTCGGATATGAATTCGATATCGCGTCGCGCCCGATAGCCAGCCTGGAAGTCGTGGATATAGGTTTCGAGACCATAGGAAATATTTACGGAACTGAGTACGATGACCAGCCCTTCGCGACCTGCTTCACCCGTGGAACGCTGATTTCCACCTGCGACAGTGAACACCCAATCGAAGCGCTTTCGATTGGCGATTTAGTGCATACCCGTGATAGTGGAATGCAACCGGTTCGCTGGATCGGTACCAGGCATTTCACAGAGGCCGATTTGGATGCCGCGCCGAATCTGCGTCCGATCCGGATAAAAAAGGAAAGTCTGGGGGGCGATACGCCATTTCGTGATCTCATCGTTTCTCCCCAGCATCGCGTCTTGGTTCGGAATAAAATAGCCATGCGCATGTTCGGCGAGCCAGAGGTTCTTATTGCGGCAAAGCATCTTACGGAAATCGACGGCATCGACGTGGCCGATGATTTGCAGGGCGTTGAATATTTTCACATATTATTCGACCGTCACCAGATCGTCCGATCGAACGGTGCTGAAACCGAATCCATGTATACGGGAAAAATGGCCCTGAAATCGATTCCCCGGGAACAGATCGAAGAGATCTTCGCGATTTTTCCCGAATTACGGCATATGAGCGAAGATGAGAGCACGGCTCCGGCACGGTTTCTGGTGCCCGGGCGCAAGGCGCGCAAACTCGCTATCCGCGCGCGAAAAAATTCTTGCGAACTTTACGACGGCGTCCTTCCTTCGGCGCCGTGAAGCCCAAGGACCCGAGGCGGAGAACACCGGCCTGATCATTCTTGGCGACGTCGGGTTGCGGACCCCCGCCTTTTCAGAGCTTTCCGGCAGCCACATATTTCAGGGCGCGGGCAACCTCGGAGGGGCTGCGCGCCACGGCATTTGCCGCCGCATCGATTTCCTTCAACGCATGATCATGTTCGGGAGGCTGCAACACGATCAGCGGCTTGCCGAGAGCCGACGCATAGCCAGCATCGAACGCCGCGTTCCACTGCTTGTATTTTTCGCCGAAACACACCACGATCACGTCGCTGCGCGCGATTGCGGTACGGGTTCGCACGGCATTCAGCGATGCGCCCTTGCGGTCGTGCCAGAACTTGCTGTCTTCGGCACCGAAAATATCGACTCCGCAATCATCCGAGGCGGCGTGGTCGGTTACGGGACTGTGCCATTCGATTGCCAGGCCTTCACAGGCCGCGATGATGTTTTCCCGCCAATCGGTGTGAATTTCGCCAGCCAGATATACAGTCAATTGCATCAGAACTATCCCCTGTCCTTGCCATTCGTGTCGAGAACCATGCGTGCTTCGCGCCGTTTGGCTATATCCTCCGGCTTCTTCGGCCATCTTACGAAATTTCGCAACCTATCGAGACATTCTTATCGACCGGAATGCCCAATCGGGCGCCAGAACGGAGAGATCGCCTGCGCGGGAGCGCTAGGATATGCTCAATGGCGTGGACGCCCTATACCGGTCACTTGCCGCGGAAGCATCGCCGCAAAGGAGGGTCTCCGAACCGGTTCTCTGATCGCGGTGATGTCAAGGGCATGGTTCTGTTGTCCGCCGGGGTCTTGGTTCTCTCCGAAGTCAGGCAGTGCCGCTTCATGATGGCGTCCGGGGCTGATCGTCTGGAATGTCATTCACGAGGTTGATGCGGTTGGCGTCACCTCGACCGCTTCACGCGAGATCGATCTGCCACCGTCCCGGAGGACGCCGAACCCGCCCTGTCCTCAGGCGGGTATTCTGTTTGTCAGGTTGCGGGCTCCCCTTTCCAGTTGAACTCGGTTCCATCACGCCAGATGGCATGGAGGATCACGGCGATCTTGCGTGCCGTTGCGACGGCGGCCTTCTTGAAGCCTTTGCGCGCGCTGAGCCGGATCGCCCAGGACTTGAGAGGTGAGAACCGTCTGACCTGTGTCATCAAGGACGCGGCAGCGGATACAAGCAGACGTCGCATCTCGGCATCTCCGCATTTGGAGATACGGCCTGATCTGTCGATCTCGCCCGATTGGTATCGTCGTGGCGTCAATCCCAGAAACGCGCCGACATCGCTCGATCGACGGAACCTGCTCGCATCGTCCAATGTCGCGATGAAGTTGAGCGCCACGAGGGGGCCGACGCCCGGCACTGTCATGAGGCGACGTGCCAACGTATTCTGCTTGGCAACATGCATCAGTTCATCGGCCAGGGCTTCCGCCGAGGCGCAAAGTGTCTTGTGGATGGGTATCATGGTCTGTGCCACAAGCCCCAGCATCGGATCGCAGGCTCCAGCCTCGGCAAGCTGGTCTCGGAATCCTTGGCGATGATGGGCACTGGGAACAGCTCCCATGCGGATGCCGAAGGTTTTGAGGACACCGCGGATATGGGCTTCGAGATCCTTGCGCATGCGGATCAGTCGTTCTCGCGCCCCCACCAGCGCCCGCACTCGGTCGGAGGCTTCGCTGCGAACATGGACTTTCGTGAACCAGCCGGTCCGAGACAGCTGCGCCAGACCCTCCGCGTCCGCCTTGTCCGACTTGTTGAGGCGCGCAGACAGAGCCTTGTGCGCCATGCGAGCGTCGATGCAGATGATCGGGACACCGCGCTTCTCAAGCTCACGCGTCAGCCAAGTGGCGAGTATCCCGCTTTCATGCACGACACGTTCCGCATCAGGAACTTCCCGGGAAAGATGGTCGGCGATGACATCCGGGTCCGTCGGCAGGGTCGCGCGTTTCACAACCGATCCCTGCGCATCCACAACGCAGACCGAGACCTCTTTCAACGAAACGTCGAGACCAACATAGTTGCTCATGGTCGTTCTCCTCACGGCTTTAATTGGTGAGGCTGATCCTATCAGACCTCGTTCGCCCGGGGAGAGCGACCGCCGCGATCACACCATGTCATTCGTCTAGGGCGCAGTATTCTGATTTGCTCGCATCACGGCGATACGGGACGAATTTGTCCTCTCTTTGCGGAACCGCACCTCATGTCAAACCATCCAGGATGACTGCTATCGATTGACGCGAGAGCTCTGCGATCGCGTTATCGGATTTAACCCGGTCAGCAAGCGTCCCGTCGATCAGCATCATCGAAAGGCCATGTACGAATGCCCAGCAAACCATGGCCCCATTCTCGACCTGCTCGGAGGAAACCGGTTCCGGCAACAATCGGTGGATGACCTTGCCAAGCGGCGCAAAGCTCCTGGATTTCGGTTCCGCGACGAGATTATCGTCGTGCCAGCCTTCACCGCCGATGCCGGCACCGAACATGAGGCGATAGAGCTTGGGGCGTTCGCAAGCAAAGCGAATATATTCGTATCCAAGCCGTTCAAGGGCGATCCGAGGATCGTCATTGGCTTGTGCGGCAGCAGCCTGACCTGCCGCGAGTTGCTCGAAGCCCTGCGCAGCAAGCGCCGCAAGCAATCCTTCGCGGTTTGAGAAATGGTTATAGGGCGCTGTCTGGGAAACACCGGCCAACCGCGCGACAGCGCGCAGGGACAGTTTTTCCGGGCCATCCCGCTCCAGTTGTTTTTCGGCGGCCAGCAGCAACGCCACCTTCAGATCGCCATGCTTTTCGCCGGGACGCCTCTTTGCTGTTGCCATGCGCGTTCCTCCGTTCTCGGTCAGCGGTTCCGGCCTTTTATATTGACAGCGAACATTAAGCGAGCGATAAAACATATGTTCACTGTCAATATAAGGGGTGTGGAATGACCGATACACGCAAACCCGTCAATCCGGGGCGGCGGGCCATGTTGGGGGCGGCTGGCGGCCTTGCGGTCGGTGCCGTGGCCGGTGTGGCCGTCGGTGCCGGATCACGCGCGCCTGCCCCGATCGCGCTGCAAGCGGATGATCGTTTCGCCGGAAAGGCCGTTCTTGTCACGGGCGGAACCTCGGGTATTGGCCGGGCCGCGGTCGAACTCTTTGCCGCTCAGGGCGCGACGGTCGCCTTCTGCGGAAGGCGGGCCGAGCTTGGCGCAGAGGTTCAGGAATCCATTACCTCTGCGGGCGGGCAGGCAAAATACATTCAGGCGGATGTGCGGCGCGAGGAGGACGTGGCCAGGTTTCTCGATCAGGCGCGTCAGGCATTGGGCGGGCTCGATATCGTCATCGCAAATGCCGGGATCACGATCCAGAAGCCGCTGCATGACTATGCGACCCCGGAATGGCAGGATGTGATCGACACCAACCTGCATGGCGGCTTTTTCACCTTGAAACATTCGATCCCGGTAATGCTGAACTCGGGCGGGGGCGTGATACTCGTCGTTGCTTCCTCGGCTGCCAATGTCGCCGGCCCGGCTCAAAGCGCCTATGTCGCGTCGAAAGCCGGACTCATTGGAATGGTTCATTCGGCCGCGCTGGACTATGCGGACAAGGGCATCCGGATAAACGCGATCAATCCGGGCACCACCGACACTGCCTTGGTGAGGCGCGTGGCTGGCATGGAGGATGTGCCGGATGCCGTTTGGCAGGTGGGCTCCTCTCGATGGGCGGAATCCAACGTACACGGAATGAAGCGCATGGCCCGCCCCGAAGAGATCGCGGCCTTTATCGTTGCAATGGCATCACCTGACCTGACATTCGCGACAGGTAGCGCCTTGAGCAGCGATGGAGGAATGGGGGTCGGATAAACCGGATCGTGCGCGACACGCGCAGCTAATTGGAGGACGGGATTAACCTGTGGCAAGGTGGCACAGATGGGTAGACGTCCAACCCAGTGGGCATGGAACGGTGCATTCCGTCTGCTCGCCACATATTCGGATACCACGGCGCGACTCCGCATTGCCGCCATGGGTGGGGCCGGCGAAGAAGCGGACCGGGATGATCATTCCGATGACACGCGCGAAGCTTGCTTTGAGCCATTCCCATCGCGCCCCGAGCCCGATGGAGCCGACAGATTGACCAATGTTGCCTCCGCCACGCCGTGACGGGCAGGTATGCGTTGAGATATGCCGGATCGGGCGTTTGCCCGTCCAGCGACTAACGCGGTCTCCTGTCATCCGAGAAGATCAGATATCGGCCGAGGTTTATGGTCGGCAGGTGCCTTTGGCAGGCATCACGGATAACATTCAGGTTTCAAAGGGAGTATCTTCCTTGTCGGTGAGCGCAGCGCCGTCCTGCTGCGGGATCAGAACCCCGACGGCCGGCTGATCCTCGTGATGGCTGGCCTGCGCCTTGCGATATTCGGCGGGTGTCACGCCGCGTTCGGCCTTGAGCATGCGGGCGAAATGCGGGGCGTCGCAGAAACCGCAGGCCAGGGCGATCTCGGTGATCGGGCTGTCGGAGTGGCGCAACCGCTGCAGCGCCCTCTCGATGCGCAAGTCCAAGTAGATCTTCAGCGGCGATTTCTTCAGATCCGCAAGGAAACGCCGTTCCAATGTGCGGCGGGCCACGCCCAGTTCTCGCGCCAGTTCCTGGATCGATTTCGGCATCTCGATATTCTGCTGCATCCGCAGCACGGCGCGTTTGACCAGTTCGTCATTCGCCTTGCGCTCCAGAAGCTGGCCGGGCTGGGCGCGTTCGCCGCTCAGCGCGTCCTCGATCATCATGATGTTGAGGCTCTTGATCGCGGCCGATTGTCCGATATGCCGTTGCACCAGGAATGCCGCCAGATGGGCGGCGCCATGTCCACCCGAACAGGTCAGCCGGTCACGGTCGACGACGAAAATCTGGTCCGAGACCGGCATCTCGCTATCGAACCGGTCGAGGAAATCCTGGTGGTGAAACCAGCTGACGCAGCATCGATATCCCTTCAGGAGCCCGGCGCGCTGAAGGATGAAGACCCCGGTGCAGAGGCCGACCACGGGTATGCCGCTTTCTGCGGCACCTCGGATGAAGCCCAGCATTTCATTGCTGAGCACCGAGCGGTCGCTGATCAGGCCGCCGACCACCACCAGGTAGTCGAAGGCACCGGCATGGCGCAGGCGTGTATCGGGCTGGACGCGCACCCCACAGCTTGAGCGGATCGCGTCCATGCTGTCCGACAGCACCGTCCAGTCGCACAGGATCGGTCGCGACTTGTCGGCCTCGTCCGCGGCCAGCCGTAGCACATCGACGAAATTCGCAAAGGCCGACAGGGTGAACTGGTCGGCCAGCAGGAACGCCACGCGCAGACGCTTGCGGGGAAGGGGGGCGGTAACGGTCATGGCGTGAACCTACAATTCAGTTGGCGCGATTATCCCTCCTTCATGCTTTGCAGATTCGTAGTTTGCGGTCCAGTCCTCCCTACAACCGGCGAGATGCATGATGACGCAATTTAACGCCTTCTCCCTTCTGAAGAACGCCCTGACGGGGCACAAGAGCTGGGACGAGCAATGGCCTGACAGCCAGCCAAAGGCAGAATATGACGTGGTGATCGTGGGCGCCGGCGGGCATGGGCTGGGGGCTGCCTATTACCTGGCGAAAGAGCACGGCATCACCAATGTCGCGGTGATCGACAAGGGCTGGCTGGGCGGTGGCAATACCGGGCGGAACACCACGATCATCCGCTCGAACTATCTTTATGACGAAAGCGCACGGCTGTTCGATCACGCGCTCGACCTATGGGACAATCTCAGCCAGGAATTGAACTACAACGTCATGTATTCCAAGCGCGGCGTGATGATGCTGGCGCATAATGTCCATGACGTGCAGTCCTTCCAACGCCACATCCATGCCAACCGGCTGAACGGAGTCGACAATCGCTGGCTGACTCCGGAAGAGGCCAAGGCCTTCTGCCCGCCGTTGAACATCTCGAAGGATGCCCGCTACCCGGTCATGGGTGCCGCCCTGCAGATGCGCGCGGGCACGGCAAGGCATGACGCGGTGGCATGGGGCTATGCGCGGGCGGCGGCTGCGCGCGGGGTGGATATCATCCAGAACTGCCCGGTCATCGCGATCCGCCGGGGCGCTGACGGGGCGGTCGAGGGCGTGGACACCGCGAAGGGGTTCATCCGGGCGAAAAAGGTCGCCGTCGCCGCCGCCGGTCATACCAGCGTGCTGATGGACAGTGCCGGTGTGCGGATGCCGCTGGAAAGCTATCCGCTGCAAGCGCTTGTCAGCGAGCCGGTGAAGCCGGTCTTTCCCTGCGTGGTGATGTCGAACACCGTCCATGCCTATATCAGCCAGTCCGACAAGGGCGAGCTGGTGATCGGCTCGGGCACCGATCAGTATACTAGCTATTCGCAGCGCGGTGGCCTGCCGCTGATCGAGCATACCGTGGCCGCGATCTGCGAGGTCTTCCCGATCTTCGCCCGGATGCGGATGTTGCGCAAATGGGGCGGGATCGTCGATGTGACGCCGGACCGTTCGGCGATCCTCGGCAAGACGCCGGTCAAGGGGCTTTATGTCAATTGCGGTTGGGGTACGGGCGGCTTCAAGGCCACGCCGGGGGCCGCGCATATGCTGGCCCATACCGTGGCGCGGGACGAGCCGCACCGGATCAATGCCCCCTTCACGCTTGAACGTTTCACCACCGGCCGGCTGATCGACGAGGCCGCCGCCGCCGCTGTCGCGCATTAACGGAGCATCCCATGCTGCTGATCCATTGCCCCTATTGCGAGGAAACCCTGCCCGAGGCCGAATTCGCCTATGCGGGAGAGGCGCATATCGACCGCCCCGCCGATCCGTCGGCGCTGTCGGACGAGGAGTGGCGCGACTACCTGTTCATCCGCACCAATGCGCGCGGGCCGCATTACGAACGCTGGCGGCACATCCATGGCTGCGCACGGTTCTTCAATGCGGTGCGCGACACGGTCAGCGACCGATTCCTGATGACCTACAAGGCGGGTGAGCCTCGCCCCGATCTGACCGCGAAGGAGGCCGCCGAATGAGCCGTTACCGTATCGCAGGACATGGCCGCGTCGATCATTCCGCGCAAGTCGAATTCACCTTTGATGGCCGCAGTTATACCGGGCTGCGTGGCGACACGGTTGCCTCGGCGCTCTTGGCCAATGGCGTCCACCTGATGGGCCGCTCGTTCAAGTATCATCGCCCGCGCGGTCCGGTCGCGGCGGGGTCCGAGGAACCCAATGCGCTGATCGGCACACGCCGGGATTCAGGTCGGTCCGAGCCCAATACCCGCGCCACCATGCAGGAGATTTGGCCGGGGCTGGAGGCCAACAGCCAGAACAAGTTCCCCAGCCTCAAATTCGACATCGGGGCGGTGAATGACCGCGCCTACATGCTGTTCTCGGCAGGCTTCTACTACAAGACCTTCATGTGGCCCCGCAGCTTCTGGGACAAGGTCTACGAACCATTCATCCGCAGCGCGGCAGGGCTGGGCGTCAGCCCGTCAGAGGCGGATCCCGACCGTTATGCCTCGCGCTACCTGCATTGCGACGTGCTGATCGTCGGTGCCGGTCCCGCCGGGCTGGCTGCCGCGCGGGCGGCTGCCGTGGACGGGCTGCGCGTGGTCGTGGTCGATGAGAATGCCGAGGCCGGCGGCGCGTTGCTCAGCGAACCGCAGGCCGAGATCGCGGGCAAGCCCGCATGGGACTGGCTGGCCGATGAGCTCGCCGCGCTACAGGCGCAGGGTGTGCGGATCATGACCCGGACCACAGCGATCGGCTATTACCATCAGAACATGATCGGCCTTTGCCAGAAGCTGACCGATCACCTGGACCATCTGCCCGAAGGCGCTCCGCGCGAACGGATGTGGCGTGTCCGCGCCCGTCAGGTGGTGCTGGCGCAAGGGGCGCTGGAAAAGCCGCTGGTCTTCGACGGCAATGACCGGCCGGGGGTGATGCTGGCCGGATCGGCGCAGACCTATCTGAACCGCTATGGCGTGCTTGTGGGCCGCAACCCGGTGGTGCTGACCAGCCATGACAGCGCCTGGTATGCTGCCTTCGATCTGCAGGATGCGGGCGCGCAAATCGGCGCCATCGTCGATACCCGAGCCACCCCGCGCGAGGACCTGTTGAACGAGGCCCGTGCCCGCGGCATCCGCGTGCTGTCTGGCCATACCGCCACGGCAAGCTCGGGGCGGCTGCGCGTCACTGCGCTCCGGGTGAGTCCGGTCCGGAACGGCAAGGTTGGCGCGGGGCAGAAACTGCCTTGCGACGCGGTCTTGATGTCGGGCGGCTGGACGCCTTCGCTGCATCTCTTCTCGCATACCAAGGGTAAGCTTGCCTGGGATGACGAGCGCACCACCTTCCTGCCTTCGGAAACGCCCGAGGATTGCGTCATCGCCGGTGCGGGACGCGGGCTGTGGGGGATCGGTGCCGCGCTGAAGGACGGCGCGGAAAAGGGGCGCGAGGTCGCTGCCTTGCTGGGCAGGACCGGGGGCGAGGTGGAACTCCGCGTCGAGCGGGACCGCATCGGTCAAGGTGTCAGCCACACGGAGCTGCCGAGCGATCGCAGTCCGGGCCGGGCCCGCGCTTTCGTCGATTACCAGAACGACGTGACTGCCAAGGACCTGCGGCTGGCGGTGCGCGAAGGCATGCGCTCGATCGAGCATGTCAAGCGTTACACCACCAACGGCATGGCGACCGACCAGGGCAAGATGTCCAATATCAATGGTCTGAACATCGCCTCGGACGCGCTTGGCAAGCGCCAGCCGGAGGTCGGGCTGACGACCTTCCGCCCACCCTATACACCGACCAGTTTCGGCGCCTTCGCGGGCTATCACAAGGGTGCCACCTTCGAACTGACCCGCAAGACGCCCATCGATTCCTGGGCAGAGGCCAGTGGTGCGGTGTTCGAGCCGGTTTCACTGTGGCGCCGCGCCTGGTACTTCCCGCAAGCGGGAGAGGATATACATCAAGCCGTCGCCCGCGAATGCCGTGCCACGCGCGCCTCGGTGGGGATTTTTGACGCCTCGACCCTCGGCAAGATCGAGGTCGCGGGGCCGGACGCGGTCGAGTTCATGAACCGCATGTATACCAACCCGTGGACGAAGCTCGCACCGGGACGCTGCCGCTATGGGCTGCTGCTGGGCGAGGACGGTTTCATCCGCGATGACGGGGTGATCGGGCGGTTGTCGGATGACCTGTTCCATGTCACCACCACCACAGGTGGCGCGGCGCGGGTGCTGAACATGATGGAGGACTATCTCCAGACCGAATGGCCCGATCTGGAGGTCTGGCTGACCTCGACCACCGAGCAATGGGCGACTGTCGCGCTGAACGGTCCCAACGCCCGCAAGCTGCTTGAGCCGCTGGTCGAGGGGCAGGACATGTCGGACGCCGCATTTCCGCATATGTCGGTGGCCGAATGCCGGGTGGCGGGACTTCCCGCGCGGCTGTTCCGGCTCAGCTTCACCGGTGAGCTGGGCTTCGAGATCAACGTCCCCGCGCGTCACGGCCTGAAGCTGTGGGAGGCGCTGATGGAGGCCGGTCGGGCCCATGATATCTGCCCCTACGGAACCGAAACCATGCATGTGCTGCGTGCCGAGAAGGGCTATATCATCGTCGGGCAGGACACCGACGGTACGGTGACGCCGAACGATGCCGGGCTCAACTGGGCGATTGGCAAGAAGAAGCCCGATTTTGTCGGCAAACGGTCCCTGTCGCGCCCCGATATCGTCGCGCCGAACCGCAAGCAACTGGTCGGGCTGTTGACCGAGGACGGCAGCCGGCTTGAGGAAGGCGCGCAGATCGTGCTGGATCCGGCCCAATCCCTGCCGATGAAGATGGTCGGCCACGTGACCTCGTCCTATGATTCCGTAGCTCTGGGCCACCCCATCGCCATGGCTTTGATCGAAGGTGGACATCAGCGGATGGGCGAGACGGTGCATATCCCGATGCCCGACGGCACCCGCCGGGCGCGGATCACTTCGACCCAGTTCTATGACCCCGAAGGCGAACGGCTGAAGGTGTAAGGAGGCACGCAGATGACCACTCAAAAGCATGATTTCAACGCCGCTTCGGTACAGATAGAGGAACTGGCCCTCGTTGCACGGTTTTCGCTGCGGATTCGGCCTGCCCGGCGGATGGTGCTGGCAGAGGCGCTTGGCGTCGATCTGCCCGTGAAGATCGGCGATCGGGCCCGGACCGGCACGCGAGAGGCGCTGTGCCTCGGCCCCGATGAATGGCTGATCGTGACTACGCCTGACGATGCCGGGGCGCTCACCGGGGCGGCGGCCACTGTCTACGACGATGCGCCGCACAGCCTTTGCGAGATCAGCGACCGCGAGATCACCCTGCATATCTCGGGGCCTCAGGTGCTGGACTTGCTGGCCACCGGCTGCCCGCGCGATGTCGAGGCGCTGGCCGAGGGCCGCGCCGTCCGCACCTTGTTCGACAGCGCCACTATCGTGCTGTGGCGCGACGGCCCGGCAGAGTTCCGCATGGATGTCTGGCGCAGTTTCCTGCCCCATGTCCTGACGCTGCTGGAACTGGCGCAGGAAGAGTTGAGCGCAGGATTGTGATGTTTTGTCCAGCATCGCTTGACGAAGGTCCAACCTTGCCGTCGATGCATGAGACCATCTTCAAGGCGTTGCTTTACGGTGAGGGATGCGGGCAAATCACCGCATCCACATTGTAGAAACGCAGGCAGATCCTGTTCGGCGTAACCCGCAAACTATCCGGATCGTCCCGCGACCGGATCGGTATTCGACTTGGCCGCCGCCTTTCAGAACAAGGCCTCGCGGGCATCGTACGGGGTTGCAATCTCTGGCCCCGGACCCTCGATGATCTGACGGGCCCGGGCCCGTTTTTCGGCATTCGAGCAGGCCAGACGGTCGGGCTCGTTTTCCAGCACATCCTTCAACTTTATCCGGACATGTCCGCCCGTCGCGGCGGCCATTGAACAGGCGATGATCGTCTTTTTGAGGAGGGAAAAGACCCATGATCTGCCGGTCAGCGCTGCGTGAAGCGTTGAAGAAAGTCTCGGCAAGTTCCTCAGTCTTAATAGATAATTTCTATCAATTAACGAAACATCGATATTGATTTCACATGGATGAGTCGCTTTTCTTGCATTATAGGCAAATTCGAAAGGCCAGCCATGCAAGTAAATGTGCCAGCGCCAACCGAAGAGGATATCCGCGCCATTGTTGCGCCGCTTGCCTCTCTGGAAGGGCCTCTTCTGCCGATGCTGCACGCGTTGCAGGACAGCTACGGACATGTGCCGCAGGTTGCCGTTCCGGTCCTGGCCGATGTGTTGAATCTCGGGCGTGCCGAGGTCCACGGTGTCATCAGTTTTTACCATGATTTCCGCGATGCACCTGCCGGCCGGCATGTGCTCAGGATCTGCCGGGCAGAGGCCTGCCAGTCCATGGGTTCCAATACGCTGGCGGAATCCACGTTGAGCAAACTGGGCATCGGCTGGCACGACACGACCCAAAACGGTGCCGTGACGATCGAGCCTGTCTATTGTCTCGGTCTTTGCGCATGCGCCCCGGCCGCAATGCTGGATGACCGGGTTGTCGGTCGCGTGGACGACGCCCGCATGGACAAGCTGCTGAGCGAGGCGGGCGCATGAAGATCTATGTTCCCATGGACAGCGCCGCCAAGGCGCTTGGTGCCGACGAGGTGGCCGATGCGATTGCAGCCGAGGCCAGGGCGCGCGGGATAGAGGCCTGGATCATCCGCAATGGCACGCGCGGGATGATCTGGCTTGAGCCGCTGGTCGAGATCGATCAGGGACAGGGCCGGATCGGCTATGGCCCGGTGACGCCCGAGGATGTGCCTGCTTTGCTGGACGGCAAGCTGGACAGTCTCGGCCCGGTCGAGGAAATTCCTTTCTTCGCCCGCCAGACCCGGCTGACCTTTGCCCGTTGCGGCGTGATCGACCCGCTGGATCTGGACGATTACCGGGCCCATGGCGGGTTGGCCGGTCTGCGCCGTGCCGCCGCAATGCCGCAACCGGATATCATCACGGAAGTCACCGAAAGCGGGTTGCGTGGCCGTGGCGGGGCAGGCTTTCCCACCGGTATCAAGTGGAAGACGGTGATGGAGGCCGATGCGCCCCAGAAATACATTGTCTGCAATGCCGATGAGGGCGACAGCGGCACATTCGCCGACCGGATGATCATGGAGGGCGATCCCTTTACCCTGATCGAGGGGATGGCGATTGCCGGTCTCGGGGTCGGTGCCACGAAGGGCTATGTCTACCTACGCTCGGAATATCCCGACGCGATCCGGGTCATGAACGAAGCCGTCAGGATTGCCCGGCAGAACGGTGTGCTGGGGCTGGATGTGCTGGGCTCGGGCAAGGCGTTCGACATGGAAATCCGCACAGGGGCCGGTGCCTATGTCTGCGGCGAGGAAACCTCGTTGCTCAACAGTCTCGAAGGCAAGCGCGGTGTGGTCCGAGCCAAGCCACCACTTCCCGCGCTGGAGGGGTTCCTCGGCAGGCCGACCGTGGTGAACAATGTCATCAGCCTCGCTACGGTGCCGGTGATCTTCGAGAAGGGCGCGCAGAATTATGCCGATCTCGGTATCGGTCGGTCGCGTGGGACCGTGACCCTGCAGATTGCCGGAAACGTTCGCTATGGCGGGCTGTTCGAAACCGCGTTCGGCGTGACCCTGGGCGAGATCGTCAACGAGATCGGCGGGGGCACCGCATCCGGTCGCCCGGTCAAGGCGGTGCAGGTGGGCGGGCCTCTGGGCGCTTACATGCCTGCCGACAAGTTCGACACGCCGACGGGTTACGAAGAATTCGACCAAAATGGCGGGCTGATCGGCCATGCCGGGCTGGTGGTGTTCGACGACAGCGCCGACATGCTGCGCCTGGCCCGTTTCGCGATGGAGTTCTGCGCCGTCGAAAGCTGCGGCAAATGCACGCCCTGCCGGATCGGTGCCGTACGCGGAGTCGAGACGCTTGATCGTATCGCCGAAGGCGACATGGCCGCGACGGAACTACTGACCGATCTTTGCGAGACCATGAAGGACGGCTCCCTCTGCGCGCTCGGGGGCTTTACGCCCCTGCCGGTGATGTCCGCACTGACCCATTTTCCCGACGATTTTGCCTGCCATAAGGAGGCCGCCGAATGAAGGATTTCATCATTCCCGCATTTCCGCCCGGTGACGACCGCGACATGGGCACCCCGGCCCGGACCGGCGCTCCGGTCTCGCTGACCGTCGATGGTTTCCCGATTACCGTTCCCGAGGGCACATCCGTGATGCGCGCCTGCGCCGAGGCAGGGATTCAGGTGCCCAAGCTTTGCGCCACCGACAGCGTCGAGGCTTTCGGCTCGTGCCGGCTTTGCGTCGTCGAGATCGAGGGGCGGCGCGGCACGCCCGCCTCCTGCACCACGCCGGTGGCCGAGGGTATGGTCGTGCATACCCAGAACGAGAAACTGCGCCGGATGCGCAAGGGCGTGATGGAACTGTATATCAGCGATCACCCGCTCGACTGTCTGACCTGCGCGGCCAATGGCGACTGCGAATTGCAAGACATGGCCGGGGCCGTGGGATTGCGCGATGTGCGCTACAAGGCGCCCGAGAATGGCGGGCTGGCCAATCACTTTGCACAGCGCGACGGGGCCGGGCCGAATGCCAGCTATATCCCCAAGGACGAGAGCAATCCCTATTTCACCTATGACCCCTCGAAATGTATCGTCTGTTCGCGCTGCGTGCGCGCCTGCGAAGAGGTGCAGGGCACTTTCGCACTGACCATCGAGGGGCGCGGCTTTGGCAGCCGGGTCAGCGCCGGGGCTGCGGGCGACGATTTCATGGCCTCGGATTGCGTCAGTTGCGGTGCCTGCGTCCAGGCCTGCCCGACCGCCACGCTGCAGGAGAAATCGGTGATCGAGCTGGGCACGCCCGAGCGCTCTGTCGTCACCACCTGCGCCTATTGCGGGGTAGGCTGCAATTTCAAGGCAGAGCTGAATGGCGACGAGCTGGTGCGCATGGTGCCCTATAAGCACGGCAAGGCGAACCGGGGCCATAGCTGCGTCAAGGGCCGCTTCGCCTATGGCTATGCCCATCACAAGGACCGCATCCTGAAACCGATGATCCGCGAGACCATCGAGGAACCGTGGCGCGAGGTCGATTGGGACGAGGCGCTGGCATTTGCCGCCGCGAAGATGCGCGGGCTGCAAGAGAAATACGGCCGCAAATCTGTCGGCGTGATCACCTCGAGCCGCTGCACCAACGAGGAAACATACCTGGTGCAGAAGCTGGCGCGCGCCGTGTTCATGAACAACAACACCGATACCTGCGCCCGTGTCTGCCATTCGCCAACCGGATACGGTTTGGGCAAGACCTATGGCACCTCTGCTGGCACGCAGGATTTTGACAGCGTGATGCAATCGGATGTGATCATGATCATCGGGGCGAACCCGACCGATGCGCATCCGGTCTTTGCCTCGCGGATGAAAAAGCGCGTGCGGCAGGGGGCGAAAGTGATCGTGGTGGACCCGCGCCGGATCGACATGGTGCGATCTACCCATATCGAGGCGAGCCATCACCTGCCGCTGCGTCCGGGCACCAATGTCGCGATTGTCACCGCCATGGCGCATGTGATCGTGACCGAGGGGCTGCATGACGAGGATTTCATCCGCGAGCGTTGCGATTGGGACGAGTTCCAGCATTATGCCGAATTTGTCAGCGACCCGCGCCACGCGCCGGAAGCGATCGAGATGCTGACCGGCGTTCCCGCCGCCGATCTGCGTGCGGCGGCGCGGCTTTACGCGACGGGAGGCAATGGTGCTATCTATTACGGCCTCGGTGTGACTGAACACAGTCAGGGCTCGACCACGGTCATGGGCATCGCCAACCTGGCCATGCTGACCGGCAATGTCGGGCGCGAAGGCGTGGGCGTGAACCCGCTGCGGGGCCAGAACAACGTGCAGGGCTCTTGCGACATGGGGTCTTTCCCGCATGAACTGCCGGGCTATCGCCATGTCAAGCTGCCCGATGTCCGCGAGATTTTCGAGCAGGCATGGGGCGTCGAGATCGATCCGGAGCCGGGTCTGCGCATTCCCAACATGCTGGATGCCGCCGTGGATGGAACGTTCAAGGGGCTTTATTGTCAGGGCGAGGATATCCTGCAATCCGATCCGGACACCCATCACGTCGCGGCGGGGCTGGCGGCGATGGAATGCGTGATCGTCCATGACCTGTTCCTGAACGAGACGGCCAATTACGCCCATGTCTTCCTGCCGGGCTCTACCTTCCTGGAAAAGGATGGCACCTTCACCAATGCAGAACGGCGCATCAATCCCGTCCGCAAGGTGATGGCACCGAAGAACGGCCACGAGGATTGGGAGGTGACGCAGATGTTGGCCAACGCGATGGGGGCGGGCTGGCACTATACCCACCCCAGCCAGATCATGGACGAGATCGCTGCGACCACGCCCAGCTTCGCCGGTGTCAGCTTCGAACTGCTCGAAGAAAAGGGCTCGGTTCAGTGGCCCTGCAACGAGGCGGCGCCCGAGGGCACGCCGATGATGCATGTCGATGGCTTCATGTCGGGCAAGGGGCATTTCATGGTGACAGAATATATCGTCACCGATGAACGCACCGGCCCGCGCTTTCCGCTGTTACTGACCACGGGTCGGATCCTGTCGCAATATAATGTCGGCGCGCAGACGAGGCGCACCGAAAATTCCGCCTGGCATTCCGAGGATATCCTGGAGATTCATCCACATGATGCCGAACAACGCGGCGTCAAGGAGGGCGATTGGGTGCGGCTGGCCTCGCGCGCGGGCGAGACGACATTGCGCGCGACACTGACAGAGCGGGTGGCGGCGGGCGTCGTCTATACCACCTTCCACCACCCCGAGACGCAAGCCAATGTGGTCACCACCGATTTCTCGGACTGGGCGACGAACTGTCCCGAATACAAGGTCACTGCCGTGCAGGTCAGCCCATCGAACGGGCCTTCGGAATGGCAGGAAAGCTATAACCGGCAGGCCGAACAGTCGCGCCGCATCCTGCCGGCGGCGGAGTGATGCGATGAAACGCGGGGAATCCTCCGGAACGGTGCCGGCGACTCATGTCCGGGCGGGCGGTCAAGTTACCGCCCGCCGGACCTTACCCGAGGAAACTCCGGTCGCGATGGTCTATGACGGCACCACCCATGCGGTGATGATGGCCTCTCCAGCCGATATCGAGGATTTCGCGATCGGTTTTTCGCTGACCGAAGGGATCGTGGCACATCCCGAGCAGATTGCCGCATGCGAGATTGTTGCCCATGCCAGAGGGATTGAGGCGCAGATGTGGTTGACCGGACCCCGAGCCGAAGCACTGAGCGCCCGTCGCCGGAGTTTGGCCGGTCCGGTCGGCTGCGGCCTTTGCGGGATCGACAGCCTGGAGCAGGCTATTCGTCCATTGCCGGTCCTGCATGGGCGGGGGCCAGCTCCGTCCATCGGGGAGGTTGCCTCTGCCACCGATCGGTTATGCGAATGGCAGCCCCTGCATGACCGCACCCACGGCGTTCATGCGGCTGGCTTCCTGATGCCGGATCGAGGCATGATCCTCGCCCGCGAGGATGTTGGTCGACACAACGCCCTGGACAAGCTTGTCGGAGCGATGGCGCGCCAGGGGTTGGACCCTGGGCAGGGCGCGTTCGTGCTGACCAGTCGCGTCTCGGTAGAAATGGTGCAGAAATGCGCCATGGCCGGTTGCGCAATCCTGATCGCCGTCTCGGCCCCCACGTTGCACGCCCTGCGCCTTGCCGAAGGGGCAGGGGTCACGGTCGCGGGCTTTGCTCGCGGCGGAGGATTCGATCTATTTTCCCATCCCGAACGATTGGAGGCCGAGTTTCGCCATGTCGCCTGAAAAACTGGTCATGATGACCAACCAGATCGCCCTGTTCTTCAGCACCCAGCCCGGAGATGCCGCAGACAAGATCGCCGATCACCTGAAGGATTTCTGGGGGCCCGAAATGCGCACCCAATTGCTGCAATATGTTGATGCGGGCGGTGAGGGGCTGAATCCTTTCGTCAAGGAAGCCGCGAAAAGACTGTGAAACCGATCCACGCTACAACAGGCCGCAACGTCTTGGCCGTGAACATGATAAAGGAGGATTTCGTCGAATGATACGCAAGCTCGTGCTGGGCCTGGTTGCCCTGATGATTGGAACGGCCGTGCAGGCCGACGATATGAAGATGGCGGTGACAACCTCGTTCCATAATTCAGGCCTGGCAGAGGTCCTGCTGCCTGAAATCCGGAAGGACCTTGATCTCGAGGTTCAACTGCTGGTGGTCGGCACCGGGCAGGCGATCAAGCTGGGCGAGGCCGGGGATGTCGATGCGGTCCTGGTGCATTCGCGCGCCGCCGAGGACAGGTTCGTCGAGGAGGGGTTCGGTATGCATCGGCGCGAGATCATGTATAACGATTTTGTCTTCATCGGTCCCGGCGATGACCCCGCTGGTATTGCCGACGATGAAAGCGCCATCGAAGCCTTGCAGGATATTGCGTCGGCCGAGGTGGATTTCGTCAGCCGCGGCGACGATAGCGGCACCCACAAGAAGGAGCTGAGCCTGTGGAAGGCTGCCGATCTTGATGCCGAAGGTTTTGGTGGCTGGTATAACGCCGTGGGCAGCGGCATGGGCGCTGCGCTGAACACGGCGGCGGGGATGAATGCCTATATCCTTTCGGACCGGGCAAGCTGGTTGAATTTCGGCAACAAGGCCGACCTGGAACTGCTCTATTCCGGTGACCCGGAATTGTTCAACCAATATGCCTATCTGCCGGTGAACCCCGAAAAGCACGATCACGTAAAGCATGATCTGGCGGTAAAGCTGGAAGATTGGCTGACCTCGGACAGGGCAAAGGAACTGATCGACGGCTACGAGATCGGCGGTGAGACGCTGTTTGTTTTCAACGCCGAGCCGGAGTGACCGCCGCCTGGTGAAAACCCTGGTCACAACAGGGCGTTTCCTGTCCTGATCGAACAGATCGTTGGCTGGATGATCGCGAGGCGGAGAGCGTGACGACAAGAATCACTGGCGTATGTTCTCTTTATGTTCTATTCTTGGCCTCATGTTGCCGCCTCGTAATCCAGATGAAACACTCAAGGCTCGCGGTGCCGAATCGCGGCCCGATGGCCGTTTCGAGCCATATCAGAGGATACGTGAATCCGATGGCTGGGATATTCCTGAAGACAGCCATCTTCTGAAGACCGAGGTGGTGACGGAAAAGCCGCGTTCGATCATCACGCGGAACAATTCCCCGGATATCGGTTTCGACCGTTCGATCAACCCGTATCGTGGCTGTGAACATGGTTGCATCTATTGCTATGCCCGGCCCAGCCATTCCTATCTGGGCCTGTCGCCGGGCCTGGATTTCGAGACGAAGATCACCGCCAAGCCGGAAGCCGCCCGTCTGCTGGAGCGAGAGATCGCACGCCCGTCCTATCGGGTGGCGCCGATCGCGTTGGGAACGAATACCGATCCGTATCAACCTGTTGAGGCAAAGCTGGCGATCATGCCGGGGATATTGCGGGTGCTGCGGGACTGGAACCATCCCCTGACGCTGGTGACCCGTGGTCGGACCGTGTTACGCGATCTCGATCTCTGGGCCGAGATGGCGGCGAAAGACCAAGCGGCGGTCGGGATCAGCGTGACGACGCTGGATGCCAAGCTGGCGCGATCGCTGGAGCCGCGAGCCCCCACGCCGCAGACACGGCTGCAGATGATCGGTGAGTTGTCGAAGGCCGGGGTGCCGGTCCGGGTCATGGTCGCGCCAGTGATTCCGGTGCTGACCGAGCCCGAGATCGAGGCGATCCTGACAGCCGCGCGCGAGGCGGGGGCCAGCACGGCCAGCATGATCCCGTTGCGCCTGCCGCATGAGGTCGCCCCGCTTTTCCGCGACTGGCTGGAGAGGAACCGGCCGGGCATGGCTGCGCATGTCATGAACCGGGTTCAGGCGATGCGCGGCGGGCGGGACAATGATCCACGCTTCGGGCATCGCTTCAGGGGTGCAGGGGCAGAGGCGGAACTGGCGAAACAGCGCTTTCGTCTGGCACGGAAAAGGCTGGGCTATCGGGAAGGCAGTCCGCCGCTCGATTGCAGCCGATTCGGTCCGCCGCCACGGGCAGGGGACCAGTTGAGCCTGTTCTGAGAGCGCAACAAAATGGGTGGAAACGCTGCTGGTCAGTCCACCCAGAACGGAATGCGCAGGCGGCAGAAATTTGACACAGCCATTCCGACCGACAGGGACCCGTCCCGCGGCCCCGAGCCGAATTGGGACACTCCCGCTCCTTCGGCCTTGCGTGCAGGATCGAGCGTGAAGACGATACCTCTTCCTGCCTCGCGCGGCTTGGGCGTGGCCCGCCAGATACGGGTCTTGCCCGGCTGTCCCAAGACCTGCCGGGCGAAATCGCCTGCGGCACACCAGTAATCGGTAGCGTCCCGCCGTACCTCATGGGCGACCGCGATCTCGGTCGGGCCGATTTGCGTTGCCGTCATACCATTGCGTGCCGTGAATGCATCGGCGGAGATCGGCAGAAAGAGCGGGATCAGGGCCCACAGCCGCATCGCAAAATCCCCCGTGAGTTCGGATCGTTTCCAGTGCTTCGCCTTGAGAGTGCCCCACAAGCGCTTCCGCGGCAATAACGAATGGCCGGAATGCGGCATTCGAATCTGCCGCGCATTCAACGATCGTGCAGTCCCTTGCCCTCCAGAATTCTCGGCGCGCATTTCTCGATCCTCGATATTCGGGTCGCGGCCTGTCTGGCCTGCGAGAAATGCAGCACATATCCCCTTTGCCGTCCTGGCGTCAGGGCTTCGAAAGCGGTCCTGAACTCGGCATCCTCGTCCAGCCTGTCGATCAGCTCTTCGGGAAGTTCGGGGGCGTCTTTCCTGAACTCCACCTTCAGACCGGCCTTCTCCACCTCGATGGCCTCGCCGATATATTCCTTCAGGATCGTCTGCAGCCCGGCGATATCGGCGATATTCGAGAATTCCACCTTGCGCATCGACTGCGAATTCTCGCCGGGCGCGATGAGGATGCCCTCCTGGTCCTTCAGCAGGACGCCCTTGAAAAACGCCAGCGCACAGCAATTCTTGAGGCGCCAGAGGGTAACGACATTGGCCTTGCCAAAGGTATAGCAGGGCGAGCGCCATTTGAATTCCTCCGTCAACGGGGTGTCGCGAAGGATCGCCCGCAGGGCTGCCAATTCTTCCTGCCATGGCTTCGGCTCGCTGAAATAGGCTTTTATCCGGGTATCAGATTCGCTCATGGCCACTCTCCCTGCTTGTCCGGTTCGATTGTTGTTTACCTTCGCCACTCTTTCCAAGGGATTGGCGCAGAGACTGATATGCGGGTTTTGCCAGAACAGCCAGCTGCGAGGCAAGGGCATGTCGCAGCGGATCGGAAATGTCATGATCCTGCTTTGTCATGCAAATATCCCGGAACTCGCCGACTGGACGCGCCCCTGTCCCAGGGACATGTCAGAGACTGGGCTGGCCCGGATCATCCTGAAACGCGATATTCTGGGTACCAGTTCACGCATTCGGGCTTTGCATTCCGCCGCGAGAGACCCTAAATGTGGCGCGCGGGCGTCGAGCCCCGCACAAGGGAGTTTGCAATGCTGAACAATATCGGCCTTCCCGGCCTTCTTCTGATCGCGGTCGTCGTGCTGGTTCTGTTCGGGCGCGGCAAGATCTCGTCCCTGATGGGCGAGGTCGGCAAGGGGATCACCGCCTTCAAACGCGGCGTGAAGGACGAAACCGAAGAGATCGAGCAAGCCGCTGACGACACGGAAAAGGACGCGCCCGGCGAAAAGGCGCGGGACGTGACGCCAGACAGCAACGGCCGTAGCTGATCGCGGAAGGGCACAGCCATGTTGGACATCGGCTGGAGCGAGCTTCTGCTGATCGGGGTGGTCGCGTTGATCGTGGTCGGCCCCAAGGATCTGCCGCATCTGTTCCATTCGCTAGGGCGGTTCACCGCCCGGGCGCGCGGCATGGCGCGCGAATTCACCTCGGCGATGGAGGATGCGGCGAAAAGCTCGGGCATCGATGAGGCGACGAATTCGATCAAGGATGTGAAGTCGCTGACCTCGAAGAAATCGCTCGGGTTGGACGCGCTGGACCGCGCCACCGAACGATTCGAGAAATGGGACCCGTCGCAGCCCGCGAAAACCGCTCGCCCCGATCCTGCCGCACCACAGCCTGCGGCAGAGGTCGATGCTCCGAAAGCTGAAATCCCGGCAGCGACGGTGCCTTCGGCGGATGAGACTCCCACCGATGAGGCAATCACCGGCAAGCGGCGCCTGCATGCGGTGCGCCGGTCGGATATGAAAGACGACTGAATTGGCCACGAACACTCAACCGGATGATGAGATAGAAGACAGCTCGGCTCCGCTGATCGAGCATCTGGCCGAGCTACGGACCCGTATCATCTGGTCGCTCTTGGCCTTCGTCGCGATGATGGTGCTGTGCTATACCGTCTGGCAGCCGATCTACAATTTCCTGACGCAACCGATCTGTGCGGCTTTGGATGCGCGCGGGCAGGACTGCCAGTTGCAGATCATCAAGCTGCAGGAAGGCTTCTTCACCGCTATCAATATCTCGTTCTTCGGCGGCTTCGCCCTGGCCTTCCCGATCATCGGCTACCAGATGTGGCGCTTCGTCGCGCCCGGACTCTACCGCAATGAGAAGGGCGCCTTCCTGCCATTCCTGATCGCCTCGCCGGTGATGTTCGCGATCGGTGCCTGCTTTGCCTATTACGTCATCCTGCCGATGGCCTATGACTTCTTCCTTGGCTTCCAGCAAGGCCCCGTCGTCGCCACCCCCGACGAGGTGACCGAGACACGCGATGTCGCGGGTATCTCCTTCCAGGGGTCGATGCAGGAATATCTCAACCTGACGATCAAGTTCCTGCTGGCCTTCGGGCTCAGCTTCCAGCTGCCGGTGCTGCTCACGCTGATGGGCAAGGCCGGGCTGGTCTCTGCCGAGGGGCTGGGCTCGGTCCGTAAATATGCGGTCGTCGCGATCCTGGGGCTGGCCGCCGTCGCCACCCCGCCCGATGTGATCTCGCAGGTGATCCTGTTCGTCGTGGTCTACGGGCTCTACGAGGTCTCGATCCAGCTTGTCCGCCGGATCGAGCGCAAGCGCGAGGCGGATCTGAAAGCGCAGGGGCTATGGGTCGAGGACGAGGAATGAAGGACATGACCGAGGCATCCGAGCCGCTGGAACGCATCGCCGCCGCGTTGGAGCGGCTGGCGCCGAAACCCCATCCCGAGCCGCGTTTCACCGAGGCCAGCGCCTATGTCTGGCATCCCGATCCCGACTGGCTTGAACCGGTCGAGACCGTCAACCGCGTCGATCTGGTGCAGTTGATCGGTATCGACCGGGCCAAGGACACGCTTCTGGCCAATACGCTGCAATTCGCTCGCGGTTACGGCGCGAACAACGCGCTTTTATGGGGCGCGCGCGGTATGGGAAAATCTTCGCTGGTCAAGGCCGTCCATGCCGAGGCGGTGGCGCAGGACCTGCCGCTCGTACTGGTCGAGATCGCGCGAGAGGATCTGGACTCTGTCGGGCGGTTGCTGGCCATCTTGGGACGCGCGCAGGACCGTCGCTTCCTGCTGTTCTCGGACGATCTGTCCTTCAGTCATGACGATACGCAATACAAGTCGCTCAAGGCGGTGTTGGATGGCGGGATCAGCGGACGGCCCTCCAACGTGATCCTCTATGCGACCTCGAATCGCCGCCACCTGATGCCGCGCGACATGATTGACAACGAAAGATCGAGCGCGATCCATCCGGGCGAGGCGGTCGAGGAAAAGGTCTCGCTGTCGGACCGTTTCGGGCTGTGGCTCGGCTTCCATCCCTGCAATCAGGACGAATACCTGGCCATGGTGCAGGGCTATTGCGACGCCTATGACCTCAAGATCGCCCCCGAGGAACTGCGCGCCGAGGCAGTGGAATGGCAGGCCACACGCGGCGGACGCTCTGGCCGGGTGGCGTGGCAATTCTTCACCGACCTGGCCGGGCGGCACGGTATCGCGGTCTAGCCCGTAATCCTGATTGTGCCCAGGGCTCCTTTCTTTTTCATGAAAATATCCTGGGGGAGGCACCCGGAACGGGTGACGGGGGCAAAGCCCCCATCGTCGTGCCAATCCGCTTGCGCAAACACTGCCTGCCGGGTTTCATGGCAGCTATGAGCCCACGCAGCGTCACCCATATCCTGACCGGCACCCGGATTCGCGAACGGCGCCTTGCCCTGTCGCGCCGACAGGCCGACATCGCGCGGGCGGCGGGGATATCGCCCGCCTATCTGAACCTGATCGAACATAATCGCCGGCCGGTGGGCGAAGACCTGGTGGCCCGCCTCGCCGAGGTTCTGGAGGTTGCGGCCGAGGAACTTGCCTCGGGTCGCGAAGAGGCACGGATGGCGGCCCTGCGGGAGGCGGCGGCGCGCGCGCCCTCGCGCGGGGAGCCTGCGGCGGAACTGGAACAGGTGCCCGAACTCCTTGCCCGTTTTCCCGGTTGGGCGGGCACGCTGATCGCCACCTCCCGCCGTGCCGACGCGCTGGAGCGGCAATTGGTGAACCTGTCGGACCGGATGACGCAGGATCCCTATCTGCTGACCACCCTGCACGAGGTGCTTTCGGCGGTGACCTCGCTGCGTTCGACCGCCTCGATCCTGGTCGAAGAGGGCGAATTGCCCGAGGAATGGCGGCACCGCTTCCACGCCAACCTGGCCGAGGACAGTCTGCGCCTGTCCACGACGGCGCAGGCGCTGGTCGCCTATCTCGACAGTTTCGAGACCGAGGAGGGCATCTTTACCCCGCAGGAAGAGGTCGAGGCATGGATGGCGGCGGGTACGCCCCAGATCGAGGAGGCCGCCGACCTGGCTTCCGATGCGGCCCGCGCGCTGGCCCGCGATCACCTGGTTCGGATGGAGACTGAGCGCGCCGCACTGCCGGATACGGCACTGGGCGAAGCCTCGGAAGAGGGCGATCCGCTGCGCATCGCGGCAAGGCTGCGGGCGCCGCTGGATCTCGTGATGCGGCGGCTGGCGGCGCTGCGTCCACCGGGCTTCGAGGATGCGGGACTGCTGGTCTGCGACGGGTCGGGTACGCTGACCTTGCGCCGTCCGGCTCCGGGCTTTCCGCTGTCGCATCCCGGTGATGCCTGTCCACTCTGGCCGCTTTACCGGGCATTGGCCACGCCGCAAACCGCGATCAGCGCACGGGTCCGGGTGCCCCAGGGGCGTGAATTCGAGACGATCAGCTATGCCACGCGAAGCCAGCCTGAGGGGATCGAGGGGCCGCTGCTGACACAGGCGCAAATGCTGATCCGGCCCGCCTCGGGTGCTCCGGCCTCCTCCGGCCCTGTCATCGAGATCGGCGCTTCCTGCCGGATTTGTCCGCGCCCGGATTGCCCGGCGCGGCGTGAGCCGTCGATTCTTTCTCCGCATCGGGTCGCCGGAGGGCTTTGACAGCGGGCCGGGTTGCTGCAAACTGGCAGGGCAGGCTGCGGGGGAGGCGGCACCTATCTGATGAAGCCGGATATCTTGATGATCGAGGACGAGCTCAACATCGCCGAAGCGGTGCGCTTCATCCTGACCCGCGAAGGCTGGCAGTTGGCGCTGCATCATGACGGGGAGGGCGGGATCGAGGCGATCCGCGATCTGCGGCCCCGCCTGCTGATCCTGGATCTGATGTTGCCCAATCGCTCGGGGGGCGAGATCCTCTCGGAACTGCGTGCGGATCGCGATGCCGCCCTGGCCGCGACCCCGGTGCTGATGCTGACCGCGCGGGGACAGACCGGAGAGGCGATGGCGCAGGCCGATGCGGTGATGGCCAAGCCCTTCGCCAATGACGAATTGCGCGCGCAGGTCAGGCGGATGCTGGGATGAGCGGTCACCATTCACCACAATGGCACGGGCATGGCGCGCGACCTCTGCGTGCCCTCGACTGTTTCGAGACCGCGCACCCCTTCTTCTTTGTCAAAATACCTATCGGGGGCTGCCATCGGGGCGCGCGCCCGGCCGCCGCGCGCCGCACCCGGTCCGGGTCTCCATCCGTAACCACCGGCCCCGAAGGACAAGGGTTCGCGCATGCCTGACCGGCCATTATTCCTGGAGCGCGCCTCTTTCCGCCGCCGCCGTTTGGGCGATGCGGCGCGGGTGCTGCCGGTCCTGGCGGCGCTGGCGATGATGCTGCCGGTCTGGTGGTTGCCGGGCGCTTTCAGCTTCGGGACCGGGGCGATTGCGCTGTTCGGGTTCTGGGCGGCGCTGATCCTTGCGGTGCGGGTCCTGCATCGCGCCCTGATCCGCGCCGAAGCCGCCACGATGCGTGCGGCTGACGATAGTCCCGGCGACAAAGATTGGAACGATCCCGATGCCCTTTGAGACGCTGGTCGCGGGATGCCTTGCCTATGTCGTCCTGATGTTCGGCGTGGCCTTCGCCGCTGACCGGGCGGCGCAGCGCGGCCATGTGCGGTGGCTGGATCATCCGGCGGTCTACACGCTGTCGCTATCGGTCTATTGCTCGGCCTGGACCTTTTACGGAGCGGTTGGCTATGCCAGCCGCTCGGGTCTGGAATTTGCCACCATCTATATTGGCCCGACCATTGTCTTTACCGGCGCGTGGTGGGGGTTGCGCAGGCTGGTGCGGGTGGCGCGGATGCATCATGTCACCTCGGTCGCCGACCTGATCTCGGCCCGTTTCGGCAAGTCGAACCCGCTGGCGGCGATGATTACCCTGATCGCCGTCATCGCCGCCACGCCCTATATCGCACTGCAACTACAATCGGTCAGCCTGTCCTTCGAGGTTTTCGCGACTCAATCCCCGAACGGCCCGGAAATCGGAGGCGGGACGGCCCTGTGGGTGGCAGCCGGGCTGGCGCTGTTCTCGATCCTGTTCGGCACTCGCAACCTCGCGGCGGATGAGCGTCACCACGGGGTTGTCACCGCCATCGCGCTCGAGGCGGTGGTCAAGCTGGCGGCGTTCCTTGCGCTTGGCATCTTCGTGGTCTGGGGGCTGGCCGAGGGCCCCGCCGATATCGTCGCCCGGATCTCTGCCGCAGCCGAGGACCCCACACGGAAGGAGTGGTTGCTGCGACCGGACCGCTGGACCACCTTGACCATCGTTTCAGCCGCCGCGGTGCTGACCCTGCCGCGGATGTTCCAGGTCATGGTCGTGGAGGCCGCCGACGAAGAGCGCCTGCATGTCGCGGGCTGGGCCTTTCCGGCCTATCTTTTCGCCATGTCGCTTTTCGTGTTGCCCATCGCGGTGATGGGGGCCGAGATGCTGCCCGCCGATGCCAATCCCGATCTCTACATGCTGACCCTGCCTCAGGCTTCCGGGCAGAACCTGCTGGCATTGCTGGTCTTTCTTGGCGGCTTTTCGGCGGCGACCTCGATGGTCGTGGTCAGCGCCATCGCGCTGGCGACGATGATCTCGAACCATTGGCTGACGCCGCTTTGGCTGCTTTTGCGCCGCCGCCCGGCAGGCGACGATCCCGAGGATCTGCGCGGTTTCGTCCTGAACGCAAGGCGCCTGGCCATCCTGGCGGTGGTGGGGGCGGGTTGGGTCTATCACCAGGCGTCGGGTGGCACGAGCGCGCTGGCGGCGATGGGGCTGGTCGCCTTTACCGGCATGGCGCAGGTGCTTCCCGCGATGCTGGGCGGGTTGCTGTGGCGCGGGGCCAACCGGATCGGCGCCTATGCGGGGGTCGGAACGGGGTTCGCGCTGTGGTTGGCGATGATCTTCCTACCCTCGGTCGGAATCGGGACTGCGCCGGTGCCGGCCGAGGGCGTTGATGCGCTGTCTTTCGCGATCTTCCTGTCGCTGTCGCTGAACACATTGGCCTTCATCGCCGTCTCGATCTTCGGCTTTCCCGATCCGGTTGAGCGCCTTCAGGGGCTTTCCTTCGTCAGCACCGTCCAGCCGATCCGCCATTCGCGCATGGCACGCGCCGAAGACCGGGCCGAGCCGCTTCTGGCCATGGCCCGGCGTGTCTGGGGCGCGGATGCGGCGCTGCATTATTTCCAGGCGCAGGCGGCGGCGCAGGGCAAATCCGGATTCCTGCCCGACCTGACGCCGGGTTTCCTGACCGGGCTCGAACGGCGGCTGGCGGGGTCGATCGGGGCGGCTACGGCCCATGCGATGATCGACCGGGTGGCCGGGGGGATGGCGCTGACCGTCTCTGACCTGATGGAGGTCGCAGACGAGGCCCAACGCGCCAAGGAAGAGGCGCAACGGTTGGAGAATGCCACGAACGAATTGGAGCGCACCGCTCGGCAGCTGCGTGAAGCGAATGACAAGCTGACCGCGCTATCGGTACAGAAGGACGCATTCCTGGGGCAGATCAGCCACGAGCTGCGCACCCCGATGACCTCGGTCCGGGCGTTCTCCGAGATCCTCAAGGCCCCCGACCTGTCCGATGAAGAACGCAGCCGTTTCGCCGGGATCATCCATGACGAGGCGGGGCGGCTGACCCGGCTTCTGGACGATCTGCTGGACTTGTCGGTGCTGGAAAGCGGGAACGCACAGCTGACAATCTCTGCGGCCAATCTGCACGACCTGATCGACCGGGCACTGTCGGCGGCTTCGGCGACCCGGCCCGAGCGGGCCTTTACCATAGACCGCAATCTTCCGTCCGAGCATCTGGGGATCATCACCGATCCCGACCGGTTGCTGCAGGTGCTGATCAACGTGATCGGCAATGCCCGCAAATATTGCGATGCCGAGCGCCCGGTGTTGACGATTCGCGTGTTGCGTCGCGAAGGGAACGGTCCGCAGATCGATATCGGCGATAACGGGACCGGGATCGACACCGCCCGCCAATCGCTGATCTTCGAGAAATTCTCGCGGCTCAATGAACCTGCGCGGGCAGGCGGGGCGGGGCTGGGCCTGGCGATCTGCCGCGAGATCATGGCGGTCCTGGGGGGCGAGATCAGCTATCTTCCGGGGCAGGGCGGGGCAGCTTTCCGGATCACCCTGCCGCCCAGGCCACCCGCGATTTCCGGAACAGGGACGGTGTAATCATTTCTCAACCCTTCTTCGTCAATCCTCCCCCGCGAGGGACGTGATTCGACATGGCGAAAAAGGGGCAAGGCGGCGTTATGGACGGGCAGGAAGGCGAAACCGGCCAGGGAGTTCTGCAGCGGTTGCTGCGGGCCCGGAACCGCAGCAAGACAGAGCTGGGGCGCGCACCGCTACTGCCCGTGCTGCCGCGCTCGACGCCTGCACAGGCCGCCGGTACCGCCATCGGGCGTATCGCCGAGACGCTTTATCAATTGCCGCTGAAGACGGATTCCGTCGCGCTGGACGGCGCGTCGCTGGCCGAACTGCCGGAATTGCTGCCCGAGGGCGCATTGCTGATCGTTCTGCAGGGCGCGGGAGAGGAGATGGGTGTCATGGCGCTGTGCCGTGACACGGTCATGGCGCTGATCGAGATCCAGACCCTGTCTCGCGTGACAGCTCGACCGGTTCCGCCACGCAAGCTGACGCGGGCGGATGCATTGATGTGTGCGGAATTTGCCAATGCCCTGATAGCGGAGCTGGGGCGGGAATTGGCCCCTCTCGATGGTTTTAATGGAATCGGCGATTTCCGCTATGCAACCCATCTGGAAGAGCCTCGTCCATTGGCGTTGATCCTCGAGGACCGGCCATTTCGAAGCCTGTCTTTCCGGTTCGAGTTGGGGGATGAGCCTGCCAGGAAAGCGAGTATCTTCCTCGCCTTGCCTAACCTGTCCGCGTCGGACGGAAAACTTTGCCCGCCCAAGATGGCTGACCTGCCGGTCCCGGTTGCGCAGGATATGATGCCCATGGAAATGGTATCGGTTGCGTCTGGAGAAGCGGGTTCGAAGACGCTTGCCATGGCGATGCAGGAGGTGCCGGTCGATGTCGTCGGAGTGCTGTGTCGCCGCCGGATCACGCTGCGGGAATTGCGGGCGCTGAAACAGGGGCAGGTGCTGAGCCTGCCGCGCGTGAGCCTGTCCGACGCAACGCTGGAACTCGCGGGAGGGCAGGTGCTTGCCCGTGGCAAGCTGGGCGAGGCCGAGGGGTGTCACGCACTGCGTCTGCATGATCCGGACGTGCCGGTAGCGGGTGACACCGGCAATCTCCAGCAAATGCCGATGACGGGTGTGCATGAGGATGGGATGCCCCTTGCGGATTTGATCGATGCCGCGTTACCGGTCGATCTGACAGCCCCGGACGAGTTCCTTCAAGGCGGCGGTGAAGCGGTTCCAGAGGCCGATCCCGGCGCAGATAACGTTCAGACTGTGACTTCTGGTGCCGCATAACCCATGAATTGCGCCCAACTTGGCGCTTTTCCCTTGAAATCATCGCGCTATGGACGCATCTAACGTTGGTCCCGAATCCTGCGGGGCGACCAATACGGAGTGACCATGGCCAAGGAAGAAATGCTCGAATTCCCCGGCGTCGTGAAGGAACTCCTGCCCAATGCGACGTTCAGGGTCGAGCTTGAAAACGGCCATGAAATCATCGCGCATATGGCAGGAAAGATGCGGAAGAACCGCATCCGCGTTCTCGCCGGGGACAAAGTGCAGGTCGAGATGAATACCTATGACCTGACCAAGGGGCGGATCAATTACCGCTTCAAGTAAGACCGGCGCGCGTGATGGCGCCGGTTCATCTGTCGTGATCAGACCTCACCCTCCCCGACTGATCCTTGGATCGGCCAGTCCGCGGAGGTTGGAACTGCTTGCGCAGATCGGGTTGCACCCCGATGAGGTGCGGCCCGCCGATATTGATGAAACCCCAGCCCGGAACGAATCGCCCCGCGACTATGTCGGGCGGATGGCACGACAAAAGGCCGAGGCTCTGCCCCTGGCCGATGACGAGGCCGCGCTGACCGCCGATACCACGGTTTCGGTGGGGCGGCGCATTCTGGGCAAGCCAGTGGATCGGGACGAGGCGGCGGAGTTCATGCGCCTGATGTCGGGGCGCCGGCATCGTGTGCTGACCGCCGTCGCGTTGCGCCATGCCGGCCGCACGCGGTTGCGTCAGGTCGAGACATTGGTGCGGATGCGGCCAATCGATGCTGCCGCACTGGAACGCTATCTCGATTTCGACGATTGGCAGGGCAAGGCCGGGGCCTATGCGATTCAGGGCGCTGCTGCCGAATTCATTCCCTGGATACAGGGCTCATTCTCGGCCGTCGTCGGCCTGCCTCTCTCCGAGACGGCGGCGATGCTGGCGGCCATTGGCATTCACGGAGGCAGACCATGAAAGGGCGGCAAGTCGTTCTGGGGCAGTTTCACGGCAACGAGGCCGCCGCGCTGATGCAGGACGGGCAGTTGATCGACCTGATCCTCGATCCCGGTTCGCAGACGGCCCTGATCCCCGGCGCGATCTGCCGGGGCGTGACCGAGCGGCTGATGAAGGGGCAGGGCGGTGTTTTCGTGCGCCTGCCGGATGGTCAGCGCGGCTACTTGCGGGAACGCTCGGGGGTGAGCGAGGGGCAGCCGATCCTGGTGCAGGTGAGTGGTGTTGCCGAAGAGGGCAAGGCGATCCCGTTATCGGGACGGCTCTTGTTCCGTGGCCGCTACGGGCTGGTCACTCCGGCGGCGCCGGGCATCAATGTCTCACGCCGTATCCGCGACAGTGAAACCCGGGAGGCGCTGGTGGAATTGGCGCAGGCACAGCTGGGTGAACGCAGCCACGGCTTGATCCTGCGCAGCGCCGCGGCCGATGCCGATCACGAGGATATCGCCGAAGAATTGGGCCCGCTGATCGATCTTGCCGACCGGATCACCGCCGAAACTGCGGGCGGGCCGGAATTGCTGCTCGATGCGGCGACCCCGTGGGAACTGGCCTGGACCGAATGGGCCGAGCCCGAACCCGACGCGGTAGAGGAAGGCGAGGACAGTTTCGACCGCTGCGGTGTCAGCGATGCGATAGATGCGCTGCTGAGCGCCGAGATTGTCCTGCCGATGGGCGCCCATGCCTGGATCGAGCCGACCCGCGCACTGATCGCGGTGGATGTGAATACCGGCCGCGATACCTCGCCTGCGGCCTCGCTCAAGGCCAATATCGCGCTGGCCCGCGACTTGCCGCGGCAATTGCGGCTTCGGGGGCTTGGTGGCCAGGTTGCGGTGGATTTCGCGCCCATTCCCAAGCGGGACCGGGCGGTGCTGGATCAGGTGCTGGGGGCAGCCTTCAAGGGGGATGGTGCTGAAACGACCCTGATCGGCTGGACCAAGATGGGGCTTTATGAGATCAGCCGCAAACGTGACCGGGTTGCCCTGACCCGGCTGACCGGAGGACATTGATGGCCTGCCCGATCTGCAACAAGCCGAGCACGCCGAAATATCGCCCGTTCTGTTCCAAACGCTGCGCGGATGTCGACCTGGCGCATTGGCTGCGCGGTGATTATACCATTCCCGGCGAGGTTCTGGACGAGGTTCCGTCCAAGGATGAGGAAAAGCGATGAAATTTTCGCCAAGGGGTCTGGACAGTTCCCCCTGCCATCCGTAAACACCGCTGCACGCCAGCCGTCGAAAACGACGCGCAGGGGCCCGGATAGCTCAGTTGGTAGAGCAGCGGATTGAAAATCCGCGTGTCGGTGGTTCGAATCCGCCTCCGGGCACCATTTTTTATTTTAAAAACAATATGATATAATCTGACGAGGCCTCTTGTAACAGTCCTGAAGCTTGCCGGGGTTTCATATGGGTTTCAATCTGAGCTCGAATGTGGTGTTTGCCGTGTTGTCCAAGTTCCGGTGTGCGGCAATTATCTGAACGGCAATGCAGTGAGTTAATTCGGCGATTCGTCACTGGTGCAGAACCGGATTGGCGATCATATAGCATTGAACAATGAATGGGTGGAATCCGGTCATTCGAGGCAGGTGCGAAGCATGACATATGCAACGCAAGTAGCGGACACCTTAAAGACCGTATGGAGTATCATATGCTTCGCGCTTCTTGGCAGTATGGACCATGGGAGGCAGTTCGGGCGGGCTGTTCAACCACCCTATACTCAAGCTGGCAAGTCAAAGCAGTCAACTTGCCGTCCAGCGTGAATGGAACTAGGCTGTCAACTATAACAACAACCTTCTTCTACTCACTCGGTGCCGAATGGATGCGACAAAAATATCTGCGGAGTTAAAACAGCAACGAAGAACGGTTGCGTTTGACACCTATGACATCACTGCAAAGCAACTTCTGGATATGGTTGCCGAGGGCCAAATAAGGGTCGCTCCAGACTATCAGCGGCGTTTTGTCTGGAAAGCTGACAGAGAATCTGCACTGATCGAATCAGTATTTTTAGGAATTCCTGTTCCGAGTCTATTTATGGCGACCAACGATGATTCTGTCCGTCGTCAGAACATTATGCGCAGATGGTTGCGTAAATTAGCGGAGTATAGGCCTCGTCATTGGGTTAATGTTACGCGGCGAGCTTGCGGTGTTGCAAGCGCCGGTGTTGGATGGTCTTTCGCTTGATCCTTTCGCGTTGTTTGATGATGGTGTCGGCCTTGTCAAAGTAGGCGTCGGCGGGTGTTACGTTGTTCAGGCTCTCATGGTATCGCCGGTGATTGTAGTGTTCGACGAAGGCCTCGATTTGGGCTTCGAGATCGCCCGGCAGGAAGTAGTTTTCCAGCAAGATGCGATTTTTGAGTGTCTGGTGCCAGCGCTCGATCTTGCCTTGGGTCTGGGGATGCAATGGAGCGCCACGCACATGGCTCATGCCTTGCGCCTCGATCCATTCAGCCAGTTCGCCGGCGATATAGCTCGGACCATTATCGCTGAGTAGCCGAGGCTTGTGGCGCACATGGGCCTGATCACAGCCTGAAGCACAGAGCGCCAGTTCCAGCGTATCGGTCACATCCTCGGCACGCATGGTGGTGCAGAGTTTCCAGGCGATGATGTAGCGCGAGTAATCGTCGAGCACGGTCGACAGATACACCCAGCCCCAACCGATGATCTTGAAATAGGTGAAATCGGTTTGCCACATCTCGTTGGGGCGGCTGGTCTTGCGTTTGAACTCATCAGCCGCCTTGATCACCACGAAGGCTGGGCTGGTGATGAGGTCATGTGCCTTGAGCAGGCGATAGACCGTGGCTTCCGATACAAAGTAGCGCTTTTCGTCGGTGAACCGCACTGCCAACTCTCGGGGGGACAGCTCGGACTGCTCCAGCGCCATCTCGATGATCTGGTCATGGATCGCAGTGGGGATTCGGTTCCAGACCCGGCCTGGCGCGGATGGACGGTCCTCCAGCGCTTCAGGGCCGCCTGCCAGATATAGATCATACCAGCGGTAAAAGGTTCGGCGTGCGATGCCCAACTGCTCCAGCGTGCGCTTTGTCGGCAGGTGGGATTGCTCGACGATCCGGATAATCTCGAGCTTCTCAGCTGCGGGATACCTCATTCGTCGACCTCCCCATCCGCGATCATGCTTTTTTTAAGCAGCCGGTTTTCCAGCGTCAGATCGGCGACGCATTCCTTCAGGTCATGTGCCTCACGGCGCAAGCCCTTCACCTCGTCGGTGGTTGCTGCCCGGACCGTGTCACCAGCCAGCCGACGCTTGCCGTTCGGCGTGGCCTCGAACCGGTGGCGGCTCACGCCTCACTCCATGAACTCCTTGGACCATGTGTAATACAGGCTTTGGGCGATCCCTTCGCGGCGGCATAGCTCCGCAATGCTGTCATCGCCACGTAAGCCTTCCAGCACGATCCGGATCTTGTCCTCCGCCGAGAAGTGGCGCCGCGTCTTGCGGCGGATATCTTTCACCACCTGTTCGGCGGGGGCTTTGGAGGGTGATTTCGATTTTGAGGATTTGGGTCTCATCTGCGTTCCTTCGTCACTCCGACGAGACCCAAATCCTCCTTAAATCACAACCTCAAATCTGTGCCATGGGTGCTGACGGCCAACAGACGTTATCTATATTGGGTTGACCGATGGGCGCGGAGGATTGAGGAAACGGCTACGTACTTTCAACCGGGCTGCGCGCGACGGGATCAGCACGCACGCTGGCGGTCGAACTTATCATCGGACTTTTGGTCCCGATGTTTCCGACTTATCCGTTCGTGTTCACCCGGTGACGGATTTCGAGTACGAGCGGCGATTGGTGAAGGCGTGGGTAGCCTATGTAGAGCGCAGGCTGATCTGGGAGCACATCGAGCGTGTCGGGGCCTTGCCGGTTTGCAACTCGATGTAGGTGCTCTGGGACCTCCAAAAGATTGGTCTTGTAACCCGAATGAAACCCGAAACATGCGGCCTGCGAAACGCCAAGATATAAGGTCATGGCGCGGAATCCGAAAATTGGGGCGCTCTTTCATGCGCAGACTAACAAATAATCCGCGTATCGCTCTTACATCAGAATGCCAGAGTGCCAGTTTGCCATCGCTTGGGGACTGGCCACCTCAGCGACCATTCGCGTGATGGGGGCTGCCTGACGATGCTAGTTGCCACGACTTGTTTCGTGAAAATTCCGCCGCACAGGCGGGTGACTGCGTCCCCGGCATATCCCTTTGAGAAAGTCGAATTGAGGTCTCAGCGGCTGTTGGCCGTCAGCACCCATGGCACAGATTTGAGGTTGTGATTTAAGGAGGATTTGGGTCTCGTCGGAGTGACGAAGGAACGCAGATGAGACCCAAATCCTCAAAATCGAAATCACCCTCCAAAGCCCCCGCCGAACAGGTGGTGAAAGATATCCGCCGCAAGACGCGGCGCCACTTCTCGGCGGAGGACAAGATCCGGATCGTGCTGGAAGGCTTACGTGGCGATGACAGCATTGCGGAGCTATGCCGCCGCGAAGGGATCGCCCAAAGCCTGTATTACACATGGTCCAAGGAGTTCATGGAGTGAGGCGTGAGCCGCCACCGGTTCGAGGCCACGCCGAACGGCAAGCGTCGGCTGGCTGGTGACACGGTCCGGGCAGCAACCACCGACGAGGTGAAGGGCTTGCGCCGTGAGGCACATGACCTGAAGGAATGCGTCGCCGATCTGACGCTGGAAAACCGGCTGCTTAAAAAAAGCATGATCGCGGATGGGGAGGTCGACGAATGAGGTATCCCGCAGCTGAGAAGCTCGAGATTATCCGGATCGTCGAGCAATCCCACCTGCCGACAAAGCGCACGCTGGAGCAGTTGGGCATCGCACGCCGAACCTTTTACCGCTGGTATGATCTATATCTGGCAGGCGGCCCTGAAGCGCTGGAGGACCGTCCATCCGCGCCAGGCCGGGTCTGGAACCGAATCCCCACTGCGATCCATGACCAGATCATCGAGATGGCGCTGGAGCAGTCCGAGCTGTCCCCCCGAGAGTTGGCAGTGCGGTTCACCGACGAAAAGCGCTACTTTGTATCGGAAGCCACGGTCTATCGCCTGCTCAAGGCACATGACCTCATCACCAGCCCAGCCTTCGTGGTGATCAAGGCGGCTGATGAGTTCAAACGCAAGACCAGCCGCCCCAACGAGATGTGGCAAACCGATTTCACCTATTTCAAGATCATCGGTTGGGGCTGGGTGTATCTGTCGACCGTGCTCGACGATTACTCGCGCTACATCATCGCCTGGAAACTCTGCACCACCATGCGTGCCGAGGATGTGACCGATACGCTGGAACTGGCGCTCTGTGCTTCAGGCTGTGATCAGGCCCATGTGCGCCACAAGCCTCGGCTACTCAGCGATAATGGTCCGAGCTATATCGCCGGCGAACTGGCTGAATGGATCGAGGCGCAAGGCATGAGCCATGTGCGTGGCGCTCCATTGCATCCCCAGACCCAAGGCAAGATCGAGCGCTGGCACCAGACACTCAAAAATCGCATCTTGCTGGAAAACTACTTCCTGCCGGGCGATCTCGAAGCCCAAATCGAGGCCTTCGTCGAACACTACAATCACCGGCGATACCATGAGAGCCTGAACAACGTAACACCCGCCGACGCCTACTTTGACAAGGCCGACACCATCATCAAACAACGCGAAAGGATCAAGCGAAAGACCATCCAACACCGGCGCTTGCAACACCGCAAGCTCGCCGCGTAACATTAACCCAATGACGAGGCCTATACTCCGCTAATTTACGCAACCATCTGCGCATAATGTTCTGACGACGGACAAAAATTCGATTGTGTCCGCATGAGTTATCGCATTTGAATGACTTGGCATCCGGCGAGCAACTGTCCGCTAAATCTCTGTTAATCCCCGACGAAAACAGTTGATGATCCTGCATCGGCCGCGCCACCACAGGAGATGGAATCTCCGACCCGACCAGCAGGCTTACCGTTGATGAAGACCGAGCCGGACCCACCCGCGAGTTCGCGCGGATGCGAGGGGGCAGGGCATGACGGGCAGCCATGAGGCGCATAAGCATCGCCTTGCCGCACGGCAGGAACGCCATCGATATTCACATCGGGAGAGGCCTCGGTGCTGGGGGTTGGTGGAAAGTGGCAATCGTGGCCGGAGCCGATATCGCCTAGGCGGGTGGAAGGGGGCATGGCTATTTTGACCGCTGTTCAGCTTCGGGTTGCATGAGACCGATTTTGGGGTGAGATAAAAATTTCAGAAAAGCATCTGGTAGACTGTTCAGTTGCTCCAAAGAGCAATCCATTTTGATGCTACCTGGACGCGCAGCTATAGACACACATAATTGAATATAATTAATGTGTTCATCCGTGAGAGCGGACGACAATCTTCTCTCCGAAAGTAAAAATTTTGGATTATTCAACCGTGCTGCAATCAGAAATACCGGGTCCGGTGATAAAGAAGTACAGGCTTTTTCCCATCCATACCAAATTTTCTGCTCAGTTGCCTCCGAGCACCAGGATAGAAACGACGCTCCAATCTGGGTCCATCCGGACGCTTCGCACAATCTTCCCCACGATTCAGCAGGTACGGATTGTAATTCACGCATTAGTGTAGTTTCTGCCTCACTAAGCATCTTATTGATAGATTCTTTGCGGCGCTCGTTAGAATTCATCGTGAAACGTACCGCTATACTGGCATTGGCGTGAACAATTCGCCACAAATCCGGCAGACTTTTCCCGCTTTCGGACAAAACAGCACCTTTTAATGCAGGTGTGTTTGTGTAAGCGTCAGCATCATCCGATCTTCGATTTTTGTCGTTTTGAGTCATGGCAGCATTCTCATGGGATTGAAGCCAGTCTCCGAAAGCGAACACCCAATCGGTGGTAGCGCCGCTAAATACGGATGGAGATTCAAGATTTCTCTATATGGTTGATCATAACTCGGAGACTGACCTTCAATCTGGCAACGCAAATTCGCCGCTGCCCCAAGCTCCAGATAGAGGTTGCGTGGAGTTTCTACGCTCCACACTCCCGCTGAAATGCCAATACCAGCTCCTACGAGGCCATCTCCAGTGTTCGCGATTTGAGATGGTCCAAATATTTTATCTCCGATCAACCCTTCATATCCTTCTATGAAATAGATTGAAGCAGCGCCGGACATCTCTATCTCTGCTCCAGCAATAGCGCCTGGCATGCCTGCCAAGTCATCAAAAGAAAAGGGGATGTCTGCACGAATAAGCTGGGGAATGGATTGTCCCATGCGTTCATATAATTCTATGCCGCTACCTGTCTGGTTCTGCTCTACCTCCATTCTGGTGGCGTCAGTAACCTTTTTTGCATTTCCAACCTGTTCGCTGAATTTCTCAATAGTCAGTGCATCTCTAGCAGTTCCTCCAACCGCCTTGAATATCTTTCCAATTGGCAGGCTCAAAGAAAGGCCGCAGCTATAAATATTCGCAATGCCAATTGCCAGGCTATCCAAGCCAAGAAATATAAAACTGTGATATCCACAAGCTAAGGAGAGGCTGCCGTCATAAGAAACCAACCACCGAAGTGATTTTGTATTGGAGCGTCCAACCCAGGCTTCCGGATTCATGGGGTTGTTTCCGTAAGGAAAGCTGTTTTCCGACATTATTTTTCTCGTTCTACTTCTAGTAGACAGTAATTATTTTCGCGAAATTTGATCGCAACATAGGGGCAGTCATTCCAATGTTCCGTTAGGCATTCTTGTTCAGGCGTGGCTATTTCTTCAAGGCTGCATTTTTCATTTTTACATATGTTTGTGTATATTTTTCCAGTTGGAAAGTGGCCGACCGTAACTGCTGTCTTATTTCGCGGCAGTTTCAAGCTTTCAAATGAGTTAATCAACGTAAGCTGTTGCTCTCGATCGCCAGATGACGGCTGCTTGGAGATTGTCATCTCTCCTGCCTCTAGCATTATGTCGGTATATTTAGAGTATTCTGTTTGAGAACAGGAAATATGGCCTTGCGTTGATACAAGCACATCACCTTGACTTCCTATCCATAAGCGCACACCAGCGTAAGCCGATAAGGCCAATAAAACAAGAAGGGCATACGTTGCAATTTTTTTCATGACTACGCTTCAAAGATTAGTTCAGGTTTATTTTTGAGGCCTTCGCTGAAATTTCGTTGCCGCCAAGTATTTCTATTCCATTTGAGAAATCCAGATAGAGAGTGTCTCCACTCAATCTTATAAAGCCGTCTGAGGTCATTCGGAGTTCGGTTTTTCCGACACGTGCCTGAAATTCTCCATTGGAAGTAAACGCCATGACGTCACCAGAATCAATCGACACATGGGAGCCTGAAACTATTTGATAAGAATGCCCTGCTTGCTCCGTAATAGTGCTTCCAACATTGACAGTTTTTGTGACTCCGATAAATTGTGATTTTACACCAGCGGTTGCCTCATTGATAGCTTGGTCTGCGACGAGAGAGTAGACTCCTCGCCCTAGCTGCTTAACCCCTGGTATAGGCAACTTCGCGGCAATATCGGATATCCCTTCCACAAACTTACGATAAGCGTCATTCAGAGTGCGGCCGATTCCACTTGGTCCGACATGTAAATAAACATTGCCGTGCACAGTTTCATCGTGGTTCCCATCTACTTCAATCACCTTGTGATTACCTACCGACTGTACCCAGTTATTATCAATTCGCTCGGTGTGATTGTTGTTTGTTTTTTCGTTTCTATCCTTTTGGGCGTGAACGAAGATTTCTTCTTTGTCTTTTTCATCCTCGAAACGCAGTTCATTAAACCCGTCACCTTGATGTGTATCCGTCCTGAAGGTCGAGCGCGTCTTATGTCGCGGCAACTCGTACGGCACTTTGTTCTTGCCGTTATAGACACAGCCCGTCACCAATGGCTTGTCCGGATCACCTTCGAGGAATTCGACCACCACCTCCATGCCGATCCGTGGGATTACCATCCCGCCCCAGCCGTTGCCTGACCAGTTCTGACTGACCCGGCAGCGCATCGAGTAGGCGTTCTTCAGATCCCAATGGAACTGCACGAGGATGCGGCCATATTCGTCGCAATCGATCTCGCTTTCGCCCACGACCATCGCGGTCTGCGGGCCATGGATGCGCGTCTGCGGCGTACGCTTTGGCGGCACCATCGGCGCCGTGTCAGGCATGAGCGTATATGCGCCGGAGTAACTGTAGCCGTCGCTTTCCTGCCCGCCCGAACCATAGGCCTCGCTGACGAAACTGTGGGTCGCCGAGAGGCAAAGATAAGTCTCGCCATGACCGGGCACCTTGTCGCCACCCAGCTTGACGCGTAGCCCCGCCGACAGGCTCACGCAATCGCCCACGGCCCGGTTTCGGTGATCGGCGCCGCGTTCCTGTTGCGTACGCATACGCGCGACATCCTTGCCAAGGCGTTCACTGGAGGTGTCTTCTCCGGCCTGAACTTCGCTGGCGCGCAGGAAATCGCCGGGATAATCGAAGGCTTCGATCCGGCCTTCCGGATAGATGGCATCGCCAGTGCGGGCCGCCTCCATCGACATGTCCGGATGCTTGAAATTGTAATCGGTCAGCTTGATCGCGCCGGTGGTGATGTTCCGTTCGGGCGACCATTCCCAGAAATGCTCCTGATCGTAATTGTGATGACGATCGGCGGGCTTGAAGGGGCGCTCTCCAATGAGTGGATGGTTCAGCTCGTCATCGGTCAGCACCATGCTGTGACTGCCCATCGCATGCCGGAAATGGAAGCTGATCCCGTGCCGCTCGAGCTGGCGACGGATGAAATCGAGATCGCTCTCCCCGTACTGCACGACATATTCATGCTTCGGATATTCATTGGCGAGCTTGATCTCCAGGGCCGGATCACCGAGATGGCCGTAATCCGCAAGCACTTCCCGGACAATCTGGTCCACTGACTTGTCGTGGAAAATCCTCTGGTTGCGCCGCTTTCCGGCCAGCCAGAACCAGGGGCGCAATGTGAGACTGTAGCGATGCCCGTTCTCTCCCGCACCGTTCCAGCGCGCCTGCGTCACGATCCCGTCGAAGGGCCGCATCTCGTCATGCGCCTCGATCTCGACGGTTGCATGGGTGCCCAACAGCTTGTCGAAATCCAGATCGTCACGCGTGGCGAGCGCATCGACCCGGAACTCGAAAAGATCGTTCAGATATTCCGTGCCCTCGAAACGCAGAAGGACCAATATATCCTTGCCTAACGCGGTGGTGAGACGGCCCAAGCGCTCGGCCTGCTTGAATGGGGCATTCATGAATTAAGCTCCCGGTAATCAACTCGCGACAAATATGAAGCATAGAATGGAATCGAATTGCCGCGAAGTCCACCATTCCGCGTTTGCCGCTCATCGCATGTGGAACGGTGGTCGTCCGTGATCGAGTTGTGGAGGCTCGTACATGGCGTCCGCAGGTCATGTCACCATGTGCCGAAGCTGTCATGGCCGTTCATTGCTCGGTAGGTTGCTAGTAGCAACGGCTACTACGACAACATGGGGAGTTTTCTGCATGTGCACTTGACCATCCCTTGACATCCTTTGATAACAATGTGGCGCAATGGATGCATAATTCGTAATTTTTGTACTCTGTGGTGTACCGTAGCCGAGCGCTCGTGAATAAGGGATCGCGCGAATGCCGTCCTTAATGGAAGAAAGCAGAGAAGAGTGAGGGCCGTATGGCGTATAGAATATTAATACTTGGAGCTTCCTATGGTTCGCTATTGGGTACAAAACTGGCGATAGCGGGCCATGAGGTAGATCTGGTATGCCGCTCGGCCACAGCGAATCTCATCAACGAGAATGGCACGGAAGTTCGAATCCAGCTACGAGGTGAAGACGCACATCGTGCGATCCGGTCGGTGGATTTGCCCGGCCGAGTCGGTGCTGTCACGCCGGATCAGGTCACGCCGACAGAATATGACATGATCGCACTGGCTATGCAGGAGCCGCAATATGGGGCTCCCGGAGTGAGGCCGCTAATGACCGATATCGCACGTTCTGGACGTCCGTGCCTATCGATCATGAACATGCCGCCCTTGCCGTTCCTTCGTCGGATCAAGGGGATCGACCATGCGATGCTGGAGGAAGCCTATTCCGCACCGCGGGTTTGGGATGGCTTTGAACCGGGACTTATGAGTCTTTGTAGCCCCGATCCGCAGGCCTTCCGGCCGCCCGATGAGGGGGCCAACATATTGCATGTCGGCCTGCCAACGAATTTCAAGGCGGCTGCTTTCGCGGATGACGCCCATAACCGGATGTTGCGCCAGATGGAGGACGACATTGCCGGAGTAACGCTCGACGGCAAGGACGTGCCGGTGAAGCTGAGGGTCTTCGATTCGCTCTTCGTGCCGCTGGCGAAATGGTCGATGCTGCTGACAGGCAACTATCGTTGCATCACGCCCGGTGACGCGCGGGCCATCCGTGAAGCCGTGCATGCGGATGCCGAGAAATCGCGGGCCATCTATGGCCATGTTGATGCTGTCGCACGCAAACTGGGAGCCGATTCCGCGGATCAGGTGCCATTCGATAAATATGCGAAGGCAGCGGAAGGGCTGCTGAAACCTTCTTCGGCGGCGCGTGCCGTTTACGAGGGGGCGACGGAAATCGAACGGGTCGACAAGATCGTGCAGAAGCTGGGTGAGGCCGTGGATATGCCCTCCGCAGATATCGACGAAATCGTCTCCGTGGTTGATGCGAAGCTTGCGCAGAACGTCAAGAAATCCGCCTAAAGCGGTTCCAGTTCCCGTTGAATCGTTTGGGGGGTCCACAAGGTTTGATTTCTGATTCATCCTTTGCTGGACGGCAGTTTATTGGCCAAGCAGATGCTTATTTTCCGCCCTTTGCGGAAGCGGTCGCAACGTGCTTTAAAATGGCCTTGCGAATGAGTTCTGCGAGCGTTCCGAGCGATCACGACCAGTCATGTCACCATGCGCCGAAGCTGCTACGGCTGTCCAATTCGCGACACCTTGCCAGTAGCAGCTCTGGCCATCTGGCATTCTGGCCTCTTGATGGCAACGGGTTTCATGCGGGTTTCAGGCGCGGTCAATAGGATGGAATGGCTTGGGCCGATCTGAGGGCATAATGAAACCCCAAGACGTAGCCAATGCAGCGCATTTCGGATGATTTGCGTTTCCCTGCAATGGCTTGGTAAGATCGGATGGACGATTGAAAATCCGCGTGTCGGTGGTTCGAATCCGCCTCCGGGCACCATTTAACAGCCATCTTGCTGGCTTTTCATTTCCTTGCCTTTCAGTTTCTCGACACGTTTCGCAACATTCTCGTTCTAGTCCTGTTTTGTTCCCCGGCGATCCTGCGCCTCTTTCGCGCGTAACCGCTGACGGCTTGGTTCCGCATGTTTCGCGATCATGATGCTTGTCTTGTGGCCGGTGATTAAGGCAATCATTTCATCACGATATTCAGGCGCCGCTGGTTCGATCGTCACGGCATGCATGCCATGGATATCGTAATCCAGTGCGCGGATGCGTTCCCTAATTTCCCTCACCTTCTTTGCCGCGTAGAAATCCTTCATCCTTGTGCCTCGGGTATGGTGCCGATAGCGTGATGAGGAGAGGAGACAAGGAGGATGAACGCAATCAGTTCGGTGCCCCGCATTCGGGCCATATGGCGGCTGCCAATCTGGCCCGCGTGACAAAATATCCTGCGGATACTGATGCAAATACCTGACACTTCAATGCTTTCGCAGTGTTCGAGTATTGTCGAGGGGCCCGATAGCTATCTGAAGAACACAAACATTTATCTAGAAAGAGGGGAAATATAATGTCGGACAGTGATACCCCGCCGCGGCAACCCGGTTTGTTGCTTGCGCTGACGCCTGTGGTCCTGACGCTCATGTTGCTCGGGCTGCAGCTTTTCTATTTTGGCGATTTCACACCGCATATTCCATTGGCAATCGGCCTCGCGATCACCGGAGCCATCGGGATTTACCTTGGCCATCACTGGCCGGGGCTGGAGCGCGGCGTATTTCATGTAATCAATGTCTCGCTGCCATCGGTCTCGGTATTGATCGTGGTTGGCATGATTATCGGCGTCTGGATCGCGAGTGGAACAGTGCCATCGCTGATCTATTACGGCCTGACGATCCTGTCTCCCAAGATTTTCCTGGCCGCGGCCATGATCATGTGCGCGGTCGTGTCGGTTTCGCTCGGAACCTCCTGGGGCACGGTCGGCACAGTCGGTCTTGCATTGATGGGGATCGGTGCGGGCTTCGATGTTCCTGCTTATTGGACAGCGGGCGCCGTGGTTTCGGGGGCGTTCTTCGGTGACAAGATTTCACCGCTCTCGGACACCACCAACCTTGCACCGGCGGTGACTGCACAGAATGTGTTCGATCACATTCGCAACATGATGCCCACGACGGTTCCGGCAATGCTCATTGCACTGGCAATCTATATTTGGGCGGGTTTCAGTGTCGTTGACGGCAGCAGCACCTCCTTTGAGCGCATCGAGGCGATCACCTCGGCTCTCGAAACCAATTTCATGATCTCGCCCTTGCTGCTGATCCCCGCGTTGCTGGTGATCGTTCTGGCGGTGATGAAGAAGCCACCAATCCCGACGCTGTTCTTCGGTGTCATCGTGGGTGGCCTGACCGCTGTATTGGCTCAGGGAGCGACCCTGCACGAGGTATTCCAGTACTCGAACAGCGGTTATTCCATCGACACCGGCGTCAGCGAGGTCGACAGCCTGCTCAATCGCGGTGGCATCCAGTCGATGATGTGGACGATCTCGCTGATCCTGATTGCGCTTGGGTTCGGCGGTGCGCTTGAGCGGACCGGATGTTTGCAGGCCATCATCAGTGCGATCATCGCCAAGGTTCATAGTTTTGCCGGGATACAAACGGCGGCAACGGGCACTTCGTTTGCAACCAACCTGGTGGCTGGTGATCCGTATCTGTCCATCGCGCTGCCGGGCCGCATGTATGCGCCCGTCTATCGGGGTATGGGTAAATCGACGCTCAACCTGAGCCGTTCGATAGAAGAAGGTGGAACATTGATGTCCCCGATGATCCCGTGGAATGCGGGCGGTGCCTTCGTCATCAGTGCGTTGGGGTTGGGTGTCGCACAGGGAGACCTTCAGAACCTGCTCTATATTCCGTTGTCCTTCGCGTGCTGGATGTCTCCCTTGATCGGTATCCTATACGCTTGGACTGGCTGGTTTCAGCTTCCGGCAAGCGACGTGGAGCGCGCCGATTGGATCGAGAATGATCGTTCGATCACGGATATGAGCGATTTCGGTTACGAGCACCCTACTGGCGAAAGTTCTTCCGCCGCAGCAAACCCGGCGCAATAACCGGCAGACGCAAACCTTGCCCGACCCATGCCCCCGCGCAGTGAAAAAAACATCACTGCGCGGAGCTGGCCAGGGAGTTCAATCTGACCATGGTTGACGCTGCGTAAGGATGCCGGTTTTGTCAACGCTGAGCGGCATCACAAACTCGTGGATCAGTTTTCTGAGAAGGAACTATAGCGCTTCGACCGGTTGAAGAAGGAAGCACAGAAAGGCACCGGCATGTCCGCGCAAAATGTTGCGGCGGCTATTCTATTCTGGCCCGCGGCGGTCGGCAATTACATGAATGGTCAGGACGCGCTCAAAGCTGCTCATGCGCGCGAGGCGGTGCTGGCCAAGCTGGCCGCTCAGAAAGGGTGCCGCTTCGTTTCGGGGTGATCGTCGGTCGCCCATTTCCGGCAAGGATAAGGGGTGCGCCACAAGTCGTAGCGCACCCTCAACGAAATCAGAGCCGTCAGGGCCGCGCCTTATTCCGCCTCATCCGCGGGTTTTGCGTTGAGCTGGCCATATTTCTCGGCGCCGATCGTGCCGTAAAGCTCGATCTGGGTCTCGAGGAAGTCGATATGGCCTTCCTCGTCGGAAATCAGGTCCTCGAAGAGCTGCTTGCTGACGTAATCTCCAACCTTCTCGCAATGATCGCGTGCCTCGATATAGAGCGTGCGCGCGTCATGTTCGCCAGCTATATCCGATTCAAGTGTTTCCTTGAGATTCTGGCCGATCCGCAGCGGGTCGAGCTTTTGCAGATTCGGGTGTCCTTCGAGAAAGATGATTCGCTGGATCAGCCGGTCGGCATGATGCATCTCCTCGATCGATTCAGCGCGCGACTTGTTCGCGATCCGCCCGTAGCCCCAGTCTTCTTGCAGGCGATAATGCAGCCAGTACTGGCTGACCGCCGTCAATTCAGACCGCAGTGCGGCGTTGAGATATTCTATGACCTTTGCGTCGCCCTTCATTTGGGGAGCCCTCCATGCTGCCTGTTTTTGCCCGCAAAATCGGCGGGGCTACACCCAGACTATCGCAGTGACGCATGGTGTCCAGAAACAGCGGCATGCAACTGCCACAATCTGCACGTTTCCCAAGGGCGTGATAGACCTTGCCCGGTGTGATGATCGTCTGCGGATCGGCTGCACGCATCCAGTCGATGGCGGCGCGGATGTCGTGATCCGAGATTTGCGTGCAGTGGCAGACAATCATGGGCAAGCTCCTGTAGCGAAACTCCTACCAAAATTGTCGGTCATGTAAAGGCCGAGTTTTTCACTTTGTCTTTATGGCGGTGAAATCTCTTGCAATTTGATATACAGTCAACTTGACCGGGGGTGCTGACCGGCGCAAAAGCGCTTCATGAAGCTCTCCGATTTCGATTTCGACCTGCCCGAGGAACTTATCGCAACACGCCCCGCGCGGCCGCGCAGTTCCGCACGCCTGCTTTTGGCCGAAGCAGATGGGATCGCGGACCGGCATGTCCATGATCTGCCGCAGATTCTGCGCCCCGGCGACCTTCTGGTGCTGAATGACACAAAGGTCATCCCGGCGCGCCTGACCGGAACCCGCACAAGGCAGACGGGGCAGGGCGATGCGGTGGCAAAGATCGAGGTGACGCTTCTGGAACCCGCCGCGGACGGCTGGCAGGCGCTGGCCAAGCCGCTGCGCAAGCTGCGCGAGGGCGAGGTGATCCGTTTTGGCGAAGCCCTGTCCGCCGAGATCGTCGAGATCGCGGATGGCGGGTTGCGCCTGCGCTTCGATGCCGAGGGTGATGCCTTCGATGCGGCACTGACGGAGGTCGGGGCGATGCCATTGCCGCCCTATATCGCCTCGCTGCGCCCGCCCGACGAACAGGACCGTCAGGACTATCAGACTGTCTGGGCCCATCGTCAGGGCGCCGTCGCCGCGCCGACGGCCAGCCTGCATTTCGATGCCCCCCTGCTGGAGGCGCTGGAGGCACGCGGGATCGAATTCGTCCATGTCACCCTGCATGTCGGCGCGGGCACATTCCTGCCGGTCAAGGTCGAGGACGTGGCCACCCACAAGATGCATGCCGAATGGGGCGAGGTGAGCGAGGCTGCCGCGGCCAGCATCAACGCCGCGAAAAAGCAGGGACGCCGGGTCATTCCGGTCGGCACGACCGCGCTGCGGCTGATCGAATCGGCGGCGACGGAAGAGGGGCGAGTTCGACCCTTTGCCGCCACGACCGAGATCTTCATCTATCCCGGTTATCACTTCAGGGTGAGCGATGGGCTGATGACCAATTTCCACCTGCCGAAATCGACCCTGCTCATGCTGGTCTCGGCGCTTATGGGAATGGATAAAATTCAACGTATTTATTCCCATGCCGTCACCCGGGAATATCGATTCTTCAGTTATGGAGATGCGTCACTTCTGTTACCCTGAAGTTGAATCCGTGCTGGAATGCGCCCCTGTTCGCGATTAGGGCAGGACGCTTGATTCTTCCGGCACAAGACAACGAGGGACGGGTTTCGATATGAGTTCGGTAATGCGCAGCACATGGCCGTTGTTGCTTGGGGTCCTGTTGCTGATGGTCGGCAACGGGATGCACGGCACCTTGCTGGGTATCCGTGGCGGAATCGAGAATATCGCGACCTTCCAGATGTCGGTGGTCATGGCCGGATATTACGGCGGCTTCCTGCTTGGCAGTCTGACGGTGCCCGGAATCATCCAGAATGTCGGCCATGTCCGTGTCTTCGCGGCGCTTGGTTCGATGATATCGGCGGTGCTGGTGCTGTTTGCCATCGGGCCGAACTGGATTTCCTGGACGATCCTGCGCTTCCTGATCGGCTTCTGCTTCTGCGGCGTCTATGTGACGGCGGAAAGCTGGCTGAACGAGGCGTCGACCAATGAAAACCGCGGCAAGACGCTGGCGGCCTATATGGTCGTGCAGCTTCTGGGGATCGTCTCGGCGCAGGCCTTGCTGAATGTGGGCGATCCGGCGGGCTTCCTGCTTTTCGCCATCCCCTCGGTCCTGGTCTCTCTCGCCTTCACGCCGATCCTTCTCTCAGCACGTCCCGCCCCGTCATTCGAAACGATCAAGCGAATGTCTTTCCGAGAGCTTTACCTAGCTTCTCCATTGGGCTGCGTGGGTGTCTTCCTGATGGGCGGCGTGTTTGCCGCTCTGTCAGGGATGTCCTCGGTCTGGGGGGCCGAGATCGGGCTGTCGGTTGCCCAGATTTCCTTCTTCGTGGCGGCGATCTATACAGGGGGACTGGTGCTGCAATACCCGCTCGGTTGGGTTTCGGATCGCTTCGACCGACGCAAGCTGGTCTTGTTGCTGGCCGCGATCGGGGCGTTGACGACATTGTTCGTGGTGGTGGCCCAGCCCGGCACATTCGGGCTGGCGCTTGCAGGGGCCGTGCTGGGCGGCGTGGCGCATCCGATCCATGCGATGCTACTGGCCTATACGAATGATTACCTCGATCAGTCGGACATGGCCTCGGCCTCGGCCGGGCTGCTGTTCATCTATGGTGTCGGCTCGCTTGGTGGCCCGCTCATTACCGGTTGGCTGATGGGGGTGGTCGGCCCGGACGGGTATTGGATCTACATGGGGGCATTGCTGGTATTGGTGACGGTTTACGCCGGTTGGCGGATGACACGCCGCCCCGCATTGTCTACTGACGAGCAGGGCAGCTATGCCGCTATCGGCACCAATGTCACGGCGCTGGCGCTCGAAGCTGCCTTCGACGAAGCGCAATCCGACACCCCTGCCTCCGAGGACGAGGACGCGGAGGCGGCTGAACACGCCGAAGAAGGGAAGCCACCCTCGACAGGTTGACCGGGGTCTGCCTGCCCGATGCTTGCTGCCCTCCGGATAATGGTTTAACGCTGAACTATCTTCAGCAATCGGGGGACCGGATGGCTCAGAATTTCGATATGGTAGTGGTCGGCGCAGGACCGGGCGGTTATGTGGCTGCGATCCGGGGGGCGCAGCTTGGCCTGAAGGTGGCCTGTATCGAGCGCGAGCATCTGGGCGGTATCTGTCTCAACTGGGGCTGCATTCCCACCAAGGCGCTGTTGCGCAGCGCTGAGGTATTTCATCTGATGGAGCGGGCCAAGGATTTCGGCCTCTCCGCTGACAAGATCGGCTTCGACCTGGACAAGGTCGTGGACCGGTCCCGCGGCGTGGCCAAGCAATTATCGGGCGGCATCGGCCATCTGTTCAAGAAGAACAAGGTCTCTGTCATCATGGGCGAGGCCAAGCTGACAGGTAAGGGCAAGCTGAGCGTCAAGACCGACAAGGGCACCGAAGAGATCACCGCGAAATCCATCGTGCTGGCCACCGGCGCGCGGGCGCGGGAATTGCCTGGACTGGAGCCGGATGGCAAGCTGGTCTGGAACTACAAGCACGCGTTGAAACCGCCGCATATGCCGAAGAAGCTGCTGGTGATCGGCTCGGGGGCGATCGGTATTGAATTCGCCAGCTTTTTCAACACGCTCGGCGCCGATACTACCGTGGTCGAAGTGATGGACCGTGTATTGCCCGTCGAGGATGCCGAGATCAGCGCCTTTGCCAGGAAGCAATTCGTCAAGCAGGGCATGAAGATCATGGAGAAGGCGACGGTCAAGAAACTGGACCGCGCCGGAGCCAAGGTGACCGCTCATGTCGAGACCGGCGGCAAGACCGAGAAGATGGAATTCGACACGGTGATCTCGGCCGTCGGCATCGTTGGCAATGTCGAGGGCCTGGGGCTGGAAGAGATGGGAATCAAGCTCGACCGCAGCCATGTCGTAACCGATGAATATTGCCGCACCGGTATTGACGGGATTTATGCCATCGGCGACCTCGCCGGTGCGCCTTGGCTGGCGCACAAGGCCAGCCATGAGGGCGTGATGGTGGCCGAATTGATCGCGGGCCAGCATCCGCATCCGGTCAAACCGAACTCGATCGCGGGCTGTACCTATTGCCAGCCGCAGGTCGCCAGCGTCGGCTATACCGAGGCGCAGGCCAAGGAGAAGGGCTACGAGATCAAGGTGGGGCGTTTCCCCTTTATCGGCAATGGCAAGGCGATTGCCCTTGGCGAGACCGAGGGGATGGTCAAGACCGTGTTCGACGCCAAGACCGGAGAATTGCTGGGCGCGCATATGGTCGGAGCCGAGGTGACCGAACTGATTCAGGGCTATGTCGTGGGCCGCACTCTGGAAACGACGGAAGCCGAACTGATGGAAACGGTCTTCCCGCATCCGACCTTGTCCGAGATGATGCATGAAGCGGTGCTGGACGCCTATGGCCGGGCCATCCATTTCTGATTTTGTTTCGCGCGACGGAACTTTATTGGGGGGGCCTTGTGCCCCCCATCGTCGTTTTCACGACGATTCCCCCTGCAGGATATTGATCTGAAGAAGAAGCTGCGATGCGCGAGCTAGGCTGGCTTGGCCTTTGCGGGTGGAGCAAGAAGAAAGGCCGGGCGAATGAATGCCCGGCCTTTGTCGATTTCGTCGGGTGGGTTGCGATTAATCGCGGTTGCCCAGGAACGAGAGCAGGAACATGAACAGGTTCAGGAAGTCCAAGTATAGCTGCAGGGCCCCCATGATCGCGGTCTTGCCCAGGAATTCGCTGTCCGACCCGGCCAGCTGCAGATAGGTGTTCTTAATCTTCTGCGTATCGTAGGCGGTCAGGCCGGCGAAGATCAGCACGCCAAGGAGCGAGATCGCGAATTGCAGACCGCTGGACTGCAGGAAGATGTTCACGATCGAGGCGACGATCAGGCCGATCACGCCCATGATCAGGAAGCTGCCCCAGCCTGAGATATCCTTCTTCGTGGTATAGCCCCAGAGGGACAGGCCGGCGAATGCGATGGCCGTCACGAGGAATGTCTGCACGATCGAGAAGGCCGTGTAGACGAGGAAGATCGAGCTGATCGACAGCCCGATCAAGGCGGCGAAGCCGTAAAAGACCATGGTTGCCGCCTGAACCGACAGGCGGTTGAGCGCAGCGCCGAAGCCGAAGACGACCAGCAGCGGGGCGAACATGATCACCCATTTCAGTGGCGAGGCGTAGATCGCCGTGCCGAGGCCGGTCAATTGACCGCTGGCATCGACGGCGAGCGTGCTGATGCCCCAGGCGAAGACGGCGGTCACAAGCATTCCGACCGACATCAGCCCATATACGCGGTTCATATAGGCCCGCAGCCCTTCATCGATCACCGCCGAGCGGGTGCCGACGCCCTGCGCGGTACGGTAAGAGTTGTATTCTGCCATCAATGTCTCCCCTGTAGGAATGGCGTTGCTGTCATGGGCATTATATTGGCGAGATGTGACCGTGATTCAACTACTGTAACCATTCAAATGTGCAGGATCATAAGGAAATGAGGATCTTTCCGACCGCTCGGCGGCTGCGAAGCATTTCATAGCCCTCGACAAGACGCGACAGGGGCAGGGGTTTACTCGCTACCGGGTTGAGCTTGCCAGTGTCGAACAGGTGGAACAGTTCCGACAGGCTGTTGCGTAGGGCGGATGGCTCCAAGCTATTGTAACCACCCCAGTAAAACCCGTGAATGGCGATATTCTTGACCAATGCGTGGTTGAGCGGCAGTTTGGGTGTGTTGCCGCCCGCAAAACCGATGACCAGAAAGCGCCCACCCCGGCGCAATGCGCCGAAAGCAGCCTCGCCTGGCGTGTCTCCTACTGGATCGTAAACCACATCCACCCCGCCAAGATCACGCAATGTTGCTTTGAGATCTGCGCTGTCGGCACTGTCGATCACCTTTTCGGCACCGGCATCCTGTATTGTCTGCAGCTTTTCGGCGCCACGGGCGATTCCGATCACCCGGGCACCCAGGGCGCGACCGATCTCGACCGCAGTCAAACCGACACCGCCCGCCGCGCCAAGAACGGCAAGGGTCTCTCCGGGCTTCAGGGCCGCCCGCAAAGTGAGTGCCAGGTGACTGCTGCCATAAGCGATCTGGAATCCCGCCGCCTGCTCGAAGCTCATCCGGTCGGGAATCTTCAGACAGGCACTCTGTGGCACGGCGATCACCTGCGCCATTGTGCCGGGATGGCAGACGGCAACCCGGTCTCCAGGGGCGAATCCGCTACCGGCTGGAGCCTCCAGCACCTCGCCCGCACCTTCGAGGCCGGGCGTGAATGGAGGCTCTTCCCGTTCCTGATACTCACCCTTTGCCTTCAGCAGATCGGCGAAGTTCAGTGCCGCGCAGCGCATACGCAGCAACAGGTCATCCCCGGAACGTCGGGGAGCGGGTGATTCGAGCACAATGGGCTCTTCACCGAATGCGTTCACATTTGCGAGCCTTATTCTGTTCGACATTGAGCTTTCATGTGAAAGGTGAAATGATATCACCGGTTTGTAACAGTTTCTTCAGTTTTCACCACCCTTTGAACTTTGTCTGTATTTTTATTTTAGGTTTGGTATGTTAGCGGAGTTATCATCCGCTGATTGCGGAGTGGAGATTGGTTCAATTTATAATTGCGTAACGAGGTTTGGTATGAAGCACAGTGTGGACGTACATGTCGGGAAGCGGATTCGTCATCGTCGTTGGATGATCGGCGTGACGCAGCAGCAACTTGCCGATAAAGTCGGGATCAAGTTTCAGCAGATCCAGAAATACGAAACAGGCATGAACCGGGTTTCGGCATCCCGCCTGTGGGATATTGCCCACGCACTTGATGTGCCAGTGAATTTCTTTTTCGAAGGCCTGCATGAACTGGCCATGGGAGAGGTCGAGGGGGATATCCTCGCCGACAAGGAGGCGCTGCAACTCGTGCGGGCATATTATGCCATTCCCGAAACGCAACGCCGCCAAATCTTTGAACTCGCGCGTGTATTGTCGAATGTCGCCTGACAATTGACGCCGCTGCGCAGCCCGGTGGGTTGCGCGCGGCGATGGGGGCTGGAAGCTTGCGGCTGTCGGCGCTAGACCTGCCCTTGGCGGACAGGGTGGGCAGCCATGCAAGACGCGCAGGATATCATCGACACGGCACATGAGATGGCGGATGCAGCCCGGCAGGCGATCCTGCCGCTGTTTCGCAGTGCTTCGCTCGCGACCGACAACAAACGGCCCGCGGATTTCGATCCGGTGACCGAGGCCGACCGCGCCGCCGAAAAGGCGATGCGGGAGGTCTTGGCGCGCCGCCGACCGAAGGATGCGATTTTCGGCGAGGAATTTGGACATCGAGAGGGCAGCAGCGAACTGACCTGGATTCTCGACCCCATCGACGGCACTCGTGCCTTTATTTGCGGTGCGCCAAGCTGGGGCGTATTGATTGGGCTAAGTGACGGGCAGGGGATACGCTACGGTCTGATCGACCAGCCCTATATCGGCGAACGTTTCGAAGGCGGGCTTGGCCTCTCCCGGCTGACCGGCCCGGACGGTCAAAGGCCATTGGCGGTGCGGAACGGTGTCACGCTGGATCAGGCGACATTGATGACGACCTTTCCCGAACTCGGCACCGAGGCCGAGGCCGAGGCTTTCCGGCGCGTGGCAGCCAAGGTCCGGCTGACCCGCTATGGGCTGGATTGCTATGCCTATGCCTTGCTGGCCCTTGGGCAGATCGATCTGGTGATAGAGGCCGGGTTGCAGTCCTATGACATTGCCGGACCGCTGGCGGTGATAGAAGCGGCCGGGGGTATCGTGACGAATTGGCAGGGCGGCTCCGCGGCGCAGGGAGGGCAGGTTGTCGCTGCGGCGACGGAACTTCTTCACCAGCAGGCGCTTGAATTGTTGAACGCGTGAGCGGCGCGCTCTATCCAGCCAAAATTAACCAGTATCACAGGACAGGAGAACCCGGATGAATCACGACGAGCGCCCCGACGCCGAGGATCAGGTTGCCGAGACGCCGTCGGATCGCGAGGAGGATGAATTCCTGCCGCGGCGTGAATGGTTGGAGCAGATAGACGCGGCGATCGAGGCCGGAGAGGCCGCCAGGCTCAACGAACTGCTTGAGCCGATGCACGCCGCCGATATCGCCGATATCATCGAGCAATTGGACACCTCGGGACGGCGCGCCTTTCTGACTCTCTATTCCGGTGAGATTGACGGCGAGATCCTGTCCGAGATCGATGAATCGATCCGCGAAGAAGTGCTCGAACAACTTCCGCCAGACGTGCTGGCAGAGGCCGTGCGCGAGATGGACAGCGACGATGTCGTTGACCTGGTCGAAGATCTGGATGAACCCGAGCGCGCTGACATCCTCGCCGTTCTGGATGATTCCGACCGTGCCGCAGTACAGCAATCGCTGACCTATCCAGAATATTCCGCAGGTCGCCTGATGCAGTCCGAGGTGGTGACCGCGCCCGGGCATTGGACCGTGGGCGAGGCTATCGACTTCCTGCGGGCCGAGGAATGGTTGCCGGAACAGTTCTATCACATCATCCTGGTCGACCCGCGCCGGCATCCTATCGGCTATGTTCAGCTTGGGCGGATGCTGGCGTCGCGGCGTGATACCCCCATCAGCGATCTGTCAGAGGACAGTTTCCGGACGATCAGCGCCTATGCGGACGAGGGCGATGTCGCCTATGCCTTCAACCAGTATCACCTGATTTCCGCACCGGTCGTGGACAAGGATGACCGGCTGGTGGGCGTGATCACCATCGACGACGCCATGTCGGTCCTGGACGAGGAACATGAAGAGGACATCCTGCGTCTTGCAGGTGTCGGCGAGGACTCCGCGATTACCGACAGCGTGATCGAAACGCTGCGCCAACGCCTGCCATGGCTGATGGTGAACCTGGTGACCGCGATTGCCGCCTCCTTGGTGATTGCCGTCTTCGAGGCGACGATCCAGCAGATCGTGGCGCTGGCGGTGCTCATGCCGATCGTTGCCTCGATGGGGGGCAATGCCGGGACGCAGACCCTGACCGTTGCGGTTCGGGCGCTGGCGACAAAGAGCCTGACCGGCGGCAATGTCTGGCGTGTAGTCCGGCGCGAGGCGGCGGTGGGATTGTTGAACGGATTGGCCTTTGCCGCTGTCATGGGCGTGGTTGCCTGGTTCTGGTTCGACGGCATGTCCCTTGCCGCCGTGATCGGTATCGCGATGATCATCAACCTGGGCATTGCCGCGCTTGCCGGGATCCTGATCCCGCTGACATTGGAAAAACTGGGGGCCGATCCGGCACTGGCGTCGGGCACCTTCGTGACCACGGTGACCGATGTCGTCGGGTTCTTCGCCTTTCTCGGCCTCGCCTCGGCGGTGTTGCTATGAGCGCCGCAGAGAAATCCGCATTGCGGCGACAGGCACTGGCCGCCCGCCAGCAGCACGGAGGCGATCAGGCCGGGATCACCCGTCACTTGAGCGCCGCGCTTGCACCGCATGCCGGGAAGACCCTCTCGGGCTATTGGCCAATGCGAGGGGAAGCCGATCCCATTCCCGCGATGCGGGCGCATCGTGGCCCGCTTTGCCTGCCGGTCGTGACCGGCAAGGCCGTACCCCTGGTCTTTCGAGGCTGGGACGGTGGTCCTCTGGAGCCGGGGCCATTCGGCACCTCGCACCCCCCCGAATCGTCACCGGTGCGGCGCCCCCATATATTGATCGTGCCCCTGGCGGCATTCGACCGGGCGGGGAATCGTATCGGCTATGGCGGGGGATATTATGATCGAACGCTGGAATTGCTGCGATCGGAGGGGCCCGTAATCGCGATTGGGCTGGCCTTCGCGAGCCAGGAACTGCCCTCGATACCAGCAGAAACTTTCGACCAGCCTCTGGATTTGATGGTGACTTGCCGTGAAATCATCCAGCCGAAACCTGCCACGACAGGTTAACCGGATATTGTGACTTCTTTGCATCAGCTGTGTGCAAGCTGGGGATGGTCCGTGGATAACCCTGTGGAAGAAGGGTGAACTTCCGGATCTATCCATTTGAAGGTTTTCGTGAAAACCGCAATCGCCAAGTAGGTTGGCACGATGCGTATGGCGGATTGTGCGCGAATCCCGGCAAGGCGGGATCCGGCCGATGTCAACGCCATTCTGTTCAAACATTGTCAAAAAAAGAAGTTGAAAGGATGACAATAACGCGTCACTTTGTGTGATGTGGCTATGGCGGCACAAGATGTGGTGGGGAAACCTGTGGACAGCATCGCGGCCTGGCTCGGGATTTGGTTCACCTCGATATGGCGGCGATCACTTCGCCGGACCCGGTTGCACGGCCGGGTGGCGGTATCTCCATGCCTGTCGGGAAGGGGCGCAGTTCCGGACGAGGGACAGTAACAAGGCACCAGAGGGGCAGGACATGAAGATCGAAAGGCGCTTTACCACCGAGAAGAGTGGCGCATATGGCGAAATCGAATTCACCACGACAGTCAGCGAAATTCGCAATCCGGATGGCCAGATCGTCTTCCGCAATGACAGCGTCGAGATCCCGAAAGGCTGGAGCCAGGTCGCCAGCGACGTGATCGCCCAGAAATATTTCCGCAAGGCCGGCGTTCCGGCGGTATTGAAGCGGGTGAAGGAAAAGGGTGTGCCCGAATTCCTGTGGCGCAGCGTGGCCGACAAAAAGGCGCTGGAAAGCCTGCCCGAGGAAGCGCGTTATACCGGCGAAACCAGCGCTCGGCAGGTTTTTGACCGGTTGGCCGGGGCCTGGGCCTATTGGGGCTGGAAGGGCGGCTATTTCACCAGCGAGGCAGATGCCCGCGCCTATTACGACGAGATGCGCCACATGCTGGCCCGGCAAATGGCCGCGCCGAATTCCCCGCAATGGTTCAATACCGGGCTGCACTGGGCCTATGGCATCGATGGGCCATCGCAGGGGCATTTCTATGTCGATTACAAGACCGGCAAGCTGGTCAAGTCCGACAGCGCCTATGAGCATCCGCAGCCGCATGCCTGCTTTATCCAATCCGTCGCCGATGACCTGGTGAATGAGGGCGGCATCATGGATCTGTGGGTGCGCGAGGCGCGGCTGTTCAAATACGGCTCGGGCACCGGCACCAATTTCAGCTCGCTGCGCGGCGAGGGAGAGAACCTCTCGGGCGGCGGCAAATCCAGCGGGCTGATGGGTTTCCTTAAGATCGGCGACCGCGCGGCGGGCGCGATCAAGTCGGGCGGCACCACGCGCCGCGCCGCCAAGATGGTGATCTGCGACATGGATCACCCCGATATCGAGCAGTTCATCAACTGGAAGGTGATCGAGGAACAGAAGGTCGCCAGCCTCGTCGCCGGCTCCAAGGCGCATGAGGCGAAGCTGAACGAGATCTTCGCCGCCATAGGCGAATGGGACGGCAGCATCGAGGACGCGACCGACCCGGCGAAGAACGACGCGCTGAAATCCGCGATCCGCGGCGCCAAGAAGGCGATGATCCCGGAAACCTATATCAACCGCGTGCTGCAATATGCGCGGCAGGGCTTCGACAGCATCGAATTCCCGACCTATGACACCGATTGGGATTCCGAGGCCTATGTCAGCGTCTCGGGCCAGAACTCGAACAACTCGGTGCGGGTGACGGATGCCTTCCTGCAGGCGGTGCGCGACGATGCCCCGTGGGAATTGCTGCGCCGCACCGACGGCAAGACTGCCAAGACCGTCTCGGCCCGCGAACTCTGGGACCAGGTCGGCCATGCCGCATGGGCCTGCGCCGATCCGGGTATCCAGTTCCATGACACGGTGAACTCCTGGCATACCTGTCCGGCAGATGGCCCGATCCGGGGCAGCAATCCCTGCAGCGAATACATGTTCCTCGACGATACCGCCTGCAACCTGGCGTCGATGAACCTGCTGAAATTCTACAATGATGGCCGTTTCGACGCCGAGGCCTATGTTCATGCAACGCGCCTGTGGACCGTAACGCTGGAGATCAGCGTGCTGATGGCGCAGTTCCCCTCGAAGGAAATCGCGCAGCGGTCCTATGATTACCGAACGCTCGGGCTTGGCTATGCCAATATCGGTGGCCTGCTGATGAATATGGGCTTTGGTTATGACAGTGACGAGGGCCGGGCGCTTTGTGGTGCGCTGACCGCGATCATGACCGGTGTGGGCTATGCGACCTCGGCCGAGATGGCGTCTGAACTGGGGGCGTTCCCAAGCTACGAGCGCAATGCCGAGCATATGCTGCGGGTGATCCGCAATCACCGCGCGGCAGCCTTTGGCACCGACGCCTATCAGGGTGTCAACGTCAAGCCGGTTGCGCTCGACGCCGACAACTGCCCCGATCAGCGGCTGGTTTCGGTTGCTCGCGACGCATGGGACGAGGCGCTGACCCTGGGCGAGCAACATGGTTTCCGCAATGCGCAGGCCACGGTGATTGCGCCGACCGGCACGATCGGGCTGGTCATGGATTGCGACACGACCGGGATCGAACCCGACTTCGCCTTGGTCAAGTTCAAGAAACTGGCCGGAGGCGGCTATTTCAAGATCATCAACCAATCGGTTCCGGCGGCGCTCGAGATGTTGGGTTATCCTTCTTCGCAGATCGAGGAGATCATCGCCTATGCGGTCGGTCATGGCTCGCTTGGCAACTGCCCCGGCATCAACCACACTGCGCTGACCGGCCATGGTTTCGGCCCGCGTGAGATCGAGAAGATCGAGGCCGCGCTGGCCACGGCATTCGATATCCGCTTTGTTTTCAACCAGTGGACATTGGGCGAGGAATTCTGCAAATCCACGCTTGGCATTCCGGCGGAAAAGCTGAACGATCCGACCTTCGACCTGCTGCGCCATCTGGGCTTTACCCGCGCTCAGGTCGAGGCCGCCAATGACCATGTCTGCGGCACCATGACGCTGGAAGGTGCGCCGTTCCTGAAGGACGAGCACCTGTCGGTCTTCGATTGCGCCAATGCCTGCGGCAAGAAGGGCAAGCGTTACCTTTCGGTCGATAGCCACATCTACATGATGGCGGCGGCACAGAGCTTCATCTCGGGTGCGATCAGCAAGACGATCAACATGCCCAACACCGCCACGATTGCCGATGCGCTGGCCGCCTATGAGTTGTCATGGTCGCTCGGCATCAAGGCCAATGCGCTTTATCGCGACGGCTCGAAACTGTCGCAGCCGCTGGCGTCGGCGCTGGTCGAAGATGATGAGGAGGCCGAAGAGGTGCTGGCCAATGGCAGTGCGCAGGAAAAGGCCGCGGTCATCGCCGAGAAAATCGTCGAGAAGATCATCGTCAAGGAAACCGTTCGCAGCCATCGTGAAAAACTGCCGCAGCGCCGCAAGGGCTATACGCAGAAGGCCATCGTCGGTGGGCACAAGGTCTATCTGCGTACAGGCGAGTATGACGATGGCGCCCTGGGTGAAATCTTCATCGACATGCACAAGGAAGGCGCGGGTTTCCGGGCGATGATGAACAATTTCGCCATCGCGGTTTCGGTGGGCCTGCAATATGGCGTGCCGCTGGAGGAATTCGTGGACGCATTCACCTTCACCCGCTTCGAACCGGCGGGCATGGTGCAGGGCAATGACAGCATCAAGAACGCGACTTCGATCCTCGATTACGTGTTCCGGGAACTGGCGGTCTCTTATCTCGACCGCACGGATCTGGCGCATGTGAAACCCGAAGGCGCGAGCTTTGACGATCTCGGCGGAGGCGAGGGCGAGGGCAAGGCCAATGTCGCCCCTGTCAGCGACGAGAGCGAGCTGAAATCGCTGACCATGCTCAAGCAGATCAGCAGCGCGGGTTACCTGCGCAAGCGCTTGCCGCAAGAGCTGATGGTTCTGCAGGGCGGGGTTTCGACGCAGGCGGTTGCCAGTGGCATCGCAGAGGCCGCGACCAGCTATCAGGCGGCTCCGGCTGCCGTCGCGACGACAGTGCCCGATGCTCGGACCAAGGCCCGGATGCAGGGATACGAGGGCGATCCCTGCGGGGAATGCGGCAATTACACGCTGGTGCGCAACGGTACCTGCATGAAGTGCAATACCTGCGGAGGCACCAGCGGGTGTAGTTGATGAAAGGACGGGGCCGGGTGACCGGCCCCTTTCGTTAAGTCAGGCGAAGGTGCGGGTTCCACGGTTGCCCGCGCGCCTATCGAAGCAGCCAGCCGCCCGGCAAGAGGCGCAGCCTGACAGCAGCCCCCGTTCCGCTGAAATGCGGTGCGGGGGTATTTCATTGCAATAGGCGACGACGGAAGCGGGTGGGTTTTGTCCTTGCGGCGTTGCGCGCTTCATCGCCCGCGTGTATCAGGTCGGGAACGAGGATTTGCTTGAAGGATACGCGCATGCGCAGGGTTGTTGTCACCGGTCTGGGGATGGTCACGCCGCTCGCTTCCGGCGTCGAGGCGACGTGGGAACGACTGTTGGCCGGCAAATCGGGGGCGGGGCCAATCACGCGCTTCGATCCCAAGGATGTCGTGACGCAATATGCCTGCGAGATACCGTTCGGCGATGGCAGCGACGGAACTTTCAATCCCGATGACTGGATGGCGCCCAAGGACCGCCGCAAGGTCGATGATTTCATTCTTTACGGCATGGCCGCTGCCGAGCAGGCGGTGAAGGATGCCGGATGGGAGCCCGAGGAAGAAGAGGAAAGACTGCGCACCGGCGTGATGATCGGTTCGGGGATCGGCGGGTTGACCTCGATCGCCGAGACGGCGGTGCTGATCAAGGAGCGCGGGCCGAAGCGGGTCTCGCCCTTCTTCATCCCCGGCGCGCTGATCAACCTGATCTCGGGGCAGGTTTCGATCCGTTACGGCTTCAAGGGGCCGAACCATGCTGTCGTGACCGCCTGCTCGACCGGGGCGCATGCGATCGGCGACGCCTCGCGGCTGATCATGCTGGGCGATGCAGATGTGATGGTGGCCGGCGGGGCCGAGGCGCCGATCAGTGAGATCGGGATTGCCGGGTTCAACGCTTGCAAGGCGCTGTCCACCAAGCGGGCCGGTGATCCGCAGGCGGCCAGCCGCCCCTATGACGAGGATCGTGACGGTTTCGTCATGGGCGAGGGCGCGGGTGTTGTCGTGCTGGAGGAATATGAACATGCCAAGGCGCGCGGCGCGACGATCTATGCAGAGGTGATCGGCTACGGATTGTCGGGCGACGCCTATCACATCACTGCGCCCGCCGAGGATGGCGATGGCGGTTACCGGGCGATGCAGAACGCGCTGCGCTCTGCCGGGATCGGGCCGGACAGGATCGATTACATCAATGCGCATGGCACCTCGACCATGGCCGACACGATCGAACTGGGCGCGGTCGAGCGGCTGATGGGCGAAAGCGCGAAAGACGCCGTGATGTCCTCGACCAAGTCGAGCATCGGGCATCTGCTGGGCGCGGCGGGCGCGGTCGAGGCGATCTTCTGCGTGCTGGCGATCCGCGACCAGATCTGCCCGCCGACGATCAACCTGGACAACCCTGCCGTTCAGCCGAAACTGGATCTTGCCGCCAATGCTGCCGTTCGCCGCAACGTGAACGTGGCGCTGTCGAATTCCTTCGGGTTTGGCGGTACCAATGCCAGTCTCGTGCTTGGAAAGGTTGATGGATGATCTGGCGCAATATCGCCTCGAATTTCTTCACGCTGCTGGTCGTGTTGCTGATCGCCGCTGCCGGGGCGGTGGCATGGGCCAAGCAGCAATTTACCGGGCAGGGGCCCAGTGAAATCGCGCAATGCGTCGAGATCGCTCCGGGCGCCAGCCTGAACGCGGTCAGCAAGCAGCTGGCCGAACAGGGGGCGATATCCAACGCTTATATCTTTCGCGCCGGTGCCGATTACATGGACGAGGCGCGCAATCTGCGTTTCGGAAGCTACCTGATGCCGCCCCATGCCAGCATGGAGGATATCATCGGGACGATTACCACGGGTGGCCCCTCGACCTGCGGAACCGAGGTGATCCTGCGCATCGGCGTGCGGGAAAACACCATGCTTCTGCGTGACATCAACCCCGAGACCGGCGCCTATGAAGAGCGCGCGCGTTACAATCCTGCGGTCGAGGACGCGCCCGAGGCGATTGCTTCGGCCGAAGAACAGGAAGACGCCCGGCTGCGCCTGACCATGGCCGAGGGGGTGACGAGCTGGCAGGTTGTCGAGGGGCTGAAAGCCGCCGGTTTCCTGACCGGCGAGATTGACGAACTGCCCGAGGAGGGCAGCCTTGCCCCGGATACCTACGAGGTCGATAAAGGCCAGGATCGCAACTCGATCCTGACCCGGATGGCCGAACGGCAGGCTGCGATCCTGGCCGAGGAATGGGAGGCGCGACCTTTCGGACTGCCCTACGAGACCCCGCAGGAGGCGCTGATCATGGCCTCTATCGTCGAGAAGGAGACAGGTGTTCCCGACGAGCGGCCGCAGGTGGCCAGCGTCTTCGTCAACCGGCTGGAGCAGGGCATGCGGCTGGAGACCGACCCGACGGTGATCTATGGCATCACCGATGGGCAGGGGGTGCTGGATCGCGGGTTGCGCCGGTCCGAGCTGAACGAGACCACGCCTTACAATACCTATCGCATCGACGGACTGCCGCCGACGCCGATCGCCAATCCGGGCCGCGCCGCGATCAGGGCGACGCTGAATCCGGCGGAGACCGATTACCTGTTCTTCGTGGCCGATGGCTCGGGCGGGCATGCATTCGCGCAGACGCTGGACGAGCATAACGCCAATGTCGCCCGCTGGCGCGAGATCGAGCGGCAAAGGGGCGAGGCTGCGGATACGCCGGTTCAGGGCGGGGGATGAAGCCGGCCCGAAACCCGCCATGCGGCTGATCCATATTTGACAAAGCCCGCCTCTCGCAGCAGGCTGAAATTCGAGGGGCGGGCTTTGTCATGGCGTCTGTCGCGCCGGGCCTTGGCCCCGCAGGGAGAAGCATAATGAAACTGTCCGACATGTTTTCCAGCCTTGCCGAGAATGCCCGCAGCTTCGAAGAGCGCGTCAGCGAATGGCAGGAGCAGATGAACGCCCAAGGTGACGACATGATGGCCAGCGCCCGCAAGTGGCAGGAAGCCACGATGCAGCGCCAAGAAGAGTTGAACAAGCAGATGCAGGGCTATTTCGACGAGGCGGGCGAGAATGTCCGCACTCAGTGGGAAACTATGCAGAGCGCTTGGGAAGAGCAGTTCCAGACGATGCAGAAAAAGGGCGAAGAGATGCGGGCTTCGGCCATGAAGAGCGGCAATTTCGCCGATTGGGCAGAGGCCTATGCCGCGCAGATGGTGACCTTCGCACAGAAGATGCAGGACGAGGCCGCCAATGCCATCGCTGCCGCGACCGAGGCGCGGGGCAAGTCGGACGGCAAGAAGAAGGGGTGATTGCCGCTCCCGTAGCGATTGCGTCAAGGCGTTGCAAATTCATGGCTTTCGCCTTGGCGTTTCTGCGGAAGGGGCGGTGAATGGCGCAAATCGGCTAATGTCTTGGCTTCCCGGTTGACGCTCGATAGATTTGCGTGCCGCTTCTGCATGAAAAGGCATTTCCAATCCCCTGCGCTCGGTCTAGCGTGCCGCTCATGTTCGGTATCGAGACTTGGCAATTCTGGGGGGCAATGGCGATCACGGCCTTTGCGGGCTTTGTGAAAGGCGCGGTCGGATTCGCCATGCCGATGATCATGCTCTCGGCCTTCGGTTCGATCCTGCCCGCCACGACGGCGCTGGCGGCACTGATCCTGCCCACGCTGCTGACCAATATTCAGCAGGCATTCCGGCAGGGGCCGCAAGAGGCTTGGGGTTCGATCTGGCGCTTCCGGCTGCATATCTCGATGGTGGTGATCTTCATCTGCGTGTCGGCGGGTTTCGCAAAGGCGCTTCCGCAGCCGGTGATGTATATCCTGCTGGGGGCGCCGATCGTCGGTTTCGCCCTGTGGCAGTTGGCGGGACGGTCATTGGTCCTGCCCTTGCATCACCGCCGCCGGGCCGAGGCCGTCACCGGAATCGTCGGCGGGCTTTATGGCGGCATCTCGGGAATCTGGGGACCGCCACTGATCGTCTACCTGTTATCCGTCGGCGTTGAAAAGCGCGAGCAGGTGCGGGTGCAGGGTGTGGTGTTCCTGCTGGGGGCGGTCGTGCTGACGGCGGCGCATCTGACCTCGGGGATACTGAATGCGCAGACCCTGCCGCTGTCGCTGGTCTTATGCGTTCCGGCTTTCGCGGGGATGATGGCCGGCTTTGCCTTGCAGGACCGGCTCGATGTGGTGCAGTTTCGGCGCTGGACATTGGTGCTTCTGGTGCTGACCGGGCTCAACCTTGTCCGCCGTGCATTCGAATTCTGGATCTGAACACATGACTGACGCTGCCGACCTGACCGCCCGCCTGATACGCTGCCCTTCCGTGACACCCGAGGAGGGCGGGGCGCTGGTGCTGCTTGGCAACATGCTGGCTGCGGCGGGGTTCGTGATCCACCGGGTGGACCGGAACGGCACGCCGAACCTGTTCGCGCGATGGGGCGCGAAGGGTGCGAAGAGCTTCGGTTTCAACGGTCATACCGACGTGGTGCCGCCCGGTGACACGGGATCATGGACGCATCCGCCTTTCAGCGGGCATGTCGAGGACGGGATCATCTGGGGTCGGGGTGCCACCGACATGAAGTCGGGCGTCGCGGCATTCACCGCCGCCGCCATCGATTTCGTCACCCGGACCCCGCCCGATGGTGCCGTGATCCTGACCGTCACCGGCGACGAGGAGGGAGCGTCGAAGGACGGCACCCGCGCGATACTCGACTGGATGGCCGAGAATGGCGAGCGCATGGATGCCTGCGTCGTCGGTGAGCCCAGCAATCCGAACGAAATGGGCGAGATGATGAAGATCGGGCGCCGCGGTTCGGTCACCTTCCGGATCAAAGCCAAAGGCGTGCAGGGCCATGCCGCCTATCCGCATCGCGCCAACAACCCGCTGCACGCCTTGACCCGCTATCTGGACGGGCTGATATCCGAACCACTGGACCAGGGAACCGATCATTTCGACCCCACCGGCCTGCAGATCACCAGCATCGATTGCGGCAACCCCGCCTCGAATGTCATTCCCGAGGCGGCGGTGGCGGTGGTCAATATCCGGTTCAACGATCTGCATACGGGCGAATCTTTGACCCGCGACCTGACCGCTCGGGCCGAGTCGGTCAGCGGGGAAACCGGCGTCGAACTGACGGTCGAGGCGGATATATCGGGCGAGGCTTTCCTGACCGAGCCCGGCCCCTTCGTCGATCTTGTCCGAGCCGTTGTGACCGAGGAATGTGGACGGCAGCCCGAATTGTCGACCTCTGGCGGGACGTCGGACGCGCGCTTCGTCAAGGATCACTGTCCGGTGGTCGAATTCGGCTTGGTCGGCCAATTCATGCATCAGGTCGATGAGCGCGTGCCCGCGGATCAGGTGCGGCAGCTTCAGGGCATTTACCAGCGCATCCTGGAAAGGTATTTCGCATGAGGATCGAAGAGACGGACGATATCGATGCTTGCCGCGCATTGCGCCACGCCGTGTTCATCGAGGAGCAGGGCATTGCCGAGGCCGATGAATGGGACGATCTGGACGGGCAGGCGATCCATCTTCTGGCATGGGAAGAGGGCGAGCCGGTCGGGACGGCCCGCATCCTGCAATCCGGGACGACGGGCAAGATCGGGCGGGTCTGCGTATTGGCCAAGGCACGTGGAACCGGTCTTGGCACCAAGCTGATCCGGGCGGCGGTGGATGTTCTGCGGGCACGTCCCGGCGTGACCCATGCCAAGCTTGGTGCGCAGGTGCATGCCATCGGATTCTACGAGAAGCTGGGCTTCAAGGTGGCGGGCGAGGTCTACGATGACGCGGGCATCCCTCACCGCGACATGATACGCGAATTGTAAATCCTGTCGCCTCTCCTTTCTCTCCCTGTTAGGCTCGTTCCATGACCCAGATTCCCAGCAAACAACAGATCATGGATTGGGTCGCCGAGCATCCCGACGCCAATTCCAAACGTGACATCGCCAAGGCTTTCGGCATCAAGGGCGCGGATCGGATCGAGCTGAAGCGGCTGCTGAAGGAACTCGAGGCCGAGGGTCAGCTTGAACGCCGCCGTCGCCATTATCTCGACCCCGAGAAACTGCCCCCCGTGACGGTGCTGGAACTGCTGGCCCCGGACGGCTCTGGCGATCTTTTCGCCCGCCCGCTGGAATGGCGTGGTGAAGGGCCGATGCCGCGTATCCTGTTCACCCCGCGCGAAGCCGATCCGGCATTGGGGCAAGGTGAACGCTTCCTCTCGCGGCTGGTCGAGGTGCATGGCGAGGATTACCAATACGAGGCGCGTTTCATGCGCCGCATCGCTGCCGCGCCCAATCGGATCGTGGGCGTGTTCCGCAAGGAGACCGAGGGCGGGCGTATCGTGCCCATCGACAAGGGGCAGGACCGTGAATGGCGGGTCCGACCGGATGCCACGCTCGGGGCGCAGTCGGGGGAATTGGTGCAAGCCGAACAGGCCGGGCCGAAAGGTCGCCTTGGTTTGCCATTGGCCCGGATCGTGGACCGGTTGGGCGATCCTTCAGCCCCTCGCTCGGTCAGCCTGATCGCCATTCATCAGCACGGAATCCCCGACGAGTTCCCCGACAAGGTCATCGCCGAGGCCGAGGCGCAAAAGCCCGCGACCATGAAGGGCCGCGACGATCTGCGCGACCTGCCCTTGGTCACCATCGACCCGGCGGATGCGCGGGATCACGACGACGCTGTCGCGGGTTCCGTCGAGGAAGACGGCGGCGCCACCATCTGGGTCGCGATCGCCGATGTGGCGCATTACGTCCGTTCCGGTTCGGCGCTGGACCGTGAAGCTTGGAACCGTGGCAACTCGACCTATTTTCCCGACCGCGTGGTGCCGATGCTGCCCGAGGCGCTCTCGGCGGATCTCTGTTCGCTGCATGAGGGCGAGGATCGCCCGGTGATCGCGGTGCGCATGCGGCTGGACGCGCAGGGCAACAAGGTCAGCCACACATTCCATCGCGGCATGATGAACAGCCGGGCCAGCCTGTCATACGGGCAGGCGCAGTCGGCAGCCGACGGCAAGCCCGACGAACAGACTGAAGCCTTGCTGGACTCGGTGATCAAGCCGCTCTGGCATGCTTACGGCTTACTGAAATCGGCGCGTGAGCGGCGTCAGCCGCTGGATCTGGACCTGCCGGAACGCCGGATCGAGCTGACCGAGGATGGCCGCGTCAAAGCGGTGAATTTCCGCGAACGCCTGGACGCGCATCGGCTGATCGAGGAATTCATGGTGCTGGCCAATGTCGCCGCCGCCGAGGAATTGTCCCGCCGTCAGCGCCCGCTCTTGTTCCGGGTGCACGAGGAACCCTCGCTGGACAAGATCGACGCACTGCGCGAGGTGGCGCAAGCATCGGGGTTCACGCTGGCCAAGGGGCAGGTCTTGCAGACCAGCCATCTGAACCGGCTACTGGCCCAATCCGAGGGCACCGATTTCGACGAGCTGATCAATATCACCACGCTACGCTCGATGACGCAGGCTTACTATCATCCCGAGAATTTCGGCCATTTCGGCTTGGCGTTGAAGAACTATGCGCATTTCACCTCGCCCATCCGCCGCTATTCCGATCTCGTCGTGCATAGGGCACTGATTACCGGGCATGGCTGGGGCAAGGACGGATTATCCGACGGCGATATCGAGCGCCTCTCTGAAACCGCCACCCATATCAGCGAGACCGAGCGCCGCTCGATGACGGCCGAGCGCGATACAACCGACCGCTATCTTGCCGCTTATCTGGCCGACCGGGTCGGCACGGAAATGACCGGACGCATCAGCGGTATCCAGCGTTTCGGGGCCTTCATCAAGCTGGATGAGACGGGGGCCGATGGCTTGCTGCCGATCCGCGATATCGGGCAGGAATATTTCCACTTCGACCCCGACGCGCAGAAGCTGATCGGCGCCGATACGGAGATCGAGGTCGGCATCGGGCAACGTGTCACGGTACGTCTTGCCGAAGCGGTGCCCGTCACCGGGGGGCTTACACTGGAACTGCTTGAACTCGAAGGCGAGGCACTGCCGAGCGCTCCGGGCAAAGGCAAGCGCAGCCGTAGCCCGCGCCGGGTCTCGACGAAATCCAGATTGGCAGAGATCAAGCGCGCCAAGAAACGCCGCCGCAAGAAATAAGGCGCTTCAGGACGAGGCTTGATACACCGGCGATTTGCTCGCGTTTTCCGAATGGCCGCAGCTACAAGTTCAGATAGTGCTCGGGCATGAAAGGTATATCGGTATCGCCGGGCTTGATCCCCGCCGCCGTCAGCATCGCGTGGATCTGGCCGCGATGATGGGTCTGATGATTGAATATCTGCAGCACGAGCATTTTCTTTGGCTTGGTGATATCGCGCCCGATCGCGCCTGAAAACCAGGTCAGATCGCCTTCGAACCATTCCGGCGAGGTCTCATGCGCCCATTGCAGGAGGCGTTCGTCCATCCTCTGCCGTTCCTTTCGAAAATCGTCCCAGTCATCGGCCAAGGTGGTCGAATCAGGAATGCCGCCGGAGGGGGGCGTCGTTCCGGCGAATCTGCTCAACCAGGCCATGTCGGCCCACAGGATGTGCGAGAATGTCTTTTGGATCGATCCAAAGAAGGCTCCGCGATCCCTAGCGCGTTCCTCGGCTGAAATACTGTCCGTGGCGGCCAGCAGGTTCTCGTTTTGCCAGAGATTGTACCTGGCCATGGCCAATGCATATTGTTGATTTGGCATCTTGTTACCCCTGATCGGATCTATGATCCCGATCAGATAGCAGAGAGAAAGCAAGAGCAACCCGGGGCAGTACCGCTTATCCGTCGCCGGCTCTCGCCGAACCCAGGCCAAGCCCGGCGCGCATCACCATCCGGCGGATCGGGCCGATGCCATAAAAGCCGCCAAGCGCGGCAGCGCGCAGGTCGCGCAGCGGGCGCATCTTGGCCTGACTGGCGCGGTTCAGTGCGTCGATGCCCAGCAATCGGGCATAGGCATCCGGGCGGCGGCTTTGGTTATAGCGATCGAGGCTCGCCGGATTGCCGGGATCGTTGCGGGACAGGTCGATCAGCGTGGTCAGATCGGCAAGGCTCATGTTCAGGCCTTGTGCGCCGATGGGGGGGACGACATGGGCGGCCTCGGCGATCAGCGCGGTGCGGGGACCGCTGAAGCGGTCGGCGATCTGGCTGATGATCGGCCATTCTGTCAGCGCGGTGGCCTGGCTCAGGCGGCCTAGAACACCGGCCGAACGCGCGTTCAGCTCTTCCGCGAAATCTTTGCGGGGCAGGGCGCGCAGCCGGGCGATTTCACGGCCGTTTTCCATCCACACGACAGCCGAGGATGGCAGCCCGTCGCGATCGGGCAGGGGAACCAGCGTGAAGGGCCCGCCCGAGCGGTGGATCTCTGTCGAGACATTTTCATGCGGGTGCTCATGGGTGACGGCGAAGGCCAGCGCCTTCTGGCCATAGCGGAATGTCCGCACCCCGATGCCCAATGCCTGCCGGGTGGGCGAGTTGCGCCCGTCGGCGGCGATGACCAGTTTCGCACGCAGGTGGCGGCCATCTGACAGTGTGACCATGGCGCCCTCGTCGCGGGGGACAAGATCGGCGGTGCCGATGCCGGGCAGGAAGTGGACGGTTTGCAGTTGCTCCAACCGGGCCGATATCTCGCGCCGCAAGAGCCAATTGGGAAGGTTCCAGCCAAAGGGCGCATCACCGATCTCGGCGGCATCGAAATCGCGGGTCAGGCGCGCCTCGGGCCGTGCGCCGCCCGCATCGACGATGCGCATGATCTGCAAGGGCGTTGCAAAGGGCGCGAGACGGTCCCACAGCCCGATGCGCTCCAGCAGATCGACCGATGGGGCGAGAAAGGCGGTGCTGCGCAAATCGGCGCCGCGGGCGGCTTCCTCGGTCACCGGGGGGGTGGGATCGACGCAAAGGGTCGAGAAACCCTCGGCCCCGAACCCGGCCGCCGCGATCAGCCCGGCAATCCCGCCGCCCGAGACCAGAATGTCGATATCTTCGATCTTGCTGCTCATCTGCACTCTGCCAAAGGGATTTATGCCGGAACGATCTTCCGCAGGAACGCGGTCAGATCGGGGGTCTGATGCTGGACATGATCACCAATCCCGCCCGGCCCCGCAAGTGCGTTCGGGCCATCGCGTCCCTGTCCGACCAGTACGGTGCGCATTCCCAATGAATGTGGGACAATGAGGTTGCGGGGATCGTCCTCGAAAAATGCGGCTCGGCTTGGATCGATTCCCGCCTGCCGCATCACGGATGCATAGGCCTCCTGCTCCGGCTTGGGAATGAAATCCGACTCTTCTACACCGTAAATCGCTTCGAACCCGTCCAGTCCCAAAGCCGCTAGCACCTTGCCCGCATAGGTCGAATCGCCATTCGTATGAACCAGCTTGCGCCCCGGAAGCGCAGAGATCGCCCTGGCCAGATCCGGCGCTGGCGGCAGCACCGAAAAGTCGATGTCATGCACCTCGTTCAGATAGGCAACCGGATCGACATCATGTTCGGCCATCAACCCGGCCAGCGTGGTTCCGTAAGCGGCCCAGTAATCGCGCCGCATCCGATTGGCCTGTTCCGCAGTGACCGAGTATTCGCGCATGACGAAAGCAACCATGCGCCGCTCGATCTGCGCGAACAGATTCACCTCGGGCGGATAAAGCGTGTTGTCCAGATCGAAGATCCAGATATCGGTGTCCTTGAAATCCATACTTGTCGCATATCCCGGCGACTGCGCGCTTGCAATTGCCGCGCGCCCGGCCAATCGTGTCGGTCATGAGAGATGATGCATATTCCCTGATCCTCGCCGCGATCGAATCCGGCACCTATCGCCCCGGCGACCGGCTGGTCGAATCCGAGCTGGCCGAGCGTTTCGGCGTGTCGCGAACGCCGGTGCGCGAAGCCCTGCAGCGGCTCGAGACACAACAGATGCTGGTGCGTGACGGACGTAGCCTGATCGTCGCTTCGCTCGATCACAATCAACTGGCCGAACTTTACGTCGTGCGGGCCGAACTGGAAGCACTGGCGGCGCGGCTGGCCGCCCGTCACGCCACACCAGAAGAGGTGCGGGTGCTGGCGCAGATGGTAGCCGAGGACCAGAAGGCGGTGGGCGATCCCGAGGCATTGGCACGGGCGAACAAGCGTTTTCATCGGCAGATCCATCTGGCCTCGCATAACCGCTACCTTGTGCAGCAGCTTGATCTTGTGCATCGCAGCATGGCGCTGATGGCCCAGACCTCGCTGGCGGCCGAAGGGCGCAGCGAGACGGCGCTGGCCGAGCATATGCGGATCGTCGATGCGATCGCGGCAGGCGATGGCGATGCGGCGGATCAGGCGTTGCGCCAGCATATCTCGATGGCCTGGGAAACGCGGCTGAAGCTCGAAGCGCAGGCAGATCATGGCTGAGCATGCGCCGGGCCTGTCACAGGGGCCGGGACGGCTGATCGAAACAAAGGCCGATCTGGCCGAAGGTGCGGCCTATCTGACCCGGATCTGCCCGGTCTGGGCGCGGGTGCTGCCGGAACTGGGTCCATTGCCCTTGCGACGCCGTCCTGATGGGTTCGAAGCGATAGCGAGTGCCATCGTGTCGCAACAGATCTCTATTGCCGCGGCGGGTTCGATTTGGGATCGGATGGTGGCGGCGGACCTTACCACTCCCGGCGGGATCGTGGAGGCAAGCGACGAGGAAATGCGCGCTGTAGGGCTATCGCGCCCCAAGATTCGCTACCTGCGCGGGATTGCCGAAGCGGAGCTGGACTGGCCCGGCCTGCGCGACATGCCCGATGACGAGGCGATTGCCGCGCTGGTCGCGTTGCCGGGGATCGGTCTCTGGACTGCCGAGATTTACCTGAAATTCGCATTGGGACGGGCGGATGTTCTGGCGGCGGGCGATCTGGCGCTGCAAGAGGCAGCGCGGATGCTTTACGGGTTGGAGGAACGCCCTGGCCCGGCCGCGCTGCGGGAAATGGCCGAGCCGTGGCGTCCCTGGCGTTCGGTTGCAGCGCGGGGACTGTGGGCCTATTACCGGCAGTTCAAGGGACGTGAAGGGATCAGGTGAGCATGGAATTGAAATCCGCCCGAAAGGGACCCGAGAATGCCGATGCGGTTGTCGTGTTTCTGCATGGCTATGGCGCGGATGGCGCCGATCTGCTGGGGCTGGCCGATCCCCTTGCGCCACATTTGCCTGGCACGGCATTCTACGCCCCCGACGCACCCGAGCGTAGCGTCAACAATCCGATGGGTTACCAGTGGTTTCCGATCCCGTGGCTGGACGGCTCGACCGAAGAGCAGGCCAAGGAGGCGATGGCACGCTCGATCGATGCGCTGAACGCCTATCTGGACAAGGTGCTGGCCGATGAGGGGCTGACCTCTGACCGGATGGTATTAGTCGGTTTTTCACAGGGTACGATGATGGCGCTGCATGTCCTGCCGCGTCGCGAGCGTGAAGTGGCAGGGATCGTCGGTTTCTCGGGACGGCTTTTGCTGCCCGAACGGCTGGAGGCCGAGACGAAGGTGAAGCCGCCGGTGCTGCTGATTCATGGTGATGCCGATCCCATGGTTCCCTTCGAGGATATGAAACTGGCCGGCGAGGCGCTGGAAGGCGCTGGCTTCACCGTCTATGGCCATGTGATGGAGGGCACCGGCCATGGTATCGCGCCCGACGGGTTGTCGGTAGCCTTGGGTTTCCTGAAGGATCGCTTGGGCAAGTAGGCGGGCAGCCGAAGGTATTTCCATCAAGGAGAAGTACTCATCTCCAGAGCGCCGGATCGGCCAGTTCTATGGAGTTTCCGGCCGGATCGCGGAAATAGATCGAGCGGGCGCCGCTCGGCCAATGAAAATCCGCTTCGATTTCGACATCCTGCGAGATCAGATAGTTGCGCCAGTCATCAAGCCGGTCTTGCGCTACGGCGAGGCAGAAATGCCCAGGGCCGTGCGCGCCGTGGGGCGGCACTGGAAGCTTCGCGTCGGGCGCAGGTGGTTTTTCGGTGGCTTCTGCACGAAAGATCAGCAATACCTGCGGGTGCGGTGCATCGGTTATGCGGAAAAAGACATGGCGTCCGGGAACGGCCGCGATTTGTTCGAACCCCATGACATCCGCCCAGAAGCTGGTCATGCTGTCCAGATCCTCTGCGTAAAGGGCGCTTTCCAATGTGCCGAGAACCGGCGGGGCTGATATCTTCATGACCGCCAGACTGCCATCTGGGAGGGACGCGGGCAAGTTGTCATGGGCTTGTCATTCTGACACGCTATTTGATCCATGCATCGGATACATCCGGGGGCTTGTCAGAATCTGGCCACGATATATAGTCGGCTTATGGAGTGATGGGCGCCTCGGTCAGGTCGAGACGGGGCAGGCAGGAACGCAGAATGCTGGATAAATCTCATCAGACGGAGTTTCGAACCCAGTTCGTGCGGGAACCGGGCAATCTGCGCCATCATCCGGCGCTCGTGCTGAACGCGGATTACCGGCCTCTCAGCTATTACCCGCTTTCGCTCTGGCCCTGGCAAGAGGCGATCAAGGCGGTGTTCCTCGATCGGGTCAGCATCATTGCCGAATATGACGAGGTCGTACGAAGTCAGCGACAGGCCTTCCGGATACCCTCCGTCGTTGTCCTGAAAGATTATGTGAAACCTCAGAAGCGCGTGGCATTCACGCGCTTCAATCTTTTTCTGAGGGATGAATTCTGCTGCCAGTATTGCGGAGCGAAGGGTGAACTGACCTTCGATCATGTCGTGCCGCGATCACGCGGCGGGATTACCAGTTGGGAAAATGTCGTTGCAGCCTGCTCGCCCTGCAATCTACGCAAGGCCAATCGCAGCCTGCGCCATTGCGGCATGAGCCTGCGCCGCAGGCCGCGTCAGCCTTCCCCCGAGGAAATGCATGCCATCGGCCGCCGATTCCCGCCCAACCATCTGCATGAGAGTTGGATGGATTTCCTCTATTGGGATGCCGAATTGGAAAGCTGAGTCAGCCGGATCAACGGTCGTGATCGTGCCAGTTCCGCGTTGAAAAATGAAGCAGGGCGGCCCCCGTCAAGGCCACCAGAAGCAGGGTGATCAGCGGTACGCCTGCGGCAAGGCTGGCCCAAAGGGTAATGGCGGCTGCAAGGATCACCGCAACGATCAACAGCAAAAAATGCGGTAAGGGCATGTGGCTTCTTCTCCTTGCCCTCAATATGGGGCCTGCGGCGGCGGATGAAAAGGATTCGTCACCGGGCACGAGCCAATTTGTTGGCATGGGCCTCGCGCCAGCGGAAGTTTTCCGATGGAGGAACAAGGCATTGTCGGGCTGTTTCTGGACGTCGCCTGAATGATTATCGTTTTTTTCATCCATGTCATGTTTGTTGTTTTGAATGATGAGATAAACCGCCATATCTAGTGGTTATGATTTACGTGTCCGAGAATATTGCGATTGAAGAGTGGGAGTTGTCCGAGCATTTTACACGGGCTCAGGGACCGGGTGGTCAGAACGTGAACAAGGTCGAAACCGCAGTGGAGCTGCGATTCGAGGCGGCGCGTTCGCCCAATCTGCCGGATCAGGTTAAGCGGCGGCTGCAACGCCTTGCGGGGCGGCGCTGGACTTCGGACGGCGCGGTGGTGATCCTCTCGCAGGAAACCCGCAGCCAGTCCCGTAACCGCGAGATCGCCCGTGATCGGTTGGCCGATCTGATCCGGCGGGCGCTGACGGCGCCCAAGCGGCGGATTGCGACCCGCCCCACGCTCGCCAGCAAGAGGCGGCGCTTGAAGGCCAAGACGACGCGTGGGCAGGTCAAGGCACTGCGTGGCCGGGTGGAGTCCGACGAATGAACATGTTGCGCAGATCGATCCGTATGCTTTTGGGGAAACGTCCCTTGTCCTTGCAGGTGGGCGCGCTGTGCATTGATCCCGAGACGGGCCGGGTGCTGCTGGTCACCAGCCGGGGGACCGGGCGGTGGGTCATTCCCAAGGGCTGGCCGATGGAGGGGCACAGCCTGCCCGGTGCCGCCGCTCGCGAGGCATGGGAAGAGGCCGGGGTGGAAGGCCGGGTCACCCATGAAGAGATCGGCCGCTATAGCTATGACAAGGAACAGGATAGCGGCTTTGCGGTGCCTATCGAAGTCGCGGTCTTTCCTCTGCATGTCGAGAAATGCAAAAAAAGCTTTCCTGAAGCCGCGGAACGTGAGCGTCGCTGGTTCACTCCTGAAGAGGCGGAGCCTATGGTTGCCGAACCCGGTTTGAAAAAGATTTTGCAGGGCCTGTCCCGGATGCGGGGCTAGGGCACGGGCACCGGAGGAGGGGCATCGATATGAGGCTTGGCAAGCGCGGCTTTCATATCCTCGACAAGGATCTGGGTCGGATTACCCATGTCGAGACGGCGCAGGTCCATGCGTTTCGGCCAGTGCTGCGCTTGGGGCTTGCGATCTTGCTATGCGTTGCGGTGCTGATCCTGTCGATGGGGGTGATGGGGCACGATCCGGGCTTCGTCGGCATGGGAGCGGGGTTGATTGTCGCCTGCTGGCTGGGTCTTGCGATCGGATCGAACGACGTGGCGAACTCGTTGGGGCCGGCCGTGGGCGCGGGGGCCATCGGTCTGCTGCCGGGGCTTGTGCTTGTGGCACTGGCCGAGATCGCCGGGGCCAGCCTGGCCGGTGGAGCCGTCACCCACCGTTTGGCAGGCGGTATTTTCGAGGCCGGGTTTCTTGCATCGGCGGAGCAGGAGCAGATGCTGATGCTGGCAGCCCTCATCGGTGCTGCCAGTTGGATCACGCTTGCAAGCGGGGCCGGACTGCCTGTCAGTACCTCGCATTCCATTGTCGGGGCCATTGCGGGGGCCAGTATGGCGGCGCTTGGATTTGCGTCGGTGCATTGGAATACCTTGCTCTCCATCGCTTCGGCCTGGATCATCTCGCCCCTGATGGCCGGGGCTCTGGCTGCCGCGATTCTTGCCTTTGTCACGATCTATGTGCGCGAAGCTTCCGATCGCGCGACGGCTGCACAGCGCTGGCTTCCCGTGTTGATCGGAGCGATGGCGGGACTGTTCCTGGCTTATCTGGCATTGTTGATCACCCGCCGCTTGGGTGTCTGGCCGTTGCCGCTTGTTCTGGCCGCATTGCTGGTCGCCTTGCCGGCGGGTTGGACGATGCGATTGCGTCTCAGGGCCGAATTTTCCGGGGATCAGGAAAAGCCGCGCATGAAGCATCTGTTCCGCCCACCCTTGTTGGCGGCGGTGGTTATCATGGCTTTCGCGCATGGTGCCAATGATGTTGGCAATGTTGCCGGTCCCTTGTCGGTGATCCTTCCGATGGGAGGCGCGGGCGATAGCTTGCAGGTCCCACTATTGGTGCTGTTGATGGCGGGGCTGGCGATCGCCCTGGGTACGCTTCTATTCGGGCGGCGATTGGTCGCCATGGTCGGGACCGGCATCACGAGGCTGAACCCGGTCCGCGCTTTCTGCGTCTCGCTGGCGACGGCGGCAACCGTGTTGGTCGCGTCCGGCGCGGGACTGCCCGTATCGACAACCCATGTCGCTGTGGGGGGGATCTTCGGAGTGGGGTTCGTGCGCGAATGGCTTGACCGGCGCCGCAACCGCAACCGCGAGGCATTGCCCGCCGAGGAAACCCGCCGTCGCCTGCTTATACGCCGCAGCCATGTCGCCACGATCACCGCGGCCTGGATCGTGACGGTGCCTATGACGGCGTTTCTGGGGGCGGTAAGCTACCTGTTGATCAGGCTGGCGACCGGGATGTGAGAGCTCAGACGATAACCTTCTCGGCGACCTGATCCCCCAAATCGAACACGCGCTTGTAGCGCTCGACCTCACCCGCCGGGCCCATTGCCTTGGCCGGGTTGTCGGACAGCTTGACGGTCGATTGTCCATTCGCGGCAACCGCCTTGCAGACCAGGCTGAACGGGGCCAGTCCATCACCCGGAACCAACCCGCGAAAATCATTGGTCAAGAGGGTGCCCCAACCGAAGCTGACCTTGACCCTGCCATGGAATTGCTTGTGCAATTCAATGATCTTGGCAACGTCCAGCCCGTCCGAGAAGATCACCAGCTTCTTGCGGGGGTCTTCGCCCCGTTCCTGCCACCAGCGGATCGCGGCCTCGGCCCCTGTTGCCGGGTCCCCGCTGTCGATGCGAATCCCTGTCCAGCCCGCCAGCCAGTCCGGCGCGTGTTTCAGAAAGCCCGCGCTGCCATAGGTGTCGGGCAGGATGATGCGCAGATTGCCGTCATGTTCCTCGTGCCAATCGGCCAGCACGTCGTAGGGCGCCCGGCGCAAGGTATCGTCATCCTTCGCCAACGCGGCATAAACCATCGGCAATTCATGCGCATTGGTGCCAATGGCCTCGATGTCGCGATGCATGGCGATCCGGCAATTCGACGTGCCGGTAAAACGATTGCCCAACCCCTCGATCATCGCCTGCACGCACCAGTCCTGCCACAGGAAACTGTGCCGCCGGCGCGTACCGAAATCGGCGATCAGCAAATCGGGCAGCTCTCGCAGCGCTTCGATCTTTTCCCATACGCGAGTCATGGCGCGTGCATAGAGGACCTGAAGCTCGAATCGACCAAAATCCTTCAGCGCGGCACGCGAACGCAGTTCCATCAGGATGGCCAATGCCGGGATTTCCCACAACATCACCTCTGGCCAGCTTCCCTCGAAGGTCAGTTCGTATTGCCCGTCGCGTTTCTCGAGCTGATAGGGAGGCAGTTGCAGCCCTTCCAAAAAACTCATGAAATCGGGCCGGAACATCTGGCGCTTGCCGTAGAAGGTATTACCGCGCAGCCATGTGCTTTCGCCCCGCGTCAGTGACAGCCCCCGCACGTGGTCAAGTTGTTCGCGCAACTCGCCTTCGTCGATGATCTCGGCCAGGCGAATGGATTTGCTGCGATTGATCAGGCTGAAGGTGACATTCGTGTCAGGGCGGTTGCGAAACACCGACTGGCACATCAGCAGCTTGTAGAAATCATTATCGATCAGCGATCGCACGATCGGGTCGATTTTCCATTTGTGATTATAGACGCGCGTGGCGATATCGACCATGACCGGGCTCCTGAACAACGATCCTCTTGGTGCCTGTTGGCGGCGGGTCATGCAAGAGCATGAGCCGGGTTGTTAACGCAATGAGACCCCCGCGCCGCGCATGTCGGCCCGAGCCTTCTCGAGGCTGCCATCCAGGTCGATGGCGCGGGTGGCCTCTTCGATGACGGTCACGGCAAAGCCCAGCTTCGCGGCATCGATGGCGCTCCAGGCGACGCAGAAATCATGGGCGAGGCCGACAAGGCTCAGATCGGTCAAGGCGCGCTCGCGCAGATATCCTGCCAGACCGGTCGGTGTCTCGTGATCATTCTCGAAGAATGCAGAATAGCTGTCGATCCGTGGCCGGAAACCCTTGCGTATCACCAGGTCGGCCCGGTCGAGCTCCAAGCCGGAATGAAACGCCGCCCCCTCGCTGCCGATGACGCAATGGCGCGGCCACAGGGCCTGCGGGCCATATGGCATTTCGATCAGGCTGAACGGCTCGGCGCCCGGATGGCTTTCGGCAAAGCTGGTGTGATCCGCGGGGTGCCAGTCCTGGGTCAGCACGACCGCGTCGAATTCGTCCATCAGCGCGTTGATCGGTGCGACGATCTGGTCGCCCTCTGCCACGGCCAGCGCGCCGCCAGGGCAGAAATCGTTCTGCATGTCGATGACGATCAGGGCCCTGGGCATTGTCACCTCCTTTTGCCTCAACCTATGGGTAGAAAGCGCTAACAGTCGCGTCAATGCCTTACAGGACGCCCGTGCCCCCTTGCCTTGCCGGGTTAAGCTGGCTTATGCCCCGCCCATGTTGATCGTTGCCGCCCTTTATCACTTTACCAGGTTCACGAATCCCGCCGTCTTGCATGGGCCCCTGCTAGCGGTGTGCGAGGCGAGTGGTATTCGCGGAACGCTGCTGCTGGCGCGCGAGGGGATCAATGGCACCATCGCGGGCAGTCGGACGGGCATCGATGCGGTGTTGGCCCATATAAGGTCGCTGCCCGGTTGTGCAGGGCTTGAATGGAAAGAGAGCCCCGCCGAAACCATGCCTTTCGGCCGCATGAAGGTGCGTCTCAAGCAAGAGATCGTGACAATGGGGCAGCCCGATGTCGATCCGGTGGCTGCGGTCGGGCATTATGTCGATCCGGCGGATTGGAATGCGCTGATCGCCGCGCCGGATGTCGCGGTGATCGACACCCGGAACGACTATGAAACCGAGATCGGCACATTCGAGGGCGCGGTCGATCCGGGCACGAAATCCTTCCGCGAGTTTCCCGAATGGTGGCAACAGAATGCGCATCGCTTCCACAACAAGCGCATCGCCATGTTCTGCACCGGTGGAATCCGCTGTGAGAAATCGACGAACTACCTGTTATCGCAGGGAGTGACAGAGGTTTTTCACCTCAAGGGCGGTATCCTTAAATATCTCGAAGAGATGCCGGAGGAGGAGAGTCTCTGGCGAGGAGAATGCTTTGTCTTCGATCAACGCGTCAGTCTGACCCACGGGCTTGGACAGGGGCGGCACCTCCTCTGTCACGCCTGCCGTCGCCCCTTGGCGCCCGAGGATCGTGCTCGCCCCGAGTTCGAAGAGGGGGTGAGCTGCCATCGCTGTCTGCAGGAATATGACGATTCGGATCGCGCCCGTTTTCGCGAACGTCAACGCCAGTTCGATCTTGCAGAGAAGCGTGCGATGCAAAACCCGGATTAAGCCGTAGCACTGTGGGTGGAAATTGTCATTCGGCGGATGGCAATGCAACTGCCATCATGCCGTCAATAATTTCGGATCAGGCCGACCAGCCGCCCCTGCACCTTCACTGCATGTTCAGGCAGAACACGTGTTTCATAGGCAGAGTTGGCAGCTTCCAGCGCGATCATCTTGCCCTTGCGGCGAAAGCGTTTCAGCGTCGCCTCGGTTCCTTCGATCAATGCCACGACAATCTCGCCATTCTCGGCTTTGTCCTGCTGGCGGATGATCACGACATCGCCATCATGAATCCCGGCATCGATCATCGAATCGCCTCTCACCTCCAGTGCATAGTGATCATCGTTCCCTGTCAGCATGCTGCCGGGAACCGAGACGTGATGCGCGACCTCCGAGATCGCCTCGATCGGAACACCGGCCGCGATCCGACCCATCAGAGGCAGGTCGATCGCCCCGCTATCCATGAGAGGCATCGCGCCGCGCGGCTGTTTTGGACGTGGATTGCTGATGACCGTGGGAGAAAAGCCAGTGGCGGGCTTGGCGGAACCGGCATCCTGCTTCGACAAGGTGTCGGGCAAGCGGACAATCTCGAGCGCACGGGCCCGATGCGGAAGGCGACGGATGAAACCGCGTTCTTCCAACGCTGTCACGAGCCGGTGAATCCCGGATTTGGAACGCAGATCCAGCGCATCCTTCATTTCGTCGAAAGAGGGCGGAACCCCGTCCCGCGTCATCCTTTGACTAATGAATTCCAGCAGTTGTATCTGCTTTTTCGTCAGCATCTGCCCGTCCTCATGTAGCAGGGTGTTCTGCTAATGTTCTAGCCCATGAATCGAATCACGTCAATCTACATACGCATTTGAACGGGGTTTCGGTTAAGTGTCAGTGAAACAGGGGAAGGTAATCCATGATCTCGCCTTCCTGTCTTGCGGGATCGTGCGGTGGACGGATCAGCAATGCATCCGCCTGTGACAATACCGACAGGAGAGACGAATCCTGATTGTCGAACGGGGCGATGAGAGGCAGCTCTTCACCATCTTTCAGTTTGGCCCGCATATAGTGCTGGCGGCCGCCTTCCGGAGGCAGGGCGGCGGATAGCCTTGCACGAAAACGACGGGTCTCATCGGGCAATCCCTGCATCGCGCGGATCAGTGGTTGCATGAAGACTGTCGCGCAAACGATTGCAGACACTGGATTTCCGGGAAGCCCCAGCATTGCGTTTTGACCGATCCGTCCGGCCATCAGCGGTTTGCCCGGACGCATGGCGATCTTGTAGAACGCCCGCTCCATTCCCAAGGATTCAGCCACTTTCCCGACCAGATCGTGATCGCCCACCGAGGCGCCGCCGATGGTGACCAGCAGCTCCGAATCCTGGGCGCGGGCAAAGCTGTCGCGCAGGCTGTCTTCGCTGTCACGTGCGATCGGTAGAATTTCCGACTCGGCGCCTGCAGCACGGGCGATCGCGGCGACGGCAAGGTCGTTGGAACTGATGATCTGGCCCTCGGACGGGGTTTCACCGGGCCGCACCAATTCATCCCCACCCGCCAGAACGGCGACTTTCGGACGTTTCGCCACCGTCACCCGCGGCAGGTTCATCGCCGCGAGCAGGGCGATATCCGCAGCAGACAGAAGCCTACCGGGCTCGATCCTGTCGCCTTCGCTGAAATCACATCCCCGACCGCGGATATATGTGTCACGTGAAGAGGCAGTAATAGTCAGCCAATCGCCATCGCGCTGCGTATTCTCCTGCATCTCGACCCGGTCATAGCCGGATGGAACGGCGCCGCCGGTAAATATCCGGATCGCGGTGCCGGGCTCGGCCGTGCCCGTCCAGGGATGGCCTGCCGCCGATTCCCCGATCACCCGCAGGCGTTGCCCAAGATCGGCATGACGCAACGCATATCCATCCATCGCCGCCGAGTCGAAAGGCGGCTGCGTCATGCGCGAGATCGCCGGTTCCAGCAATACCCGCCCGGCAGCCTGATCCAGCGAAAGCGTCTCAGGACTTGCAGCACCGGCCAGCGACAGGACCTTGGTCAAAGCCTCTTCGACTGAAATCATCGGTTCGCCTCGTAATCTCCTGACTTGCCGCCACTTTTTCGCATCAGGCGAATGCCCTCGATACGCATCCCCTTTTCGGCAGCCTTGAGCATGTCATAGATGGTCAGGCAGGCGGTCGAGACCGCAGTCAGCGCCTCCATCTCGACGCCGGTTCGACCGGCCGTGCGCACCGTCGCGGTGACGCGAATGCCGGGAAGATCGGGATCGGGGTGCAGATCCAGCGTGACTTTCGAGATCGGCAGTGGGTGACAAAGCGGGATCAGATCAGAGGTGCGCTTGGCCCCCATGATCCCCGCCAGCCGCGCGACTCCCATGACGTCGCCCTTCTTCGCCCCGCCCTCGGCGAGCGAGAGGGTTTCGGGCAGCATGATCACGCAACCCTCGGCCACCGCCTCGCGCGCGGTCTCCGCCTTTTCCGAAACATCGACCATATGTGCCTGGCCGGATTTGTCGAAATGCGTCAGGCTCATGCCGCGGGCTCCAGGATGGCACGGGTGGCGGCGGCGACGTCGGGCTGCCGCATCAGGCTTTCGCCAATCAAAAAGCGGCGCGCGCCGATCTGCATCATCTCGGCCAGGTCGGCGGGGGTGAAAAGGCCGCTTTCGCAGACGATATCGCGGTCTTGCGGAATGCGTGGCGCAAGTTGGCGCGTGACATCAAGAGTGACATCGAAGGTCTTGAGATTGCGATTATTTATGCCGATCAACGGTGATTTCAGCCGCAAGGCGCGGTCGAGTTCTTCGGCATCATGCACCTCGATCAGCGCATCCATCCCCCAATCCATCGCAGCGTCCTCGAGTTCAGCCGCCAAAACGTCATCCACCGAGGCCATGATGATGAGGATGCAATCGGCGCCCCATGCCCGCGCCTCGGCGACCTGATAGGGATCGTGAAGGAAGTCCTTGCGCAGCGCGGGCAGGCTGCAGGCATCGCGTGCGGCGCTCAGGAAATCGGGCGCGCCCTGAAAGCTGGGTGCATCGGTCAGCACAGACAGGCAGGCGGCGCCCCCCGCTTCATAGGCGCGGGCCAGCGAGGGTGGATCGAAATCGGCTCGGATAAGACCCTTGGAAGGGCTGGCCTTCTTGATCTCTGCGATCAGCGCGGGGCCGGTTGCCACCTTCTCGGTAAGGGCGCGGGCAAAGCCGCGCACGGGCGTGGCCGCGCGGGCGGCTGCCTCGATATCGGCCAGTGGACGCGCAGCCTTGGCGGCGGCGATCTCGTCCAGCTTGTAGGCCTTGATCTTGTCCAGAATATCCATGCTGCGGTTCTAACGCTGCGCGTTCGGCGAGGGAAGGGGCAACACCTGTGCATGTGCATTTTGGCTGGACCGGCGGGCATTGCTTGTGCGATGCCTGCGCCCGATCCAATGCCGACCGGAGTTCAGGGAAAGCCCGATATGGAAACAGTCAAGCCAGCGACAGCCCCGGTTCTGCTTGAGAATGTGGGCTACCGGATCGGCGGTATCGCTGTGTTGTCCGGGATCTCGTTGCGCTCCGACGCGATGCGGATCGGTGTGATCGGGCGAAACGGATCGGGGAAGAGCACGCTTGCGCGGCTGATCGCCGGGCTGCTGGAGCCGGAACCGGGGCGGATCCGGATCGAGGAGGTCGATGTCTTCAAGGACCGCCGCGCTGCCATCCGCACCGTGGGAATCCTGTTCCAGAACCCGGAACATCAGATCATCTTTCCCACCGTGGTGGAAGAAATCGGCTTCGGTCTGCGCCAGCTTGGCCAGAGCAAGCAAGATGCCGAGGCCGGAGCGTTGGCCATGCTGGCAGAGTTCGGCAAGGCCCATTGGAAGGACGCGCCGATTCACGCGCTGTCGCAGGGGCAGAAGCATCTCGTCTGCATGATGTCGGTGTTGGCGATGCGCCCCCGGCTTCTGGTGCTGGACGAGCCCTTCGCGGGGCTGGATATCCCGACGCGGATGCAGCTGACGCGGCAGTTGAACGCAAGCGGGACGCGGCTGCTGCATATCTCGCATGACACGCGCGACCTGGAAGGTTACGATCAGGTCTATTGGCTCGACGAAGGAAAAATCCGTGCGAGCGGCCCGCCCGCGCAGCTTCTGCGCGATTTTACCAACGAGATGACCCGTATCGGGGGTGGCGATGATCTCTCTCACCTCGCCAGTTAGAACATGGGCGCATGGCTGGCCTGCCGGGGTCAAGCTGATGGGGTTGTGCCTGACCACGATGCTGCTCTTCGTGATCGACGGCATGGCAGTCCAGGTTGTAGCGCTTCTGGCGGTTCTGCTGCTCTATTGCCTGCCGGGGCGGGCGTTCCTGCGCAGCGGGCTAACGCATCTGCGGGTTCTGGTCCCCTTTATCGTCATCGTGCTGATCTGGCATTTCGTCACGGATGATCTCACCCTTGGGGTCAAGACGATCCTGCGGATGATCACCGCCGTTGCGCTGGCGAATCTTGTCACCATGACCACGACATTGACCGAATTGATGGATGTGGTGCACCGTCTGATGGCGCCGCTGCGCAGGCTCGGGATATCGACCGCGCCGCTGGAGATCGCGATGCCGCTTCTAATCCGCTTTGCGCCGGTGCTGATAGAGCGGGCGCAGTTGATGTTTCAATCATGGCGGGCACGCTCGGTCCGCCGCCAGAACTGGCGGATCGTGCTGCCGATGATGCTCTTGGCGCTTGACGACGCGGATCGTGTCGGTGAAGCCCTGAAGGCACGCGGCGGAGCCCTGCCCAACAAGGAGAGATGAGATGGAAAAAGACCTTGCCCGTATCGCCCTGTTCGCGGCGCTGATCGCGATCCTGGGACTGATCCCCAAGATCGCGCTTGCCTCCGGTGTGCCGATCACCGCCCAAAGTCTTGGCGTGATGCTGGCAGGCGCGGTTCTTGGCGCAAGACGGGGTGGCCTGGCGGTCCTGCTGTTCGTCTTCGCCGTCGCGCTTGGATTGCCGCTTCTCGCCGGAGGACGTGGCGGGCTTGGCGTCTTCGCGTCGCCGACGGTCGGCTTCGTCATCGGCTTCCCGGTCGCCGCTTTCGTGACCGGCCTGGTGGTCGAGCGTCTGCGCATGGTTCCACCCGCGATCAGCGCGGGTCTCGGGGCCTTCATCGGCGGAATCGTCGTGATGTATGCCTTTGGCACCGTCGGTATGGCCATCGTGCTCGAGAAAAGCCTGGTCGAGGCGGCGCTGCTGAACACGGCCTATATTCCCGGGGACCTGCTCAAGGCTGGATTGACCGGCATGCTGGTTGCAGCCGTCGCAAAACTGCGCCCCGAGATGCTGTCATGGTACCGCCCCTCCGGGCAGCGTATCTGAGCGCCGGGCATCAGGGCGGATGATGGAAGAATTGGCGCTGGATATGCGGGATCGCTGGTTCATGCGATCTGCCGACAGCGCCATTCTCTCTTGCGGTGCCCAAGGGCAGAACCGCCCTGCCATCGCAGCATTGCTCGATTGTATCGAGCGGCACTTGCCCATCCATGCCCGGCAGGGTGAAGGGACCGCCATCTCGGCCGTGGATTCACCGGTGAATGCAGGGCGTCCGCTTCTGTATTGTCAAAGCTCGGGCAGCACCGATCTGGCCAAGACCATCCGGCGCAGCCACGCCTCGTGGATCGCGAGTTTCGAGGTCAATCGCGGGCGCTACACCCTAGGGAAGCACGACCGTTACGCGGTGTTGGGCAGCCTTGGCCATTCCCTGTCGCTCTATGCCGTGACCGAGGCTTTGCATCTGGGCGCGGACATCCTCGCCTTGGGTGGTGACAGCCCGCGTGCGCAGGTCGTCGTGCTGCGCGAGGCGAGGGCAAGCGTGCTCTATTCGACACCGTCGCAGCTAAGATTGTTGCAGCGTGTCGATGCGGGTGCGTTGCCTGATATCCGCTTGGTATTCTGCGGAGGAGGTGCGCTTGGTACGGATGAGCGTGCCGATCTGGCAGAGCTTTTCCCGAATGCCGAGCTTTTCGAGTTCTACGGGGCGTCCGAGACCAGCTTCATCACGATCAGCACTGCCGATACTCCACCGGGATCGGTTGGCCGCGCCTATCCCGGGGTGACGCTGAAGCTTCGGCCGGTCGCTGGCGAAGATGCCGAGATCTGGGTCAGCAGCCCCTATCTGTTCGACGGCTATGATGGGGGCAGGGCCGGTGATACCCGATGGGATGGCGATTTCCTGACCGTGGGCGAGATCGGCCGGATGGACCGGCAGGGCAACCTGTTCCTGCGCGGGCGCAGATCGCGCATGGTGACGGTGGCCGATGTGAATGTGTTTCTCGAAGATGTCGAGCAGGTGATGCTGGACGAGTCCGCAGGCCGTGCCTGTGCCGCCGTGGCCGTCCCGGATGCCTTGCGGGGAAATGCGGTGATCGGATTTGCCGAGGGCGCGGCTGACGAAGCGCTGGCCGAACGCATCAAGGCCCGCTGCCGCGCCGCCCTTGGCTCGCACGCGGTGCCTCGCCGGATCGGCTTTCTCGACCCCATGCCGATGCTGCCTTCGGGCAAGCCCGATCTCGTGGCGCTACAACGCCTCGCCGGAGGGGGCTGATGCGCCGCTCCTGTATCGTGGCGGCAAGGCGCAGCGCAGTCGTCCCAAGGGGCGGCGCGTTCCGGGCGCTGGAATTGCAGGATCTCGCCACACCGGTCATCCACGCGGCCCTCGCGGATGCCGGGATCGCCGCAGCGGAGGTGGGCGAACTGATCCTTGGCAATGCGCTCGGTGCCGGGGGAAACCCCGCGCGGGTGGTGGCCCTGGCCAGCGATTTGCCCGAGCGTGTGGCGGGGCTCACGATTGATCGGCAATGCTGCGGTGGGCTGGATGCGATCCTGTTGGGCGATGCGATGATCCGCGCGGGGCTACATGACGTGGTCATCGCGGGCGGGGTGGAGAGCTATTCCCGCCGTCCCTTGCGGCTGCGCAGCTTCGCGGATGGGCGCGAGCCGCAGCCCTATGACCAGCCGCCCTTTACCCCATGGCCCGAGCGCGATCCGGAGATGTCCACCGCCGCCGGAGCATTGGCGGAGAAGCTTGGAATATCGCGCGAGGCGCAGGAGGATTGGGCCGTGCAGAGCCACGCCAGGGCGCTTGCCGCCATGGCCGCTATGCAGGCCACCGAAATCGCCCCCGTCGCGGGCGTTTTTACCGACAGCTTCGCCCGTAGGCTGACGCCGCAAACTTGCGCCCGCGCCAGGCCTCTTGCCGGAACCGTCACGACGGCCACAACGGCAGTTGCCGCCGATGGCGCCGCGGTCTGCATTCTCGTCTCGGACAGGTTGGTCGAACGGACGGCGCGGAGCGGTCCCGAGATCGTCGCGGGCACAACAATCGGTGGTGATCCCGAATTGCCGGGTCTCGCCCCCATCGCCGCCATTCGCTCGGTGCTGACGGACGCAGGTCTCGCCCCTTCCGATATCGGCATTGCCGAGATCATGGAGGCATTCGCGGCACAGGCCATCGCCTGCCAGCAGGGGGCGGGCCTCGACCCCGATATCGTCAATCCCGGTGGAGGGGCGCTCGCCCGTGGCCATCCAATCGGGGCAAGCGGAGCGATCAACGCGGTGCGGCTGGTTCACGAGATTCAGCCGGGGCAATACGGTCTGGCCGCCATCGCCGCCGCCGGAGGATTAGGCACGGCTCTCTTGCTCAGGAACTGATGTCGAAGCCGTGGAAGCGGGTGAAAACCGGCAGATCGTCCCGCTCGGTCCGAACCCGGTTCACCGGTGCGTCCTTGTCCGCCACGCCAAGCGCGATCCCGCAGACAACCATCTCGCCCTCGGGCAACTCAAGATGGCGATGTACCACCGGCCCGTATTGGGCGAGCGCCCCGATTCCACTGGTCGCATAGCCCTGATCCTCAGCGGCCAGCAGCAGGGCCATCAGCGACATGCCCAGATCCATGAAGCAACCCTTGCCCATGGCCCGGTCGATGGTGACGACGATCCCGACCGGTGCGCCGAAGAACTCGTAATTGCGTTCGAACTGATGCCGGCGCGCCTCGATATCCCGTCGTTCGATCCCGAGCGCCGCATACAGGGCGTAACCCGCCGCGACCTGCCTTGACTTGAGTTCCTTGGGCATCGGTTCGGGGAAATAGGAATATTCCCGGCTCTGCGGCTCTCCCGCCGCGATGGCCGATTTCAACGACTGAACCAGCCCGTCCAGCGCGGCTCCGGTCAGAACATGAAATCGCCCCGGTTGCAGGTTCGCGCCGCTCGGTGCGGTCCGTGCAAGCCGCAGGATTTTTTCAATCTTCGCGCGCTCAACCGGCTCCCCCGTAAAGGATCGGATCGAGCGCCGCCGCGCCAGAAGCTTCTCGAACTCACTCTGCATGCCGTTCAGACACTCCTTGCTCAAAGCCGACTTCTTCTTCAGGAAAATATCCCCGCCGGAGGCAAGTAGGGCCGGGCGATCCGCCCGGCCCGTTTTCATTGCGAGGCGTTACGCCAGCGCCTTGTCCAGATATTCGTCGACCTTTTCCAGGAAGCCCATGGTGGTCAGCCATTTCTGATCCGGGCCGACCAGCAGGGCGAGGTCCTTGGTCATGAAACCGTCCTCGACCGCCTGAACCGTCACCTTCTCCAGCGTTTCGGCGAATGTAGCGAGCTTTGCGTTGCCGTCCAGTTTCGCGCGGTGCTTCAGGCCGCCTGTCCAGGCAAAGATCGAGGCGATGGAGTTGGTCGAGGTCGCGTTACCCTTCTGATGCTCGCGGTAATGGCGGGTCACGGTGCCATGCGCGGCCTCGGATTCGACGATCTTCCCGTCCGGGGTCATCAGCACCGAGGTCATCAACCCAAGCGAGCCAAAGCCCTGCGCGACGGTATCCGACTGCACATCGCCATCGTAGTTCTTGCAGGCCCAGACATAACCGCCCGACCATTTCAGCGCCGAAGCGACCATGTCGTCGATCAGCCGGTGCTCGTAATGGATGCCCTTCTTCTTGAACTCGGCTTCGAATTCCTGCTCGTAGACCTCCTGGAACAGATCCTTGAAACGGCCGTCATAGGCCTTGAGGATGGTGTTCTTGGTGGACAGGTAAACCGGCAGACCACGGTTCAGACCGTAATTCAGCGATGCGCGGGCGAAATCCCGGATCGATTCATCGAGGTTGTACATCGCCATGGTGACACCGGAGCCCGGAGCCTGGAAAACCTCCTTCTCGATGGTCTCGCCATCATCGCCGACGAACTTGATCGACAGCTTGCCCTTGCCGGGGAACTTGAAATCGGTGGCGCGGTACTGGTCGCCGAAAGCGTGACGGCCGACGATGATCGGTTGGGTCCAGCCCGGAACCAGGCGCGGCACGTTCTTGCAGATGATCGGCTCGCGGAAGATCACACCGCCCAGGATGTTGCGGATCGTGCCATTGGGCGAGCGCCACATCTTCTTGAGGCCGAATTCCTCGACCCGTGCCTCGTCGGGGGTGATGGTGGCGCATTTCACGCCTGCGCCATACTGCTTGATTGCCTCTGCCGCATCCACGGTGATCTGGTCGTCGGTGCGGTCGCGCTCTTCGATACCGAGGTCGTAATATTTCAGGTCGATATCCAGATAGGGCAGGATCAGCTTTTGCTTGATGAAGTCCCAGATGATCCGGGTCATCTCGTCGCCGTCGAGCTCGACGACGGGGTTTTCTACCTTGATCTTCGACATGGGTGTTCCCTTCGGCTATAGGATTCGCTGACGGCGTCATAGCGGATTACAATCGGGAAGGAAAGCGTTGTATGCTATTGCATACCGTTGTGCCTTGACCAGCCGTTGCCTCCAACCCGAAGCGAGGCGCCAAACCCCGCCGGCCGAACTGCCGGGATGTCAGTCCAGACGCGCCTCATAGACAAAAATACGGCTTTCATCGTCCTCGGGCATGAACCAGGCGCGCAGCCCTCCTTCGACAGGGGCCATCCAGACGGGATTATGCGTCATAACCAACCCGTCCTCTGTCCAGAGCGGAACAGGTGCCTGATGAATGGGCCGGTTGCCTTTCAGATCGATCAGTTCCGCCCCGCCTAGTGCGAATTCGGTGTCATTGACGCCGTATTTGGCGATCCCGGTGCACAACGCCTGTCCCGGCGCGGCAAGCTGGCAATCCTGGTAATCGACATAATGGCTGGGGTTCGGCACCATCAGCTCATCACGCGGAATATCGGCATTGGTGACCGTGCCTGCCTCGTCCAGCGTGAAGCCGTAGAATCGGCGCGATCCCCAGCTTACGGCATGCAGCGTATCGCTGGCCGGGTCGCGGAGAATACCGCCGATATGGTCGGGATAGCGAAAGACCTCTTCTGCCTCCATGGTCTCGGGATCGACGCGATAGACGATACTGGCCGAGTTCGGGCGGTATTCGGCGACCGGCACCCACAGATTCTCGCCATCGAAATCTATGCCGCCCGGATGATAGATATCGCCATCGGCGAGCGTGATGCTGTCGACCAGATTGCCTTCCATGTCCATCTTGAACAGATGTCCCACGCCTTCCCCTGCGCTGCGGTCCATTCCGTCGCGCGGGGCGTCGTAATTCTCGGTCGGGGTGACGATCTCGACCGAGGAGACGAAGATATGATCTCCGATGATCGCCATTCCCTGCGGGTGGTGGGTGGAGAACTGGACGGGAACGGTCTCGACCGCTTGCCATTCGGTGCCGCGCGTCAGGGATTTGACCCGGTCGCCCAACTCGTCGGCATGGACGGAAAATGGGGTGCAAAGCGTGATTGCGATGGCGATATGGCGCATGTCGATCCTCCGAAGCTGTTCGCTGCTGGATAGGCGGATCGTGACAAGGAAATATGACAATTGCCAGCACGGTGACGGGTTTTGTCACGCACTCACGCCACGAAGTGATGGCGCAGTTCCTGCCAGAGCCAATTCCAGATCTTTGGCGCGCCCCGTTCGATCCATGGCCCCACCCGCGCCTCGATATCGCCGAGAGAGACGTCGTATTCGACCCATCCCGCGCCGCCGGAGCGCAGGTTCTGGATGGCTGGCTGGCACCGGTCCAGAGCCTTGGCAAAGATGGCGTCAGGTGTTTCCACCGCTTCGAATTCCTGCCAGAGCGACAGGAATTCCGTGGCTTGCGATTTGGGCAAAAGGCCGAATATCCGTTCCGCCGCCGCGGTTTCGGCGGCCTGCACAGCCGCTGAATGATGCGCCTGCCCACCGGCCGAATGCAGCGGCACATCGCCGGTATCGATCTCGACCAGGTCATGCAGCAACAGCATTCGGATGACGCGCCCGGTATCGACCCCGGCCTCGGCATATCCACCCAGGACCAGCGCGTAGAGTGCCAGATGCCAACTATGCTCGCCGCTATTCTCATGGCGCGAGGCGTCGATCAGCGTATTGGCGCGATAAACCGATTTCAGCCGGTCGGCTTCGGCCAGGAAACGCATGCGTGCGGTCAGGTCGCCGCCGGGCAGGGCTTGCCCGTCCAGCAGGGCATCCGCGGCCTCCATCGCCTCGGGCCATTCGCCGCGCAGGCGTGAGGCGCGCCCCCCGGACATGTTGTCCCGCACGATGGCCACGTGATCGGCCAGCGGCTTGTCGGCCATCAGCACCTGGAACAAGGGTTGGCTGTGATCCATCCGCTTGGCCATCCGGGCGTCCGGCGTCTCTGCCGCCTCGAATTCCCGCCACAATGCGTGCAATGTGTCGCCATCCGGGGCAAGGCCGAACAGGCGCGTGGCGGCCCGCTCTTCGGCCTCCGCGATGGCAGAGGCGTCATGGGACAGGTGGATCGGATGATCGCCGGTGTCGATCTCGACCAGGTCATGCAGCAGGATCATGGCGATGGCGCGATCCGATGCGCCAAAGACCATCGCGTAAAGGGCGACATGCCAGCTGTGCTCGGCGCTGTTTTCCGGGCGGGAAAGATCCATCAACACATTCGCCCGCTCGACCGATTTCAGCCGGTCGGCCTCGCAGAGGAAGGTGAAGTGGCGGGGGAGATTACCATTCATGGATGCTGCTCTCCCCCAATTGCCTGGCCGGGCAGGTTGCCTGTCTGTCAGCGCGTCGACTCGGTCAGTCGACGCCGCACATAGCCCTGCACGGTCTCGATCATCGGCTTCATATGCGCCTCGTCGTCGCGGAAGAAGTGATCGGCGCCCTCGATTTCCTCGTGGGTAATGGTGATGCCCTTCTGCTCGCGCAGCTTGCCGACCAGGGAATGGGTGTCCTTGGGCGGCGCCACGCGGTCGGCGGTGCCGTTGATGATCAGCCCGGAATTGGGGCAGGGGGCGAGGAAGCTGAAATCATACATGTTCGCGGGTGGCGCCACGCTGATGAAGCCGGTGATCTCGGGGCGCCGCATCAGCAGTTGCATCCCGATCCAGGCACCAAAGCTGAAACCCGCGACCCAGCAATGCTTGGAATTCGGGTTCATCGCCTGCAGGTAATCCAGCGCCGAGGCCGCATCCGACAGCTCGCCCACACCCTGGTCGAACTCGCCCTGCGAGCGGCCCACACCGCGGAAATTGAACCGCATCACGGTAAAGCCCATGCTGTGGAAGGCGTAGTGCAGGTTATAGACCACCCGGTTGTTCATCGTGCCGCCATATTGCGGATGCGGATGCAGGATGATGGCAATGGGGGCGTCAGGTATACCGGGCTGGGGATGGTAGCGGCCTTCGAGGCGGCCTTCGGGGCCCGGAAAAATCAACTCTGGCATCGTCTTCCTTCAGCGGCTTGGAGGTTTCTTGACGCATTCGCGCGGGGCTTCTAGACGGAGTATCTGGGAAGCCTGCGCAGCGCGCGCAAGAAACGGGCCTCCGGGGCATAACGCAGTGGTGCGGGGGCCGTCAATCTGTGGCGGGATTGCCGCAGGGGAGGAACAAAGACATGAAACTGTCAACCAAGGGGCGCTACGCCATCATCGCGCTGGTCGATCTGGCGATCGCGCGCGGTGACGAACTCACCTCGCTGGCCGAGATCTCGAAGCGCCAGGATATCTCGTTGCCCTATCTCGAACAGCTTTTCGTCCGCCTGCGCCGCGCCGAGCTGGTGACATCGGTCCGTGGCCCCGGCGGTGGCTATCGCCTCGCCCGTGCGCCCGAAACGATCCGCGTCGCCGAAATTCTCGAAGCCGTGGACGAAACGGTCAGTGCGATGCATGTGGGGGCAGGGGCGTCGGGCGGCGTGTCGGGCTCACGCGCGCAGACGCTGTCGAACCGGCTGTGGGAAAGCCTGTCGGCGCATGTCTACGTGTTCCTGCACAACCACTCGCTGGCAGATGTGGCCAAGAACCAGCTCTTGCCATGTCCGGCACTGCCACAACTGCTGAACGTGGTGGATGAATAGAGGCACCATGCCGGGTTGTTTTGAGTAAACCGGAACTTTGTATTTTTCATGAAAATATTTCGGGGCCGCTGCTAGGCGCGCCGCCGGTTCGAGAGACCTGCCGGTAACGGGGCTGGCCCACAGCGTCGCGGGCTGTTGGTCCATCCCGCCTGCCGTCTGTTCTCAGGCGATCAATGCCAGTGCCATGCCGCCAAGTGCGCCTGCGATCACCACCTGCCAAGCGGGCCTGCGCCACAATGCCAGCATCAGGAACAGCGCCACGGCCAGCGCCAGGTCGGCGTCGTCGCGAATCCCGCCGGTAAAGACCGGATCATAAAGGGCATGTCCCAGGATGCCGACGACCGCCGCGTTGGCTCCGGCCATCGCATGCCGTGCCAAAGGCAGCTTGGACAGCGCGGCCCAGAAGGGCATGGCGCCGGCCATCAGCAGGAATCCCGGCAGGAAGATCGCGACCAGCCCAACCAGGGCCCCGGGAATTCCGGCCGCCACCTGCCCAAGCCAGCCCGCGAATGTAAAGATCGGCCCCGGCATGGCCTGCGCCGCTCCGTATCCGGCGAGGAAGCTGCTTTCCGGAACCATTCCGCCGGTGCCGCTTTGCAGGAGCGGCAGGACCACATGCCCGCCGCCGAAGACCAGCGCACCGGCGCGGTAGAAGACATCCGCGATCTGCGCCAGCGCTCCGCTGCCCGCGATCAACGGCAAGCCGATCAGCAACAGCGCGAAGACCATGAGGCATGCCGCCCCCCTTCGCCTGGAAAGGGCGCGCAGGGGCGGGGTGGCGAGCTCGCTGGATGGCGGCGCGACGCGCAGCGCAAGGCCCAGGCCCGTGCCAAGCAGGATCGCGGCGATCTGCGCCAGTGAACCCGCCGGTGTCAGGGCGATCAGCGCCAGCGCCGCCAGCGCAATCCCCGCGCGGGGGCCTTCGGGCGCAAGGTTTCGGGCCATTCCCAGCACTGCATGGGCGACCACCGCGACGGCGGTGATCTTGAGGCCCGCGATCAGGCCTCCGGCCAGGCCCGTCTGCGGCGGTGCCGCTCCGACCAGCGCCGCCAGCAGGATCATCGCGATCGCCGAGGGCAGGGTGAAGGCAAGCACCGCGGTCATCGCCCCGGCAAAGCCGCCCCGCTGCCATCCCAGGGCAAAGGCGGTCTGGGACGAAGCCGGGCCGGGCAGGAACTGGCTGAGCGCGAGGATCTCGGCATAGGCATCGTCGCTGATCCAGCGGCGGCGCTGGATCAGTTCGGCCCGGTAATAACCCAGATGCGCGATGGGGCCGCCAAAGCTGGTCAGGCCGAGCCGCAGGAAGGCAGAGGCGATTTCGGGCAGGGGGGAGCGGGGCGTTTCCGTCATTTCTGTGTCCCTAGTGCCCGGCTGTGACAGGATCACGAAATCCGGGATGTTCCGTTCGCGTTTTTCAGGCAGGATGTCTGAAAAGGAGCCGCCATGAAACCCGAATGTCCAGATCACCCCGCCCCGGACGATGCTGCGCGGCGCCGTGCCGTCGCCCCGGTCATCTGCTATCCGGTCGATGCCCTGCCGCGTCCCGACATTGCCGCCTACCGCGCAGTCCGCGAGGGCTGGACCCCTGTCGCGCAGGTGACGGTCCCGCCGCGCGAGGCGCGTTGCTTCGAGGTTCCGGCGGGACATTTCTTTCGTATCACCAGCGTGGAGGGGCCGCAGGTCGGCGACCTGAACCTGTGGTCCGCCGACCTCTCCGAGCGTTTCTATTCCGGCAAGAGCCGGGCGCTGCACGGCACGCATCTTGGCACGGGCGATCGGCTGTGGTCGTCCTTTCCGACACTGAGGCCGTTGGCCACGATCACCGAGGATACGCTGGACTGGTACGGCTTCGACGAATATGGCGGAGGAGTCCATGACGTGATCGGCACGCGCTGCGATCCCTATACGCATAACCTTCTGTCCGATGGCGGGCAGTATCACCATTGCTGCCATTCGAACCTGACCCGCGCGCTGGCCGAACATCGCGGCATGCCGCTGGCCGAGGCAGAGGCTCATGTACATGACGTGCTCAATGTCTTCATGTGCACCGGCTTTACCCGCGACACCGGGCAGTATTTCATGAAGGCGAGTCCCGTGCGCCCCGGCGATTATCTGGAATTCTTCGCCGAGATCGACCTTCTGGGCGCGCTCTCGGCCTGTCCCGGCGGGGATTGCGGCAGCGCGCATTCCTCGGACGAGGCGGCCTGTCATCCGCTTCTGGTCGAACTGTTCCGGCCCGCGAATCCGCCTGCGGGTTGGGCACCGCCCACGCTAAACGGTTATGATCGGACCCATGGGACGGGGAAGGCGTAACCCTCTGTTCGGCCTCTCCGCGCGTATCGCATAATAGAGAGTGGCGCGGAGTGGCGTTTCGCGCTATGCTGCCCCCAGATCCGGATAAACCGGACATGGTAGAGGCAGTGACGGCAGTATTCCCATGACCGAGATGGTCTTTGGCACAGCCCCTTCGCGGGCAGGTGATCCGATTCTTCCCAGATGGTGGCGCACCATCGACAAGTGGTCCCTGGCCTGTGTGCTGGGGCTTTTCGCGATGGGGTTGCTTCTTGGGCTGGCGGCCTCGGTTCCGCTGGCCGAAAAGAACAATCTGCCGCGGTTCTATTACGTCGAAAGACAGGCCGCGTTCGGCGGGCTGGCATTGATCGTGATGCTGGTCTTCTCGATGATGTCGCCCCGGCAGGTGCGGCGATTGGGCGTGCTGGGCTTTATCGGCGCTTTCCTGCTGATCCTCGCATTGCCGGTGATCGGGACCGATCACGGCAAGGGCGCGGTCCGCTGGCTCAGCATCGCGGGGATGTCGCTGCAACCCTCGGAGTTCCTGAAACCCGGCTTCGTGGCGCTTTGCGCATGGTTCATGGCAGCCAGCCAGGAAGTCGGCGGCCCTCCGGGCAAGCTCTATTCCTTCGTGGCCGCTTGCGTCATCGTGCTTCTTCTGGCCCTGCAGCCCGACTTCGGCCAGGCGTCGCTGGTGCTGTTCGCGTGGCTGGTGATGTATTTCGTTGCCGGAGCGCCGATGCTGTTCTTGGTGGGCGTGGCGGGGCTGGCCGGTATCGGCGGCTTTTTCGCCTATGGCTCCTCTGAACATTTCGCCCGCCGCATCAACGGTTTCCTGTCGCCAGAGGTCGATCCGCGTACTCAGATAGGCTATGCGACCAATGCCATCCAGGAAGGCGGCTTTTTCGGGGTCGGTGTGGGCGAGGGCAGCGTGAAATGGTCGCTGCCGGATGCGCATACCGATTTCATCATCGCCGTGGCGGCCGAGGAATACGGGTTGATCATGGTCCTGGCTATCATCGCGCTCTACTGCACCATCGTCTTGCGTTCGCTGCTGCGCCTGTTGAAGGAACGCGACCCATTTGCCCGGATCGCGGGCGCCGGTCTGGCCTGTTCCTTCGGTGTGCAGGCATTGATCAACATGGGCGTCGCGGTGCGGTTGTTGCCTGCCAAGGGGATGACACTGCCATTCGTGAGTTACGGCGGCTCTTCGGTCATCGCCTCGGCGGTCGCGATGGGGGCTCTGCTTGCGCTGACCCGCACCCGCCCGCAAGGCGAGATGTCCGAGATCCTGCGGCGGGGGCACTGATGCCGGCTCCTTTGGCCCTGATCGCTGCCGGTGGAACCGGTGGCCACATGTTTCCCGCGCAGGCTCTGGCCGAATTGCTGCTGGCCGAGGGCTGGCGCGTCAGGCTGTCCACGGATGAACGTGGCGCGCGCTATGCGGGGGGCTTCCCCGAGGCGGTCGAACGCTCGGTGGTGCAATCGGCGACAACGGCCCGGGGCGGCATCGTCGGCAAGCTGACCGCGCCGTTCAAGATCGCGTCCGGGGTGTTGGCCGCGCGCAAGGGATTTCGCCGCGACCGTCCCGCCGTGGTGATCGGTTTCGGTGGCTATCCGACCATCCCGGCGCTGGCGGCGGCGGTCAGCATGGGGCTGCCGAGGATGATCCATGAACAAAATGGCGTGATGGGGCGGGTGAACCGGCTCTTTGCGCGGCGGGTCAACCGCATCGCCTGCGGGATATGGCCGACCGAATTGCCTGCAGGTGTCGAAGGGATCCATACCGGCAACCCGGTTCGCGCCTCGGTGCTGGATCGCGCCGGGGCCGCCTATGCAATCCCGGCGGAGGGGGATTTGCATCTTCTGGTGATCGGCGGCTCTCAGGGGGCGCGGGTCCTGTCGGATATCGTGCCCGAGGCCATCGCCGCGCTTCCCGAAGAGCTGCGTGCACGGCTGCATGTCAGCCATCAGGCCCGTGCCGAGGATGGGGACAGGGTGGTCGAGGCCTACCGCGACGCGAGCGTTCGGGCCGAAGTGCAGCCCTTCTTCGCCGATGTTCCTGAGCGGCTGGCGAGGGCGCAACTGGTCATCAGCCGTTCGGGCGCCTCTTCCATTGCCGATATCACGGCGATCGGACGGCCCGCGATCCTGATCCCGCTGGCGAGTGCGACCGGCGATCACCAGACCGCCAATGCGCGCGCCCTGTCCGAGGCCGGGGCGGCGCTCATCCTGCCGGAATCGCAGCTTGACGCCAAGCAATTGACGCGCGACATCGGCGCGATCCTGGGCGACCCCGCGCGGGCGCAGGCGATGGCCGCCGCTGCGCGGCAGCTTGGCCGTCCCGATGCGGCGCAGCGTCTTTATGATATAGTGACGGAGATAGCAGCATGAACGCCGCGACCAAATTGCCATTCGATCTCGGCCCGATCCATTTTGTCGGTATCGGCGGCATCGGTATGTCCGGCATCGCCGAAGTGCTTCTGACACTTGGATATTCCGTGCAGGGCAGCGACCTGAAACGCTCCAAGATCACCGACCGGCTGGAAGGGCTGGGCGCGAAGATCTTCGAGGGGCAGGAAGCCGGGAATATCGGCGAGGCAGGGGTGGTCGTCATTTCGACCGCGATCAAGAAGGGTAACCCCGAGCTGGAAGAGGCCCGACGCCGCGGCCTTCCCGTCGTGCGCCGCGCCGAGATGCTGGCCGAGCTGATGCGGATGAAGTCGAATATCGCCGTCGCCGGCACCCATGGCAAGACGACCACCACCACCATGGTCGCCACGCTGCTGGATGCGGGCGGGCTCGATCCGACCGTGATCAATGGCGGGGTGATCCACGCCTATGGTTCGAACGCGCGGGCCGGAGAGGGCGAATGGATGGTGGTCGAGGCCGACGAAAGCGATGGCAGCTTCAACCGCCTGCCCGCCGATATCGCCATCGTTACCAATATAGATCCCGAACATATGGAGCATTGGGGCAGTTTCGACGCGCTGCGCCAGGGCTTTTACGATTTCACTTCGGGGATTCCCTTCTATGGGCTGGCGGTCTGCTGCACGGATCATCCAGAGGTTCAGGCGCTGGTCGGCCGTCTGACGGATCGCCGGGTGATGACATTCGGCTTCAACGCGCAGGCTGATGTGCGGGCGGTGAACCTGCATTACGACAAGGGCATCGCGCAATTCGACATTGCCTTGCAGGGCGAGCGTGACGAATCCGGCGACGAAGGTGACATGATCGAAGGCTGTACCCTGCCGATGCCGGGCGATCACAATGTCTCGAACTGCCTCGCTGCTGTAGCAGTCGCCCGCCATCTGGGCATGAAGAAATCCGAGATCCGCGATGCGCTTGCGAATTTTGCAGGTGTCGGACGGCGCTTTACCCGTGTGGGAGAGGTGGACGGCGTCACCATCATCGATGATTACGGTCATCACCCGGTCGAGATCGCCGCAGTGCTGAAAGCAGCAAGGCAGGCCAGCAGCGGCCGGGTTATCGCCGTGCATCAGCCGCATCGCTATTCCCGTTTATCGAGCCTTTTCGATGATTTCTGCACCTGTTTCAACGAGGCCGATGTCGTTGCCATCGCCGAGGTCTATGCTGCGGGCGAAGACCCGATCCCCGGTGCGGGCCGGGACGATCTGGTCGCCGGGCTGATTGCGCATGGCCATCGGCACGCACGCGCGATCCTGAACGAGGAGGACCTGACACGGCTTGTGCGTGAGCAGGCCCGCCCCGGCGATATGGTCGTCTGCCTTGGGGCCGGGACGATCTCTGGCTGGGCAAATGCGCTTCCGGACCGGTTGCGGGACGAGGCCGCATGAACGAGCCGCATGTCATCTCTGGCGTGATGGCGTTGTCTTGGATGGTGCTGGCGGCCCTTTTGCCGCGAGTGGCATGGCGCTACAGGGCGCCTGCGTTCTGGGGAATGATCGTGATGGGTGTGCCGGTGCTGGGCTGGCTGACCCTGCATTGGGGGCCGGGGATCGGTGTCGCCGCTTTCGCGATCGGGCTTTGCGTGCTGCTGTTCCAGCCCCTGCGCCCAAGGGATGGCAAAGCGGGGCGAACGCTGCATGACACTGCCCCGCCGGGGCCGGGAACCACGTGAACCCATTACTGATTTCGGCGGCCTGCCTGATCGGCGCCGGTGCCGTCGCGCTTGTCTGTTCCGCGTTGCGGCTGCGCTGGCCGCTTACGGCGCTGTCACTGATGCTGGCGGTGATTGCGCTGCAATTGGCCCAAGCCGCCCGAGGACAGGCCGGGGTTCATGATCTAGGTGCCTGGCTGGCGATGAGATCCACGGTCGTTCCCGCCTTGCTGGGCATTGCCGCCGGCATCGTGATCGGCAAGGCCCTTGGCTGGCGCCTGCAATATCATGGCTGGCAAGCAGGAGTGACCGCCGCCGCGCTCATCCTGAGCATCTGCGCGGCGGGTTATACATTGCTTCTCTGAAACTGCTTGCGGCAAGTCGCCGGACATGATCCCCAACCTGTTGATCAGAGTGGATGATCAGTCCTTGACGGGAGCAGAGGATTTGAAACTCGGGATTGGCTTGACCGAAGCCTTGTCCGGCTCGATTTCGGACCAATTGCCTTCCGCCAGATCAATATTGCCCGGAATATCCTCTTCCCAGAAACCAACCACGTTCCGGGTGATGTTCAGGTAGAGCTTGTCATCGACGATCCGCCACAGGTTCGGATTTCCCGGCACCTTGCCGCCCTTGGACACGCCATAGGCGCAGTGACCGTCATATTGCGGAGCGAAATAAGCCGGGTCTTCAAGGAACTTTTCTCGGTTCTCCGTTGTCGCGAAGGCGAAGGTCGCGCCGTTATACTCGACGGTGATATCCGCCTTTCCGGGGATGGCGGCGGGTTGAGGCATGCCGACCGGCACCTGTTCGAGATCGCGATAGGCCACCACGTCGTAACCCGATACGGCAAAGCCCGTCTGGTCGACATATTGTTCACCTGCAAGGGCCGGGAACGCGAGTCCGGCGGCAAGGATGACGGCAAGGGAGAGGGCTTTCATGGCGATACCTGTGCTGTTGGTTTGCCCTCGCCAATACGTTCCGGATCGGCATGTCTTACAGCCGCTCTCGATACTGTGATCCCGGCGCGGATGGTGCCCACAGATTGACCTTCGCGAGAGCCATGTTTACCAGCGTGACATGACATTTGACCTGCCCAGCCCCCGCGGCGCCCTGACACCGAACCGTTCCCTGGACAGCCTGACATGGCTGCGCGTGGGCGGGCCGGCCGATTGGCTGTTCCAGCCTGCCGATGCCGAGGATCTGGCCGATTTCCTGCGCGAGCTGGACCCGGCCATGCCGGTTTTTCCCATGGGCGTGGGCAGCAACCTGATCGTGCGCGATGGCGGGATCCGGGGCGTGGTGATCCGGCTCGGGCGCGGCTTCAACGGGATCGTGGCCGAGGATGACCGGGTGATTGCCGGGGCAGGGGCGCTGGATGCCCATGTGGCGAGGCGCGCGGCCGATGCGGGGCTGGACCTGACCTTTCTGCGCACCATTCCGGGCAGTATCGGCGGCGCGGTCAGGATGAATGCGGGATGCTACGGATCCTACATGGCCGATCACCTGATCGAGGTGAGAGGGGTTACGCGTGACGGGCGCGAAGAGGTGCTGAAGCCCGAGGAACTGCGCTTTGCCTATCGCCATTCGGAACTGCCGGAAGGGTGGATTGTCACCGAGGCTGTCTTGCGGGCCGACAGGGGTGAACCCGATGTTTTGCATCAGAAAATGGCCGATCAGCTTGCCAAGCGCGACGCGACGCAGCCGACGAAGGAACGCAGCGCCGGTTCGACTTTCCGCAACCCGGCGGGGTTCAGCTCGACCGGGCGGGAGGACGATACGCATGAGTTGAAGGCGTGGTCGCTGATCGAGCAGGCCGGGCTGCGCGGCCATAGCTGGGGCGGGGCGCAAATGTCTGAAAAGCATCCGAATTTCCTGCTGAATACCGGCGGAGCGACGGCGGCTGACCTGGAAACCCTGGGCGAACTGGTCCGCCGCCGGGTGCTGGAGGACAGTGGCCATGAGCTTCAGTGGGAGGTGATCCGCGTGGGCGATCCCTTGCCCGAGGATGCGCAGGACTGAAAACGCAACGGGGCGTGCGTTGCATCCGCCGCACCCGCAACACAGTCACCATTTGACACTGAAAATGCGAGATTTTCGCATGCACAGCCCGTACACCGCGCGTACACAACCTGTACACAGGGCGTACACAGATAGCGTGCGTTGCGCGGCTGACGCTACGTCAGGGATGAATTTCCGGTAAAATTTTCCCTGAATGCGGGTTAACGCGGCAGAGCCTGCATCGCCAACGGGGGATTTCGGGCTTCCTCTGCATCCCCGCACAAGAGCTTGCTTGAAGTGTTTTGCGCGCCTTTCACCCTCCCGAAGCCCTGGCAGTTCCCCGGACAAACGGCGGAATTTCGGCATATATGTCGCGGAGAGCATGGAATGGGTTGTGTTCGGTCCGCCGGAACGTCCTGGTGGGTGAGCGAAAACGCCCTAGGTAATACTGCCTATGGTATACATTTTTATTGTATGACGCTTGTCACCTCTGTAAATGCCACCTGCATGCGAATTGCCACGTTTATGCGAATGGAATGGTGCTGCTGCAATCTGGGATAGCGAATCTGCGGGCTTGTTTCGTTCTGGCGTTGGTCCGGAGAGTGGAGTTTTGAATGGTCGATCATACGGCCTTGATCCGCGACAGATCGGGAATAACCGATCCACTGGCGGTTAACCTGAATGGTGGCGGGTTGCGTGATCGGATCACCGTAGGGGAGGGAGAGCCCCTGAATGTGCAATCGGGGTTGCTGGAGCATGTTGCCTGCACCCATCGATTTTTACCAAGCGTCTTTCGGAGAGGTTTCTAATGCCGTCAAATTTTAACGTCATATATCTGGGCCGGCTGCCCCTTATGGATACCACCAGAGGGAACATCACTCCCGAATCCGCCAATCAGTTTGTTGGCCAGACCTTCGGCAGTGAGACCGACCCGTTATTTGAGGATTTTCGGCATCTCGCGCAGCGGCCGGGCTATAACAATTTCAGCGCTAATTCGCCCACCAATGTCTATAACAATGATGCCGATCCAAATCAGAGGGCTGGCGCACAATACGAGTATTTTCGAACGACTGCTGATGGCGGAGAAACCTGGACGCCGCACGCATATGACGCACTGGCCGTGTATAACAACAGCACGATCACCTATGTCGACGGAACAACGGCGAATGTTCAGGTTCACCTGGTTCAGGACTATAACGGCGAAACCTTCTGGGTACCCCAAACATCGCAAAACGCTTATCAGGACGCGATGGAGGCGAAGCCCATCCAGTCGCTGACTGTCGGGACTCTGAACACGAATTACGCCAACCTGACGGCATATCGCGATATCTGGGAATATGCGGTCTGCTTTGCCGCAGGCACGTTGATCGAGACTGCCGACGGTTCGCGGCGGATCGAAACCTTGCGACGCGGCGACCTGGTCCTGACCAAGGATAACGACCTTCAACGCATTCGCTGGATCGGTTCGCGCAAGATTGGCACTGCCGTTCTGCAAGAAAATCCAAATCTGCGCCCGATCCGTATCAGGGCAGGGGCGCTCGGGGCAAGCACGCCCGCATCCGACTTGGTCCTGTCGCCGCAGCACCGGGTCCTGGTTCGCTCGAAGATCGCACAACGCATGTTCGGTGCCATCGAGGTTCTGGTCGCCGCCAAGCACCTGCTGGAGATCGATGGGATCGAGATCGCGCAAGACATCGCAGAGGTCGAATATTTCCACTTCATGTTTGACGCTCACGAAGTCGTTCTGGCCAATGGCGCGGAAGCCGAAAGTCTCTATACCGGACCCGAGGCGCTAAAGGCCGTCAGCCCGGCGGCGCGCGATGAAATCTTCGCGCTGTTCCCCGAATTGCGCGGCATGGATTCGACGGCGCTTGCGTCACCGGCGCGGCCCCTGGTCAAGGGGCGGGTGGGACGTCAGCTGGCCGGGCGCCATGCACGGAACAGGCGTGAACTGGTAAGCTGAACCTTCATCCGGTCTCGGTTTCCGGTGACCGGAAGAGGATCTCACCGCAAATTGCAGTCACCGTTATCGGCGCTCGGTCGGCCATGAAGGCGCGGGCGCCGAAACCATTTGAACCCGTGGCTTCCGCCCGTTCGAATCAGCAGTTTTCGCCGATCGCTCAAAAAGCCTCTTTTGTGATTCGCGATTTGCGGCTATTCTGATTTGACAAGGTGCAGGATCGGGACGAACCCGGCCGCATGACATGAAACAAGACCCGGGCCAACCGGGTTTCGAGAGGCAGAAACGTGACGGGCAGGTCGAGCAGGACAGCCCACATCGTAGCCGTTCTGATGGGTGGTTCCTCGGCCGAGCGCGAGGTTTCCCTGTCATCGGGGCGTGAATGCGCGGCGGCGCTGCGCGAGGCGGGCTATGATGTGATCGAGATCGAACTGGGTGCGGATCGCGGCGATGATATCATCGCGCGACTGGCTCAGGCGCGCCCGGATGTCGTCTTCAATGCGCTACATGGCCGTTGGGGCGAGGATGGCTGCGTGCAGGGTATCCTCGAATGGATGGGTTTGCCCTATACGCATTCCGGTGTGCTTGCCTCGGCCATGGCGATGGACAAGACGGTTGCCAAGCAGGCCTTCCGCGATGTCGGGCTGCCGGTGGTCGAAAGCGTGATCGCCGATGCCGCAGAGGTTCGCGGCCGCCATGTCCTGAAGCCTCCCTACGTGGTCAAGCCGAATGACGAGGGCTCTTCGGTCGGCGTCTATATCGTGCATGAGGCGGCGAATGGGCCGCCCCGGCTTTCGGATGCCATGCCCGCGCGGGTGATGGTCGAGACCTATGCGCCGGGGCGCGAACTAACCACCACCGTGATGGGAGAGCGGGCGCTTGGCGTGACCGAGATCATCACCGATGGCTGGTACGATTACGATGCGAAATACAAGGAGGGCGGTTCGCGCCACGTGATCCCGGCGGCGATCCCCGAAGAGATCACCACGGCCTGCCTGGATTATGCCGTCCGCGCGCATCAGGCGCTTGGGTGCCGCGGGCTGACCCGCTCGGATTTCCGGTGGGACGATACGCGCGGACTGGACGGGCTGGTCCTGCTCGAGGTCAATACCCAACCCGGCATGACGCCGACATCGCTGGCCCCTGAACAGGCGGCAGCGAGGGGCGTCGATTTCCCCGCGCTGATGCGCTGGATGGTGGAGGACGCACTGTGTCGTCCGTGATCGATCATCGTCCGTCGAGGCAGCCATCCGCGCCGCCGCCACGTATCAAGCGCGATCCGGCGCCGTCGCGGCTGAAATACCGGCTGGAGCGGATGTGGCTGACGCCGCTTTACCGGCGCGTTGTGCGGGTCGGGCTGCCGGCTTTCCTGGTCGCGATGACCGCGGGCATATGGCTGGCCGACGAGGACCGGCGGGCGGCGCTGACCGATGGCATAGCCGGGCTGGTCGAGAAGGTGCAGAGCCGCGAGGCATTCCAGGTCAAGATGATGACCATCGAGGGCGCGTCGCCTGCCGTGGACAAGGCACTCCGGGGGATGTTGCCGGTCGATCTCCCGGCATCGAGCTTCGATATCGACCTTGCCGCGCTGCGTTTCCAGGTGCTGCAACTGGATGCGGTCGAGTCGATCGACCTGCGGATCAAGCCGGGCGGAATCCTGTCGGCGGCGGTGACCGAGCGCGAGCCGGTCCTGCTGTGGCGCCATGCGCGCGGGATCGACATGCTGGATGCCGGCGGGCACCGGGTTGCCAGCGTCACCTCGCGGGAAGTGCGTCCGAACCTGCCGCTGATCGCGGGCGAAGGCGCCGACATGGCGGCCGAAGAGGCGCTGGCGCTGATCGATGCCGCGGGGCCGATCCTGCCGCGGCTGCGCGGGCTGGTCCGCAAGGGCGAACGGCGTTGGGACGTGGTGCTGGACAAGGGGCAGCAGATCATGCTGCCCGCCGAGGGGGCGGTGACGGCGCTCGAGGCCGCCATCGCGATGAACCGGGCACAGGACATGCTGGGGCGAGATGTCTCGGTGGTCGATCTGCGCGATCCGTCGCGGCCGGTCGTCCGCTTGGGGTTGGATGCGCGAAATACCATCCGCTTGGCACGGGACATGCTGCCCCTGGGGCCGGACGGCAAGGTGATCGAGAAGAAGAAAGGGGGCTGAAGAATGGCGGAACTGTATCAGACGCAGCGGGCAATGCGGAACATGCGCCGGGCGGCCCTGCAGCGCGGGGTGATCGGGATCCTGGATATCGGCACATCCAAGATCGCCTGCATGGTGCTGAAATTCGACGGCACCGGCACCTTCCGCGAAACCGATGGCGTCGGGCCGATGGCCGGTCAGGCGAATTTCCGGGTGATCGGCGCGGCCTCGACCCGGTCGCGTGGCGTGCGCCGGGGCGAGATCGATACCATGGCCGAGACCGAGCGCGCGATCCGCACCGTCGTTGCCGCCGCGCAGAAGCTGGCCGGGGTAAGGGTCGATCACGTCATCGCCTGCATGTCCGGCGGGCGTCCCGCCTCTTACGGGTTGAATGGCGAGGTCGTCCTGGAATCGGGCAAGGTGACCGAACATGACGTGGCCTCGGTGCTGGCCGCCTGCGACGCACCCGATTTCGGGCGCGGGCGTGAAGTGCTGCATGCGCAGCCGGTGAATTTCGCCGTGGATAACCGTAGCGGGTTGGGCGATCCGCGCGATCATGCGGGCAACCGGCTGGCTTGCGACATGCATGTGCTGACCATCGACGGCGATCTGATCGGCAACCTGGTGCAATGCATCCGCCGCTGTGACCTGGAACTGGCGGGAATCGCATCGGCCTCTTATGCCTCGGCGCGGGCAAGCCTTGTCGAGGATGAGCAGGAACTGGGCGGAGCCTGCATCGATTTCGGCGGCGGCGGCACTAGTGTTTCCATTTTCATAAGGAAACACATGATCTTCTCGGACAATGTTCGAATTGGTGGGAATCTGATCACGCAGGATCTGGCGCAGGGTCTGCGGGTTTCCCTGCCGGTGGCGGAACGGCTCAAGACCCTGAATGGCGGTGTCGAGGCGACCGGTCGCGACGACCGCGAGATGATCGAGGTGGGCGGGGATACCGGCGATTGGGAGTCCGATCGCCGCACCGTCAGCCGTGCCGACGTGATCGGGGTGATGCGCCCGAGAGTCGAGGAAATTCTGGAGAATGTGCGTCAAGTGCTTGATGCGGCGGGATTCGAACATATGCCCAGCCAGCAGATCGTGCTGACCGGCGGGGGCAGCCAGATCCCGGGGCTCGATGGCTTGGCAACGCGTATCCTGGGGCCGAATATCCGCTGTGGGCGGCCCCTGCGCATCGATGGGCTGGCGCATCAGCTGACCGATCCGAGTTTTTCCAGCGCCGTCGGGCTCGCGCTTTTCGCGGCGCATCCGCAGGACGAATGGTGGGATTTCGAGATGCCGGCGGAGGCCTATCCGGCGCGCAGCCTCAAGCGGGCCTATCGCTGGTTCCGCAATAACTGGTAGCCGATTGCCCCCTGACTGGTGGATGGCCGGGGGCCAACCACTATATTCGGGCAATTTGGCAAGATACCGCCGATAGTTACGGAAAAGACCGCCATATTTTGCGGTCGGATCGTGTTTTTCGGGTGACGGACAGGGGCAGGTTCGTTACGATTGGGATCAATAAGGGGGATTCGGACGGGTGAATCACGCCCGCCACGACCAGCGACAAACAGGCGGAAACCATGAACCTCAATCTGATGATGAACGACGAACAAGAGCTCAAGCCCCGGATCACCGTGTTCGGTGTTGGCGGTGCAGGTGGCAACGCGGTCAACAACATGATCGAGAAACAACTCGACGGGGTCGAGTTCGTGGTTGCCAATACCGATGCGCAGGCGCTGGCGCAGTCGCGCTCGACCAGCCGCGTGCAGATGGGCCCGAAAGTGACCGAAGGTCTGGGTGCGGGGGCCAAGCCCTCGATCGGCGCCAAGGCTGCCGAGGAAACCATCGAGGATATCGTCGATCACCTGATGGGCGCGCATATGTGCTTCATCACCGCCGGGATGGGTGGCGGCACCGGCACCGGCGCCGCGCCGATCATCGCCCAGGCCGCGCGCGAGATGGGAATCCTGACGGTCGGCGTCGTGACCAAGCCCTTCCAGTTCGAAGGCACGAAGCGGATGCGCCAGGCCGAAGAGGGCGTCGAATCGCTGCAGAAGGTCGTCGATACGCTGATCATCATTCCCAACCAGAACCTGTTCCGGCTGGCGAATGAGAAGACTACCTTCACCGAAGCCTTCGCCATGGCCGACGACGTTCTGTACCAGGGCGTCAAGGGCGTGACCGACCTGATGGTCCGGCCGGGCCTGATCAATCTCGACTTCGCCGATGTCCGCGCCGTCATGGACGAGATGGGCAAGGCGATGATGGGCACCGGCGAAGCGGCCGGCGACAACCGGGCGCAAGAGGCGGCCGAGCGTGCCATCGCCAACCCGCTGCTGGACGAGATCAGCCTGAATGGCGCCAGAGGCGTGCTGATCAACATCACCGGTGGCTACGACATGACACTGTTCGAGTTGGACGAAGCCGCGAATGTGATCCGCGACAAGGTCGATTCGGATGCCAATATCATCGTCGGCTCGACCCTCGATCCCGAGATGGAAGGTTCGCTCCGCGTCTCCGTCGTGGCGACCGGCATCGATGCATCGGCGGCCCATGAAGAAGTGCCCGCCCCGCGCCGCAGCATGGCCGAGCCCCTGACCCAGAACCCGCCGGTCGCGCGCGGCCAGGAAGAAGCCGCGCCGCAAGAGGACGATATTCCGGTCCCGCCGCGCCGTGCCCCTGCCGCTATCGCCGAACCCCGCACGCAAGAGCAGGCGCCCGCCGCGCAGCAGCAGGATGACCTGCCGCCCCCGGCATGGCAGTCCCGCGCACAGCCTCGCGCTGCCGCCGCGGTTCAGATCGACGACGATGCCAGCGGATTTGTCGCGCCCAAACCTGCGGGCGGCGATCGTGGACAGCCGAAGCCGGAAGTCCTGGACCGTCTGCGCAAGGCCGTCGAGCATCAGGGCGAGCGTCAGGCCGCCCGCCAGCCGCAAGCCCAGCCCGAAACCGAGGCGAGCCGTAACCAGAGCCGGATGAGCGGATTGGGACGGATGCTGGAGCGTATGGCCGGGCATAACGAGCAGGGTGGTGGCGGCCAATCCAAACCCGCCGCAGCCTCGATCGCCGAGCGCGTGAATGAGCGGGTTGCCGTTCGTGCGCGCCAGGAAGAGGTCGATTTCGACGATCTGGCCAGCCCGGAACAGGGCGATGACAATGTCGAAATTCCGGCCTTCCTGCGCCGTCAGGCGAACTAGGCTCATCACAAAACTGTCGCATTACTTGATCGAAAGGGCCGCAAGAAGCGGCCTTTTCCTTTTTATATACAGGCTATTATCTTTCTGCCTCGCTGGGCCGGAGAAGAATCGGCGGCGAATGTTACACCCGGTTACAATTCGTTAATTGAACGCTTGCCCGCCTCGTCTTAGCTGGGACGGTGACACAAGAACCATGTTCTGGTGAACAGAATGTAAGGCAGGCAGACCATGCAGGCGACGCTTAAAACGAATGCGATCTTTGAAGGTGTTGGTTTGCACTCCGGTGCAGCCGCCCGGCTGGAGATCCATCCCGCACCGGCCGGACACGGTATCCTGTTCCGCCGGACGGACCTGACGCCGGTTGTCGATATCCCGGCCCGTTGGGATCACGTGACCCCGTCAAAGCTTTGCACATTGCTGGATAACGGCCAGGGGCAGACGCTGTCCACGGTCGAGCATATCATGGCGGCCCTGACGGGCACCGGTATCCATAACGCGCTGATCGAGGTCGATGGCCCCGAAGTGCCGATTCTCGACGGTTCCGCCGCGCCTTTCGTCAAGGGCATCCTGCGCGCGGGCATTGCCATTCAGCCTGTTCCGCTGCGCGCCATCCGTGTGCTGCGCCCCGTGGAACTGCGTGAGGGCGAGGCTTATGCCCGGCTGACCCCCGCCGATCATCTGGAGATCGAGTTCGATATCGATTTCACCGACGAGGCGATCGGCCACCAGGAAAAGCGTCTGGACATGGCCAATGGCGCTTTCCTGCGCGAATTGGCCGATAGCCGCACCTTCTGCCGTCAGGCGGATGTGGACATGATGCGCCAGAACGGTCTGGCGCTTGGCGGGACCTATCTGAACGCGGTTGTCGTCGATGGCGCGCAGGTTCTGTCTCCGGGCGGGCTGCGCCATACGGACGAGGCGGTGCGTCACAAGATGCTGGACGCGATGGGCGACCTGGCACTGGCCGGGGCGCCGCTTCTGGCGCGCTATACGGGACATCGTGCCGGTCACGCGATGACCAACCGGCTGCTGCGTGCCCTGTTCGCCGATCCGACCGCATGGGCGTGGGAAACCTGCTCGCCCGATCTGGCGGATCGCCTGCCGGGGGCCGGCGTTTCCGCCTATGTCTATTCGGCCAAGGATGAGCTGGTCGCGCTGTGATGCGCGGCCTGTTCCTTGTTGCGGGCGGGTTTTGTCATATCGCTCAGGCAGCCTTTTGCCCCCTAATCAATTCGTAAGCAGAATTCAACGGATTGCCATTTTGCGCCCCCTGATGTTCTGTGCTAGGAGATGCCGGCTACCCGGCCAAAAGGGTGGCGGCACAGCAGAATCGTTGGGCAGGTGAAGATGGTGCGCTCGAAAATCTCGGCTTCCTTGATGGCTGCTGTATTGGCAGGCATGACCCTTTCGGGATGTTCCGCCCTCCGCGGCTCGGATGATGACGACAAACGGAATCTGGAACGGTTCACCGCCGAACAGATATACAAGCGTGGCGAATACGAGCTGGAAAACAGCCGCAAGCCCGAAGACGCTGTCTTTTATTTCAGCGAGGTCGAGCGGCTTTATCCCTATTCGGAATGGGCCAAACGGGCGCTGATCATGCAGGCCTACGGGCATCACCGGGCCGGTGAATACGAAGAGGCGCGGGGGGCCGCTCAGCGTTTCATCGAGACCTATCCGGGCGATGCCGATGCGGCCTATGCGAAATATCTTCTGGCGCTGTCCTATTACGACCAGATCGACGAGGTCGGCCGGGACCAGGGCCTGACCTTCCAGGCGCTTGTGGCCCTGCGCGAGGTGATCGAGGAATATCCCGACACCGAATATGCCCGCAGCGCGATCCTGAAATTCGATCTCGCCTTCGACCATCTGGCCGCGAAAGAGATGGAAATCGGGCGCTACTACCTCAAGCGTGGCCATTACGCTGCGTCGGTCAATCGCTTCCGTGTCGTGGTCGAAGAGTTCCAGACAACGACTCAGACCCCCGAGGCGCTGATGCGGTTGGTCGAGGCCTATCTGGCGCTTGGCCTGAATGACGAGGCGCAGACCGCAGGGGCGATCCTGGGTTACAACTTCCAGTCGTCGCCCTTCTATGAAGACGCCTATCGTCAGCTTCGTGGCCGTGGGTTGTCAGCCGAGGTGCGCGGCGAAAGCTGGCTGACCAATGTGTATCGCCAGATGGTTCAGGGGAAATGGCTGTGACGTCCTCCCGCTTGGGGTAGGGCGCGGCCAGCCGGGGCACGATGCTGCAATCGCTGGAAATCCGCAACATGCTCCTGATCGACCGGCTGGAGCTTTGCTTTGCGCCGGGGCTGAACGTGTTGACGGGCGAGACTGGGGCGGGCAAGTCGATTCTGCTGGATTGCCTTGGGTTCGTGTTGGGCTGGCGCGGTCGCGCCGACCTGGTCCGGCAGGGCGCGGCTCAGGGCGAGGTGACAGCGGTATTCGATTTGCCCGCAGTTCACCCCGCGCGCGCGATTCTGGCGGAAGCCGGTATCGAGGCCGAAGATGGCGAACTCATCCTGCGCCGCGTGAATGGCGGAGATGGGCGCAAGACTGGCTGGATAAATGACCGGCGCGTGTCGGGCGAAGTGTTGCGACAGCTTTCAGAGCAACTGGTCGAGTTGCATGGGCAGCACGACGATCGCGGTTTGCTGAACCCGCGCGGGCATCGCGCGCTTCTGGATGCATTCGGGCGTCTCGACCTGTCTCCGACGCGGCAGGCATGGACTGCCCGTCGCAAGGCCCGCTCGGCCCTGGCGGAGGCCGAGGCGGAACTGGCGGCTGCCCGCGAGGAAGAGGAATTCCTGCGCCACGCCGTCAAGGAACTGGACGATCTTGCCCCGCAGCCCGGCGAAGAGGCCGAACTGGACACGCGCCGCCGCAACATGCAGGCCGCCGCGCGGATCCGCGAAGATGTCGAGCGTGCGCTGCGGATGCTGGGCCCCGAGGGCGCGGAAGGGGCGATACTGGATGCGAATCGCTGGCTCGAAGGGGCGGCGGAGAGTGCGGATGGCCGTCTCGACGATCCGATCTCGGCCCTGTCGCGGGCGCTAATCGAGTTGGGCGAGGCTCATAGCGGTGTCGAGACCGCGTTGTCTGCGCTGGATTTCAACCCCTTGGATTTGGACGCCGCGGAAGAGCGTTTGTTTGCGCTGCGTGCCCTGGCGCGCAAGCATGACGTGCTGGCCGATGATCTGGCCGGGCTTGGCGATACATTGCGTGAGCGTCTGGACAAGATCGACGCGGGCGAGGATTCGCTGGCCGTGCTGCGTGATGAGGCAGAGACCGCCGATGATGCCTATCGACAGGCGGCGGATGACCTGAGCGCGGCCCGGGTCGAGGCGGCCAAGCGGCTGGACAAGGCGGTGATGGCAGAACTGGCACCGTTGAAGATGGAGCGCGCCATTTTCGAGACCGGGCTTGACCGCTGCGAGCCGGGCCCGGACGGGCAGGACAGCGTGGCATTCACCGTTGCCACCAATCCCGGCGCGGCGGCGGGCCCGTTGGACAAGATCGCCTCGGGCGGGGAATTGTCGCGTTTCCTGTTGGCGCTGAAGGTTTGCCTTGCGCGCGGAAACAGCGCCTTGGTGATGATTTTCGACGAAATCGACCGGGGTGTGGGCGGAGCGACCGCGGACGCGGTCGGGCGGCGGCTGAAAAAGCTGGCGCAGGACGCGCAGAACCTGGTGGTGACGCATTCCCCGCAGGTTGCGGCATTGGGCGATCAGCATTTCCATGTCTCCAAATCGGTCTCGGACGGCATGACGACCTCGGTCGTGGCGGAACTGGCGCCAGAGCCGCGCGTGGAGGAAATCGCGCGCATGCTGTCAGGTGACAAGATCACCGATGCCGCTACGGCAGCCGCCCGGGCATTGCTTGAAGGATAGTCTTGGCGTTGCCTGTCGCGCGGATCGAACTTACAGAGGGCATCCGGAACGAAAAGGGATGAAAAATTCATGGATCAACAGAGCAGCGACGCCTCTTACCGTGTCACAGCAGACGAACTCCGTCAGTTCATAGAGCAGATCGAGAGCCTGGAGGCGGAAAAGAAGGATATCGCCGACCGCATCAAGGAAACATATGCGGAAAGCAAGGCGCGGGGCTACGATCAGAAAGCCCTGAAATCCATCGTGAGCCTCAGGAAGAAGGACAAGGACGAGGTGGCAGAGCAGGAAGCCATCCTGGAAGTGTACAAGGAAGCCTTGGGGATGACGTAGGAAAAACGATCCGGCCAAGTTTGTTGGTCGGTTCATTTTTCGTCGGGAAGGGCGCTTTGACGCGGATCGGTAATCCCGGTCAAAGGCGAAGCACGAGCCGTTTGGAGAGCGCCCGCGAGACGCAGACGCACATGAACTCGTTCGTTGCCTGCTCTTCCGGAGACAACACGGAATCGCGGTGATCGACTTCACCGCTCGCGACATCGACCATGCAGGATCCGCACAGCCCCTCGGAACAGCCGTAATCGACATGAATGCCGTGATCTCGGAGGACTTCGAGGATCGTTTGCTCCTTGGTCACGGTATAGACTGCGCCGTTCGATTCCATCTCGATCTCGAAAACCCCGTTGGGCGCATGGTCCATTTCCGAACTGGCGGCGAAACGCTCGAAATGGATGGAACCTCCCCTGAGGCCGGTTCCGGCTTTCAGAACCGCTTGCAGCATCGGCTCGGGACCGCAGGTATAGACATCGCCGCCCGCTTGCATGGATTGCATCACGGCCGAGAAATCGAAGACGCCATTCTCGTCATCGCAATGCAGATGATACCGTTCATTCAGCCCAAGACTGCGGAACTGCGCGTCCATCGCCGCATATTCGCGGGAACGCACCAGGTAGTAGACCCGGAAGTCCGTCTGCTTGTTCAGCAGGTGATGTGCCATCGCATAGATCGGGGTTGCGCCGATGCCGCCGGCGATCAGGGTGACGTGCTGCACCGTATCCTGCAGCGTGAAATGGTTGCGAGGCCCGCCGATATGCAACTCGTCGCCTTCGCGCAGGGCATGCATCGCTTTCGAGCCGCCACGGCCATCCGCTTCGTGTTTCACCGCGATATTCAGCCATTTTCCGGCATGATCCCAGTTCCAGAGAGAATATTGCCGGATGAGGTCTTCCGCCAGATGGATATCGACATGCGCTCCGGGCTCCAGTCCGGTGAACCGGCCCTCGGCTAGTTCGAACCGAAAATCCGCGATATCCGGGGTCAGTCGTGTTTTCTGAACCAGGCGGGCGCGTCGAATGTCCATTCACCTCTCCTCCCTGCTTTCCAAAGCGGCCATTTTTCCCGCCCATGGGCTGGCCCGGCCAAGCGGTTCTCTGTCCCTGCCATCATGATCGCATCTGGTCGGATTCATCCTCGCCTTCAATGCGGAAAAAATTCATACTAAGTTGAAACAACCTAAACCGAGCATGGGTTGCCGATATGTCTCGTCGCTACTATCACCTTCCTCCGCTGACGACGCTGGCCGCCTTCGAGACATCGGCGCGTCACCTCAGCTTCAAGAATGCCGCGCAGGAGCTTTCGGTGACGCCGGGGGCTGTCAGCCATCAGATCAAGGCGCTGGAGGGGGAGCTCGGCGTGCAATTGTTCCGGCGCAAGCATCGCGGGGTCGAGCTGACCGAGGAGGGGGAGAGCCTGTTCGACAGCCTCGCTTCCAGCTTTGCCAAGATCTCGCAATGCTTGAAAAGCCTTCAGGAGCGGGGCAGCGGGAACAGGGTCACCATCGGCTCGACATCCGCGGTTGCCTCGCTCTGGCTCTCGCCTTCGGTGGTAAGGTTCTGGCGCAATTATCCCGATGTGGATGTCAATCAGAGCATTCAGGATGAACAATCGCTGAATGCGCCCGAGATCGACCTGTATATACGCTATGGGCGCAGTTCGGATACACGGCTGATGCAAACCGAACTGTTTCGCGACCATCTGATCCCGGTCGGCAGTCCGGGTATGGCGGCAAGGTTGAACGGATGCGCGCTTGCCGATCTGGCGCGCGAACGCCTTATCCATCTGGAATCGAGCAATAAGAATTGGACGACTTGGCATGACTGGTTCCTGCGGATGGGCCATGACGCCCCTGTCTCTTCCGGTGTCCGGGTGAACAACTACGCCGTTGCGTTGCAGGTCGCGCAGGAGGGGGCCGGCCTCGCATTGGGCTGGCAGCGCCTGATCCGGCCACTGCTTGCGACGGGACAACTGGTCCCGATCATTCCCCATGCGATCTCTGCCCCGAACCGCTTCTATCTTGTCGGGCGCCCGGACGAGGAATTGTCCGAGGCCGCCCTGCGGTTGAAAAGCTGGATCATACAGGAGCTTGGCGCACAGACAGATGAGCTGAACTAATGTCAGATTGAGGTTTTCTGCTATTGAGAAGACCCGCCTCCCTGGATCATTTTCCGCCCCGAGGAACTCGGTCAGGAAGATCAGGGATGAATATGCAAAGTGCGCTCAGTGCCGTCATGACGCCGATCAATACGGCTAATGGTTTGCCGAACCAGCATTACATCGATCCGGCCATCTTCGCCGAGGAAAAGCGCTCGGTTCTGTTCGCCAGTTGGTCGGGCATCGGCTTTGGCAAGGATATCCCGGAAACCGGAGACGCGAAGCCGGTGGATTTCCTGGGCATGCCGCTTTTGATGGTGCGCGACCGCGACGGGTCCATCGGCGTGTTCCAGAATACCTGCCGTCATCGCGGCATGATCCTTATCGAGACCGCGCAAAAGATCCGTGGCGCGATCCGCTGCCCCTATCACAGCTGGTGTTACGGTCTGAACGGAGCCCTGCGCACGACCCCCCATGTCGGTGGCCCCGGCCACAACACTCATGCAGATATCGACATGTCCAAGCTGGGGCTGATCCGTATCCGCTCCTATGTCTGGCGCGATGTGATCTTCGTGAACGTGGATGGCAGCGCGCCGGATTTCGAAGAGGTTCATGGCGATCTGATGGAGCGTTGGAAGGAATTCGACCAGCCGATCCATCACGGCGGCGAATGGTCGTCGCTTCGTCTCGAGGTCAAGTCGAACTGGAAGCTAGCGGTCGAGAATTACTGCGAAAGCTATCACCTGCCATGGGTCCATCCCGGGCTGAACAGCTATTCACGGCTCGAAGATCACTACAACATCCAGGAGCCGGGCAAATATTCGGGGCAGGGCACCCTCGTCTATCGCCAGTTGCGGGACGAGAATAACACGACCTTGCCCGATTTCGCGGGTCTCGGCGAGAAATGGGACAAGGGCGCCGAATATATCGCCGTCTATCCCAATGTCCTGCTGGGGGTGCAGCGCGACCATGCCTTCGCCATCGTGCTGGAGCCGGTGGATTGCGAACACACCATCGAGCATATCGAGCTTTACTATTCCAAACCCACCGAGACGACGCATGAGCTGGACAGCCTGCGCGGCTCGAACGCGCAGCTTTGGAAGACCGTGTTCGAAGAGGATGTCTTCGTCGTCGAGGGCATGCAGAAGGGCCGGCACGGAGAATTGTTCGACGGCGGACGTTTCTCTCCGGTGATGGATGGCCCGACGCATAATTTCCATCACTGGGTGGCATTGCAGGTCGAAAGGGGCCGCGCGGCATGAATCCATTCATCGCCGACGGGCTGGCGCGGAACTTCATCGCCGGAGAATGGGTCGAAGGTGATGGCGGCGCGGTGATCGCAGTCACCGATCCCGGCTGCGAGGAACATGTCGCCGATTGCGCACAGGCCAGCGAGCAAAGCCTTGCCCGCGCGCTCGATGCCGCCCGTGCCACGTTCGAGCGGGGCGATCTGGCCGATATGAAACCCGCCGCCCGTGCCCGGCTGATGATGCGGATCGCGGGGGAAATCCGGGGCATTGCAGCGGAAGGTGGGGACATCCTGTGCCGTGAAAGCGGCAAGACCCTGGCTGCCGCGCAGGACGAGTTCGAGGAGGCTGCGCAGTATTTCGAGTATTACGGCGGGGTCGCCGACAAGATCGAGGGCAAGTCGATCCCGCTTGGCCCGGATTATGCCGATTACACGGTTTACGAGCCCTATGGCGTATCGGCCCAGATCGTGCCGTGGAATTTCCCGGTTTCGATCGCTGCCCGCTCACTCGCTCCGGCCCTGGCGGCGGGAAACTCGGTGATCGTGAAATCGCCCGAACTGGACCCGATCGGGCTGGCCATGCTGGGGCTGGCTTTCGAGCGGGCCGAGCTTCCTGCTGGCGCGGTGTCGATCCTGAACGGGATCGGACGGGAGATAGGCGCGAAATTGGTGCAATCCCCGCAGATCGATCAGATCGTGTTCACCGGCTCGGTCCCCACGGGGCAGTCGATCCTGCGGGATGCGGCCGGTCCGGTCACGCCGAGCCTGATGGAGCTGGGTGGAAAATCCGCGGCCGTGGTCTTCGAGGACGCCGATCTCGACACCCTGATCGCCAGCCTTCGGAGCGGTATCTTCTTCAATGCCGGGCAGGTCTGTTCGGCCATGTCGCGGGTGTTGGTGCAACGTTCGATCTATGAACGGGCGGTCGAATACGCGGCGGAGATGGCCGGCGGACTGTCCGTCGGGCACGGTCTGGGCAACCCCGATCATACGCCGGTCATTTCTGCGGCACAGTTGCGGGCGGTCGAGGAGATCGCCTCGACCGCCCGTCAGGATGGGGCGCGCGTGGTCATCGGCGGCGCGCGGCTAGAGCGGCTCGGCCATTTCATGGCACCGACGATCCTCGCCGATGTGGACGCGGCCAGCCGTGCCGCGCAGGAGGAAATCTTCGGCCCCGTCGCCTGCATGACGCCCTTCGATACCGAGGCCGAAGCAATCGCGATGGCCAATGGCACCGAGTTCGGGCTGGTCGCCGGGGTGTTCACCCGTGATCTGGCGCGCGCACATCGCTTGGCGCGCAAGCTGAGGGCGGGGCAGGTCTTCGTGAATGAATGGTTCGCGGGCGGGATCGCCACTCCCTTCGGCGGTGTCGGCAAGTCGGGCTTTGGGCGCGAAAAGGGGCTCGAGGCACTTTACAACTATGTCCGCACCAAGAATATCGCGATCTCTTTGCGGGGGGCATGATGGATCTTGCCGCGCTCGATCAAGAGCTGCTCAGGGCGCATGCCGAGGGTGACAAGCCCGCGCTGGTTCGCCTCTATGCTCTGGCGGGAGGCGAGCGCGAAGCGGCGAATGACATCGAAGCCGCCTGTTTCTACCTGACCCATGCCTTCGTCTTCGCGTTGGAGGCCGGTGCGCCCGAGGCGGATAATCTGAACCGGCGTCTTCATCGCTATGGCCGTGCCCATCGCCTGACATTCTGAAGCATCAAGTTGCATTTCAGTGGCGCCCGGTTCTTCTGCGCAGCTTATTCGGTCAGTTCCAGGTAACTGTCCTCGGCCGCCAGGACAAAGCGCAGCATGATGTCGCTGGCCCGTACCGGGTCGCGGCGCGTGAAGGCTGCCAGCAGGTCGCGCTGACCGGCGACGATCACGCGATGCGCCTTGGAGTCGCGCATGGTTGCCATGCGAACCGTCTGCACCTGCGCCAGGTAGCGGAGGATCATTGTCCTCAATTCTTCGTTCGGTACGGCGGAAAGCCATTGATTTCGGATGATCTCGGAAGCTTCGTAGAGCAACCTGATATCATGCGAAGCGACCGTGCTCTCGGCCTTGTCGACGGCATCAGCCATCAGTGCCAGCCCGTCTTCGCCAAGTGCGTTGGTGGCCAATGCGGCGGCGCGGGGTTCCAGCAGGCGGCGAATCTCGAATATCTCCAGCACTTGCCGGCGGCTGAGATCGGGGAGCATGAAGCCCCGCGTCGTGGCGGTCAGATATCCTTCATGCGCCAGCCGCATCAAGGCATCGCGCACGGGCATCCGGGACATGTTCTGCTCGGCGGCGATGGTGGTGTCGACCAGCCGATCCTCCGGTCCGATCTGGCCGTGCTGAATCCTGCCCAGATACTCGTCATAGATCAGGTCGCGCAGATGCTGTTTGCTTGGCTTCGTCACTGATTTCTCCAAATGCGTATACGAATTTTCGAATAGTTTTCACAGCAAGTCCAGCGTTTACGGCGAAGGATTTCCTTTAAGTCTAAAATACTTCTTTAATTCGTATACGGTTCATGCCAAGTTCAAGGCACTGATTCAAGGCGCCATCAAGAATCGCCGATCAGCCCAACAGTTCGGAGGACAAGAAATGCCCCTTTCCAGAAGATCCTGTCTCGGAGTGACAGCGGCTGTCGCATTTGCCGCCATGACCGGGACCGCGCTGGCCCAGGACGTGCTGAAGGTCGGGTCCTACCCGGCAAATCCGCCTTGGGAATACAAGAACGAGGCCGGTGAGTTCGAAGGTTTCGAAGTCGATATCGTGACCGAGATTGCCGATCGCATGGGCATGGAGGCCGAATTCCAGGGGCTGGATTTCCGGGCGCTGTTCGTCGCCACCGCCTCGCAACGTGTGGACATGGTCATTTCTTCCCTGACCATCACGGAAGAACGGCTGGAGTCGCAGGCCTTCACCCAACCCTATGTCGAGGGCGCCTTGGGGATCGGTGTGAAATCCGGCTCGGACATCGCTTCGATGGATGATCTCAAGGGTCGCCGGGTGGGTTCCATCGCCACCTCTTTCCCCGAGAACTGGCTCAAGGAACGGGAGGAAGAACTGCAACTGGGCAGCTATTCAAGCTATGACACGACGTCGAACATGCTGACCGATCTGCGGAATGGCCGTATCGAGGCGGCGGTGAACGATGTTGTCGGGCTGCGCTATGCCTTCACCAAGATGGAGGGGCTGGACGTCGCCGCCGAGATCAATACCGGCGAAAAATTCGCCATGATGATGCCAAAGGCATCGGACAAGCTCGAGCAGGTGAATGCCATCATTTCCGAAATGAAGGAGGATGGCACCATGGCCGGATTGTACGAGAAATGGTTCGGCGTCGCCCCGGCCGAGGGCAGTCTGACCGTCACCCCGCAGCCCGTACCGACCTCTGCCGAATAAGGGGAAAGCTGCATGACCCAGGCCCATCTCGCCTCGGCGCGTATCGACACCCCGGCCAGTTTCGCGCTGTCCCAGCTAGCCGATGCGCGGGCCGTCGGGCGGTGGGCGCTTGGCAGCATGAATTTCGAGCCGTTGGGCGAGGGGCTGTGGCAAGGCGTGTCGCTGTTCGATGGCTCGCCTTCCATTGTCGAGATCGTCCTGCATCAGGAACTTGGGCTGATCGACTATCACGTCGGCAGCCGCGAGCATCGCGTGCCGCGAGTCTCGATCCGGGTGACCTCCGGGGCGGATTGGGGCATGGGCGCGGATCAATGCATTGCTGCGATGACGACATGGCGCGCCGGCTGGATGGATGGCGAACGCTGGCGGCGCACCTGCGTCACCCACGAAACCGAAGTGCTGCTTTTCAAGGCGCAGATCGAAACGGCATGGAACAACGCAGAGAATTGAGCCCCACCGAATGGCGCGCAGCCTTTCGGCAGGGCCGGGCGCAGGGCCAGACCAGCGCCCTTGCCCCTGGTTATCAGCAGGCCAACATCGCGATCGTCCCCGCCGCGGTCGCTGACGAGTTCGAGGCTTTCCTGCGCGCCAATCCCCTGGCCTGCCCGTTGCTTGCAAGGGGGCGGGCGGGCGATCCCGGCCTGCCGGAACTGGGTGCCGATATCGACATTCGCAGCGATCTGCCGCGCTATCGCCTGTTCGATGCCGGATATCCGGCGGGTCTGCTTACGGATGTGACCGATGCTTGGCGCGACGATTTCGTGCCCTTCGCCATCGGCTGTTCGCTGAGCTTCGAGGCCGATCTCGTCGCGGGCGGCGTCGCCTTGCGGTGTCACGCGCCGGGCGTCAGCTGTTCGGCCTTTGACAGCAGCATTCCCAATCATCCAGCGGGCTGTTTCGGCGGGAATATGGTCGTCTCGATGCGGGCGGTTCCCGCGGATCAGGTCGATCTGGCCACGGAACTGACCCGCCGCCATCCCGAGGCGCATGGTGCCCCCGTCCATGCCGGCGATCCCGCCCGGATCGGCGTGAACCTGTCGCGACCGATAGACGGGTTGGGGCTGACCGATATCCGGGCAGGCGAGGTGCCGGTCTTCTGGGCCTGCGGCGTGACGCTGGAGCGCGCCATCGAAAGCGCCGGGCTGACTGCGATCACCCATGCGCCGGGGCACATGCTGATCACCGATCTGCCCACCGGCCAGGGAAGGGGCTGACATGGAAATCATAGATATCTTCTTCAATGCAGAGGTGATGCGGAAGGCCTTTCCCATCCTGCTGCGCGGGCTACTGAATACCGTGCTACTGGGGCTTGCCGCGATCGTCTTTGGCGGCATGCTGGGCGTGGCGATCTGCCTCGTGCGCCTCTATGCACCAAGGCCGCTGCGCCTTCTGGCGCTGGTCTATATCGACATCCTGCGCGCCATCCCGGTGCTGGTGGTGCTGATCCTCGTCTATTACGCCCTGCCTTTCGTCGGTATCACCATGTCCTCCTTCATGGCCGCGACCATCGCCCTGTCGCTGGTGCTGGCGGCCTATACGGCCGAGGTCGTGCGGGCCGGGATCGAGGCGGTGCCGAAGGGTCAGTTCGAGGCGTCCGAGGCGTTGGGGCTGTCTTTCTTCGTGACCATGCGCCATGTCGTCCTGCCGCAAGCCGTGCGCATCATGATCCCGCCGCTGGCCTCTTATTCCGTCGCCATCATCAAGGATACCTCGCTGGCCTCGGTGGTCGCGATGAACGATCTGTTGAAACAGGCGACGGACGCGCAGGCCCTGTTCGCCAACCCTACGCCGCTGCTGGCGGCGGCAGTGATCTATATCGCCATACTCTGGCCATTGGTGCGCTTCACTGGCTGGCTCGAACAGCATTACCGGCGCGGCTACCAGCGCTGACGCTCATCCAACAGGAGCATGATCACATGAAACTCTGCCGAATTTTCCCGATCGCCCTGGCGCTTTCCGTCGGAATGGCCGGAAGCGTTCCGGCGCAGAACATCACCGTCGGCCTCTTGCTTCCCGAAGAGATGCCGGGCTTCGATTTCGTGAACGGCATGTATGGCCTGTTCAAGGACGAGGTCGAAGCCAATTCCGAGATGAGCGTGGATCTGGTCTATGGCGGCGCGCTTGGCGCTCCGAATGACCGGCTTGCCCAGATGCGGCGCGGCGTGATCCAGATGACGGATGCCGCCGATGGCAACTATGCAAGTATTTTCAGCGATATCCAGGTTCTCAACATGCCCTATCTCTTCCCGAACGAAGAGGTGGCCTGGAAGGTTCTGGATGGACCATTCGGTGACAAGATGGCCGATGACATTCGCGAAGTGACGGGCGTGCGGGTGCTGGGCTGGTGGGAATCCGGCGGTTTCAAGCATTTCAGCGCGAACAAGCCACTTTCCACCCCCGAGGATCTGGATGGCTTGAAACTGCGGGTTCTGGGTCCCCTGGCCACGACGCCTGTCGAGGCGATGGGCGCCTCTGCCTCGCGGGTCTCCTTTGGTGAACTTTATACATCCTTGCGAACCGGAGTCGTGGATGGGCAGGACAATTCGGTTTCCGTCTTCAACCTAGTCAAGCTTTACGAGGTGCAGGATCACCTGACCCTGACCGGGCACAGCTATGCGTTCGGGCCGTTGGGCATATCCGATGCCTTCTATGCCGGGCTGACCGCAGAGCAGCAGCAGGTGATCGATGCCGCCGCCGAAAAGGCCATCGCCTTCAACCGCGAAACCTCGCGTTCGGTCGAGGCCGAGGCGCTGGATTTCACGCGCGAGCAGGGGGTCGAGGTGGTGGACCTGACCCCCGATCAGCGTGCCGCGTTCAAGGCGGTCATGCAGCCGGTGGCAAATGAATGGCTGCGGGGTTCCATCGACCATCCCGAACTGGTCGACGAGGCGCTCGCCGCTGTCGAGGCCGCGCGGTAAAATGCTTGCCTTGGCGGCCTTTGTCTCTGCGGTCGAGCGCGTCACCCGAGGCGCGGCGGCCCTGTGCCTTGCCGCGATGCTGGCATTGGTGCTGGCGCAGGTCGGGCTGCGCTATAGCGGCGCGGGTGTCCCGGCCTTTACCGAAGAGCTTGCCCGCTACGCGATGATCTGGATGACCCTGTTGGCCATGGCGGTCGCAGTCCGGGAAGGCAGTCATATCGGCATCGACTTCATACCCGCGACCCTGCGTGCCAAAGCGCCGCGCGCAGCAAAATGGCTGGAGGCAATGTTCGACCTGTTGTCGGTGGCGCTGTTCATCATCCTGATCTGGCAGGGCATCGACATGGTGAGTTTCGCCTTTGTTCAACGCAGCGAGGGCCTGCAGATCCGCCTAGCCTATCCATATGTGATCATGCCCATCGCCTTCCTGCTGGCCGCACTGTTTGCCCTGTCCCGGCGGTTGCTGGAGAGGGAGGCGGCATGAGCGACAGCCTTACGGTCCTGATCGCGGCATTCCTGCTGCTCGTGGTGATCGGTCTTCCGGTCGCATGGTCCTTGCTGGCGGGCGTGCTGGCCTGGGTCCTGTTCACCGGCAAGCTGATGTTCCTGCCGATGATGGCCGAACGGATCTATCAGGGGATGGATTCCTTCGTCCTGATGGCGATCCCGTTATTCATCCTCGCCGGGGAGCTGGTGAACGAGGGCAAGATCACCGATCGCCTCGTGCATTTCGCCAATGTCCTGTTCGGTTGGATGCGCGGGGGGCTGGCGCAAGTGAATATCGGCGCGTCGATCCTGTTCTCGGGGATCACCGGGGTCGCTCTCGGGGATATTGCCGCGCTCGGGCGGGTCTTCATTCCCGCCATGGTCAAACAGGGCTATTCAGCGGCCTATGCGGCTGCGGTCACTGCCTCTTCCTCGATCATCGGGCCGATGGTGCCGCCATCGCTGGTGGCGGTGATCTATGGCTCGATGACCGGTATCTCTATCGGGGCGCTGATGCTGGCGACGCTGCTGCCCGGCCTTGTCGTGGGGCTGGCGCAGATGTTGCTGGTCGGCGTGCAGGCGCGTCGGCATGACTTTCCACGAGTAGAGATGCCGCGCAGCCCGCGCATCCTGCTGAATTCGGCGGGCAACGCGCTGGTGCCGCTGATGATCCCGGTCATCATCCTTGCCGGGATCATGGGCGGGTTGATGACCCCGACCGAGGCCGGGGCCGTGGCCTGCGGATATGCCCTGCTGGTGGCGCTGGTCCTGTACCGTTCGGTTCGGCTGCCCATGCTCGGCCGGATCTTCGCGCGTTCCGCCGTATTCTCCGGCCAGCTTCTGATCATCGTCGGCTGCGGCGCCGCCTTCTCATGGGTCATGGGGATGGAGAACGTGCCGCGGATGCTGGGCGACGCGGTGTCGGGATGGGAGCTGGGCCATTTCCGCACGCTGCTGATCTTCAACCTCGTATTGCTGGTGCTGGGCATGGTGATCGATCCGACGACGGTCATTATCCTGTTCGGTCCGCTCTTGTCCGCCGCTGCCACACAGGCCGGGATCGACCCGGTGCATTTCGGTGTCGTGGCGATCCTCAATCTCAATATCGGCTTGCTGACCCCGCCGCTCGGTGTCTGCCTGTTCGCGGCCGAACGGATCGCGGGCTGCGGGCTGGGCGCGTTGCTCAGGGCCAATTTGCCCTTCCTTCTGATCAATATCGCAGCGCTGATCCTGCTTGCGCTTCTGCCCGGGCTCAGCCTGTGGCTGCCGCGGCAATTCGGCTTCTGAACCAAATATGGAGACATAAGATGCGTGATACCGCCGAACCCGGTGAAGCCTACCTGCTTTATCACTCGATCGGGCAATATTCCGGCAAGGCCACCGACCTGAAGCGCGGGATGGATGCGTTCTGCGACAGCTGGGCCGCCTGCGATGACGGCCAGTGGGGGTTTGTTCTGGGGCAGCGGCAGCGCTTCATCGATCTGTGGCGCGGGATAGTCAACGCCCCCGAGGACACGATGACCACGACCGAGAATGTCACCAGCGGCCTTGCATCGATCATCGGTGCCTTGCCGGACAAGTATCTGAAGGGCAAGCAGGTGCTTGTTGCCGAGGATTGCTTTCCCTCGCTGCATTTCCTGCTGACCGGACTGGCCCCGCGCCTTGGTTTCACGCTGCGGACGGTTCCCTTGCGGCAGGGTGCCACCTGGGTCGAGGACGAGGATTTCATCGACGCATGGACGCCTGAAGTGGGGCTGGCGCTGCTGACCTGGGTCAGTTCGACCAGTTCGCATCGCTGCGATCTCGAGCGGCTGGTCGC